>JBEIJQ010000006.1:0-43191 GCA_040380145.1 Lewinellaceae bacterium | reverse complement strand
GTTGGTGGGTATTTGCATCGGCCTGGTGGTCGGCACCTTGTTCATCGTCCGCAGCAACTTCAAATCTGCCGTCGTACAAGTCAAAGACGGCAATCGCCATCTGATCCGATTCCGCAAGGACCTTTCGTTCATGCACAAATCCGAAGTGCGCGCCGTATTGGAACAGATCCCCGAAGACTCCGAGGTGATCCTCGACCTCGGCCAAGTGAACTTCATCGATCTGGACGTGATAGAAACGGTCAACGATTTCGTCGAGGTCGCCCCTTTCAAGAACATTTCGGTGGAGATCAAGCATAGCCCCTCTCAACAACACCTGTTCCCGTCCCTCGCCAACAAACCCTCCTGATACATTTATCCAACCTGCACATGAAACACTATCAACGACTCCTGCTGGAAAACAAAGCCTGGGCCCAATCCAAAGTCCAAGACGATCCCGATTACTTCAAGCGATTGGTGGATATCCAGCGACCGGAATTTCTGTGGATCGGTTGTTCGGACAGCCGGGTGCCGCCCAACGAGATCACGCAGACCCAGCCCGGCGAGATATTTATCCACCGCAACGTGGCGAACCTCGTGATCCATACCGACCTCAACCTGTTGAGTGTCCTGCAGTACGCCGTGGAAGTGCTCCAAGTCAAACACATCATCGTGTGCGGCCATTACGGCTGCGGCGGGGTGAAAGCGGCGTTGTCCAACAACTCGCTGGGCCTGATCAACAAATGGCTCCGGCACATCAAAGACGTTTATCGGTTTCACCAATCGGAACTCGATGCGATCACGGACGAAAACGAAAAGACCAAGCGGTTGATCGAACTCAACGTGGTGGAGCAGGTGCTCAACTTGGCCGAGACATCCATCGTGCAGACCTCCTGGAAAAACAACGGATATCCATACCTGCACGGTTGGGTGTACGATCTCCACGACGGCCTGATCAAAGTACTCAGCGAAGTCGAACCCAACGGAGGAGAAATGCTTCCCATCTACCGTTACGGCAACCTGTAGGACAACGGAAGGGCCAAGGTTAATTTACCGTTAAGGCAATAGATTTGCCGGAGATCTTCGGATATTTGCGCCGCAAAATATTCCACTCTAACCAAGCCCCTCTCATGAAGCCCCTTCGCTACTCTATGGCCGTGATGGCCGTTCTTTTCGGATCCCTGGCGCTGAACGCTCAGATCCAGTTCAACGAAATATTCTTCAACCCGCCCGGCACCGACAACGGCAATGAGTTCGTGGAAATCGCCGGTCCGCCGAATTCAGCGCTCACCAATGTGTGGCTGGTGGTCATCGAAGGCGACGCGGCCAACGCCGGTGTGGTGGATCAAGCCGTCAACCTCACAGGCAACACCATCGGCGCCAACGGCCTGTTCCTCCAGCGCGACGCGGCCACGGTGCTCCTGCCGCCGCCCAACGCCCAAACCTCGGTGTTGGTGCAGGATTTCGTGCCCGACATCGAGAACGGATGCAATACCTATCTGCTCGTGTCGGATTTTTCGGGCACCGTGGGCACGGATCTCGACACCGACAACAACGGAACCCTCGACCTACAACCCTGGACGGGCGTGTACGACGCTGTGGCCTTTGAACTGCTCACCGGCGTGTACAATGTCTATGCCGACGATCTCGGCTTTCCGGTTTTCCCCGGCATGTCGTTTTTGATCGAGGCGCTTTTGCGCGTGAACGGCCAATGGGCAGCCACCAATGTGTTCGGCACTGCGCCCGGCCCGTTTCCTTTGGATTCTTTCAATACCCGCTTCATCGACACCTCCGCCCTCGATCTGACCACGATCTGTCCGGCGACCTTGACGCCCGGTTCTGCCAACCCCGTGCCCAACAACCTACAGGTTTCGCTGAGTTCGACCAACAGTTGTCCGGGCCTCGCGAACGGCTCCGCCGATCTCGCCCTTTTGAGCGGCACGGCACCTTATGTCTTTAACTGGAGCAACGGAGAAACGACCGAAGACTTGACCGCACTGCCTTCCGACACCTTTTCGGTGACGGTCACCGCCGCCAACGGCTGCGTGGCTTCCGAGTCGATCGTGGTCGGCCTCGGCACTGCTCCGGCGGTCACGGCCCTCGGGCCCACCGAGATCTGCGACGGCACGAGCGCCGCACTGGCTGCCAATGGCGCGGTGGATTACCTGTGGTCAACCGGCGCTTCCGGAGCTGGTACGGCTGTCTCCCCAACAGTTCAGACCACCTACTCCGTAACGGGTACCGACGCAGCGGGCTGCACCGCTTCGGCGGATGTTACCGTAGATGTGCTGCCAGTCCCGTCCCTTTCGATCAACGCCCCCGCCGATGAATGTGCGGGCACCGCCGTTTCACTGACCGCCACTTCACAGCCCGGCAACGGTTTTGTGTGGTCGCAGGGTGCTACGACGGCCACCATTTCCGTGGCCCCCCTCGCACAGACCTCCTACTCCGTGACGGTGACCGACGCTTCTGGTTGTACGGCCTCCGCCGCGCAGACCGTCGGTGTATTGCCCAACCCGACCGTTTCCGTTTCCGGCCCCGCAGCCCTTTGTACCGGCGCTTCGAGCATCCTCACCGCTGCCGGCGGCGACACTTACCTTTGGGACGGCGGCGAAACCATCGCAGCCATTTCCATCGCCCCGGCCGCGACGACCGTATACTCCGTCACGGTCACCGACTCGAACACCGGCTGCAGCGCTTCCGCTGCCCAAACGGTGGATGTGACCAACAATCCCACCGCCACGATCACGGGCACTGCCTCCGTTTGCGCGGGCAACGGCACCGTTTTGACGGCTTCCGGCGCCGACGCCTACCAATGGTCGAACGGCGAAACCAACCAGAGCATTTCCATTGCGCCCGCCACCGACGAAAACCTGTCGGTGACCGTCACCTATCCGGGCAACTGCACCGCTTCGGCTTCCGTCAGCGTGACGGTCAATGCCAACCCGACCGCCGGTATTACCGGAATCACGACCTTCTGCGACGGCGACAGCACCCAACTGACCGCCAACGGCGGCGGCTCCTACCTCTGGGGCACCGGCGAAACCACCGCCTCGGTAACGGTCGGAACGACCAACACCAACCTTTTCTGGGTCACGGTCACCGCCCCCAACGGGTGCACGGCCTCCGCAGACATCAATGTGACGGTTCTCCCCTCGCCCATCGCCGAAATCAATGGCCCCACGGAAATCTGCAGCGGCGACTTGGCCATTTTGACGGCCACCGGCGGTTCTAGCTACCTGTGGTCGAATGGCGAGACCACTGCCGACATTTCTGTTTCGCCTCTTGGCACAACCGATTATTCGGTGACCGTGACCAATGTGGCCGGCTGCTCCGATGATACGGATGCAACCGTGGAAGTCTTCCCCGCCCCGACGCCCATCGTCACCGAATCCAACTTTGTACTGACGATATCGGGCAGTTTTGCCCAATACGAATGGTATTTCAACGGTCAACTGATCGCCGGCGCAAACGGCCAGTCTATCACCGCTGTCCAAAACGGCGCTTACACGGTCGTCGTCACGGACGCCAACGGCTGTACGGCGGAATCCGATCCGATCAACATCACCGGCGTGGGATTGAACGAAGCCGGAACATATGCCCTGCGGGTTTTCCCCAATCCCGCCTCCGGCCTTTTCACGGTCGAAACGGAACACCCCTTCACCGGCACGGCGTTCGTTTTCGATGCCCAAGGCCGCCAAGTGGCCCGTCGCACGGCCAATGGCCAAACCGCCCTGATTTTCGATTTGACCGGCCTCGGCAACGGCACCTTTGTCGTGCGCCTCGTCTCTGACCAACAGGTGCGCACCGTGCCCGTGCTGATCGCCCGTTGACGCTGCGCGAACGGATGCTAGAAAATCCCGCCCCTATGATGGGGCGGGATTTTTTTTTAAGCGGGCACGGACTTCGGCCAATTTTTTTCTTTTTTTCGAAAAAAATAAATATTAAAACATTTTGGCTATATTTGTATCCACTAACGTTTAAGGCAACTTTAGAACGCCGCCCTACAAAGTCGGTTAGCCGACTTCAGAAATCACTCTGCCTCCACCATATTGTACCACCCCTACCCCTTGAAATAACGAACCATGCCGACACTTCAATTCAAAGGCAAAACCTTCGTTCAAAACCACCACCTTTCGGTGAACCACCACCAACTGGTGCCCCAAAAAGAATGGAGTTTGACCGATCGCCTCTCTTTGCACGACAATCTGATCGTTCAGGGCGACAATCTCAAGGCCCTCAAAGCGCTGCTGCCCACCTATGCGGGTCGGGTCAAGTGCATCTACATTGATCCGCCCTACAATACCGGCAACGAAAATTGGGTGTACAACGACAATGTGAACAGCCCCATGCTCAAAGAATGGCTGGGCAACGTGGTGGACAAAGAAGACCTGACCAGACACGACAAATGGCTCTGCATGATGATGCCCCGCCTGAAATTGCTCCGCGAACTGTTGAGCGAAGACGGCGCCATATTTGTATCAATAGACGATCACGAACAGCACACCCTGAGATTGTTGCTCGATGAGATTTTCGGCGGCGATAATTTTGTGGCAAATATCATGTGGCAAAATCGTACGTCCCCTGACAATAGAGTCGTTGTAGGCGCGGGTCACGAATTTGTGGTTTCATATGCAAAAAATTATGACCTTTTTTACGACACGCTTAGAAAACTTGAAATGTCCGAGGAACAAATTTCACAATTTAAGAATCCCGATAATGATAAACTTGGTCCGTGGGTATCTTCTGATTTTACTGCACAAGGGTTTAGGCCAAATCAAATGTATGAAATTGTTACTCCTGCGGGTGTAAAGTATTATCCTCCCAATGGGAGGTGTTGGAAAAATGTTGAAGAAGTTTACCAAAGATTGCTTAAAGAAGGACGAATGTGGTTCGGCAATGACGGAAAAGGTATGCCTCGAAGAAAAACATACTTGAATGAAAGGGAGGGCAGTACGCCTTGGACTTGGTGGACAAACCAAGAAGCAGGTCATAACCAAGAAGCAAAAAAAGAAGTTATTTCAATTTTTGGAAATGCTACAACTTTTGACACACCTAAACCAGTTAGACTGATTACACGAATTCTTCAAATCGCCACCGACAAAGACTCCATCGTTCTTGATTCATTTGCAGGATCGGGCACTACAGCGCAGGCGGTCATGGAGTTGAACAGAGAGGACGGTGGGAACAGGAGGTTTATTTTGGTGGAGCAGGAGGATTATGCCAACACCATCACGGCCGAGCGGGTTCGCAGAGTTATTACGGGAGTTTCGGGCGCCAAGAGTGAAGCGCTTAGGAGGGGCACCGGGGGCACTTTCAGTTATTTCACCTTGGGACCGGCCATTGAGATGGAGAGTTTGCTTAGGGGGGAGAACCTGCCGAGCTATGAAGAGTTGGCCCGTTATATTTTTTTCACCGCTACTGGACAAGAATTCAACTTGGCCGATCTGCGCCGAGAAACGAACTACATTGGTGGTACCGAGCATTACGAACTGTATATGTTGTATGAGCCCGATTTAGACTGGCTGAAGCAGCACGCCTTGACGCTGAATGCTGTTCGGGGCATGCCGAAATTCACGGGCAGGCAACGGTTGGTTTTTGCCCCGGCCAAATACGTAGACGATTACACTCTGCTGGAGTATAGAATTGATTTCTGCCAGTTGCCTTATGAAATCCACAGGATCGTTGATTGAGATGATTATTTGATTTCGTTGATTTTTTGTTTTTGATTGGTTTTTGATTGGTTTTTGATTTTTTCACTTTTAAAACTTTTATTATGAAAAAAATCGTGAATGAACGGTACAGGTATTCCGAATGGACGGGAAAAATCATTGGTTGTGCGATGAGGGTTCATACAGCGTTGGGCGGTGGATTTCCGGAGGTGATTTATCAGCGGTGTTTGGCCATTGAGTTGGGCAGGCAGGGATTGGGATTTTCGAGGGAGCTTGAAATGGCCATTTATTACGAGGGAATAGAGGTGGGTAAGCGGAGGGTTGATTTTTTGGTTGAAAGCATGATCATGGTCGAGTTGAAAGCCGTAGCCAAGCTAGACGATGCCCACCTCGCGCAGGCATTGAATTATTTGGAGGCCTATAAATTGGAAACAGGACTGCTGATCAATTTCGGATCCAAAAGCCTTGAGTTCAAAAGGATCACAAACGAGCACAAATTGGCCAGGCAACTCCTCCAACAAAAACCGATGCCTCCCTCAAACACACCTAGCCCCCAAGCAAATATCTGACCCATCCACTCCCGTACATCAGATCCAGTCAATAACTTTACGCAATCATCCCCCCACTTAATCCCCCTAACCAACCAATCAAATAAATCAAAAAAATCAAAAAAAAATCAACGCCATCAACGCAATCAACTCAATCAACGGTCCATGCGCCTAAAACACTATCAAGAGAAAGTTCTTCGCACACTCAAAGAGTACCTGCGTGCGTTGAGCGACTACAGAGCCAAATACGAAAAGGCTTTGGAGATAGACCCGGATTTGGCACGCGACTATGATTTCCCGAAAAGAGCTTTTGCGGATGCCACCCAACGGGCCATCTACCACAGCAAGACGAATGGGCTAGGACAACCGTTGCCGGACATATATCTGAAGGTACCAACCGGTGGCGGAAAAACACTGTTGGCATGTCACAGCATCGATATCATCCAAAAATCGTATCTCAAAAAGCAAACCGGGCTGGTGCTTTGGATTGTTCCCTCGACCCAGATATACAGGCAAACCATACAGGCCTTGAAAGACCGTATGCATCCCTATCGTCAGTTGTTGGATATTTCGAGTGGCGGCAAAACGTTGATCAAAGAAAAAACCGAGATGTTCAACCGTTTGGACGTCGAAGAAAATCTGGTGGTGTTGATGCTGATGTTGCCTTCGGCAAACCGACAAAACAAAGAAACGCTGAAGGTTTTTCAAGATGCCGGCGGGTTTACCGATTTTTTTCCGGCGGAAGACAACTATCCGGCGCAAGACGAATTGCTGAGATATTTTCCTAATCTCGACTGCTTTGGCCAGGAAGGGGCCGCCAATTTTTTCGAAGGTCGCAGACAGATCAAAACTTCGCTGGGAAATGCCCTGAAAGTGTTGAGGCCCCTCATCGTCATCGACGAAGGGCACCGTGCCTTTGGAGAACTCGCCCGAAACACCGTCAAGAATTTCAATCCCAGTTTCATATTGGAACTTTCGGCCACGCCTCCTCCCCAGAGCAACGAACTGGTAAAGATCAGCGGTCGGGAATTGCACGAAGAAGAAATGATCAAACTGGACATCCACTTGATCAACAAATCCAGTTTGGAATGGAAGAACACTTTGCTGGCAAGTTTTGAAAAGCGAAACGAATTGGAGCGGAAAGCCAAAGAATACGAAGAGAATACTGGTGAGCATATTCGTCCCATCTGCCTGATACAAGTAGAGCGCACCGGCAAAGATCAAAGGGGAACGGATTTCATACATGCGGAAGACGCAAAAGAATACCTCATCAAAAGATGCAATGTCCCAGAATCGCACATTGCCATCAAAAGCAGCGAAAAAGACGATATCGAAGGGATCGACCTGCTTGCAAAAAATTGCGAAATACGCTATATCATTACCAAGCAAGCATTGCAGGAAGGATGGGACTGTTCATTCGCATACCTGCTTTGCATATTGACCAACCCGCAATCGGCAACCGGTATCACGCAATTGGTCGGTAGGATTTTGAGGCAGCCATACGCCCGAAAAACCCAAGTCAAGGAACTGGACGAGTGCTACATCTACACCTACAAGCCCAATGCAGCGACCCTGGTAAGAGAAATCAAAAATGGTCTGGAAAGCGAGGGCTTGGGTGATTTGGCGGGCCGTTTGGTGAGTGATGAGGGGGGCAACGGCAGCTTACATTTGAAAGATAAAGAAACCTCTTATCGCCCCGGTTTCAAAAAATTCGAAGGAAAAATATATCTTCCAAAATTCGTCATACAAGAAAAGGACAGTTGGCGAGACATCATTTTTGAAACCGATATTTTGAACGGCATAGATTGGGCACGAATTGACATTCAAGAAATGGGCGAAAGAATCCTGAGCAGCAAACAAACCAAAGAACAAGAATTGACCTTGGGGCTGAGTAGAGAAGAAAAAGAACTGCTGCAAGAAACCGGAAGATTGGAAACCCAAGGAACCTTGGAACTGAACGAAGCCTTCTTGGCCAGACAGTTGAGCGATGTGGTCCCCAATCCATGGGTGGCTTTTGAATTGGGTAAAAAGGCCCTACAAATACTTTCCGGCCGATACGACAAGGAAGTACTTTCGTCCAACTTTGTCTTTATCATCGAGGAGTTGAAAAAGATATTGGAAAAAGAAAAAAATCGGTTGGCCGAGGACGTCTTCCGAAAACTGTTGGACGAACAAAAGCTCTGTTTTTTTCTGATCCAAGAAAAAGGCCACCACTTCTTGCCGGCACACATCCAAGTCAAGAGCAACCGTCAATTGGTACGCTCCGATAATTCACCCATTCAAAAATCCCTGTTCGATTACGTACCCGAAGAAGATCTGAACGACACGGAAAAAGCAGTGGCCATTTACCTGGACGAACAGGAGCAGCTGCTTTGGTGGTATCGCAACCGAGTGAGAAAGGATTTCCACATACAAGGCTGGCTGCGAAACAAGATTTATCCCGACTTCATCACCGCAAAGGCCGTCAAGGCGCAACCCGACGAATATGAAACCGTATTTGTTTTGGAGACCAAAGGCGTTCATCTGAAAGAAAACGAAGACACTCTTTACAAAAAAAATGTTTTTGCCCTTTGCAACGAATTGGGAGCCAAAAGAGCATGGAACGACTTGTTCGAAGAATTTCCCGACCAGAAATTTGAATTCCAAGTCGTGTACGAAGACGAATGGCAAAATAAAATCAATCAAATGATGCGATAACATATCGAGACCAACTTCAACGCCTTATCAAAGCCGTCAAGTCGAGTATTGATCAATACGAATCATCTTCTCCGAAATCCCTTTCCGGCTCACAATAAAACGGGAAAAAAGCGTCCGGATAATGCACCAACCGTGGCTCCGGCCCCAGTACAATGGCGATCACGTCGAAACGGAACTCCCCCTGCCAGTCCATCAGATACAGGAATTGTCCGGCGGCCTCGATCATCAGGCGTTCTTTTTTGGGCCCGACGGATTCGTCGGGAAAACCGTACCGCACGCTGCTGCGCGTTTTGACCTCCACGAAGGCCACCGTTTGTTCGATCCGGGCCACGATGTCCATTTCGGCTTTGCCCCAACGCCAGTTCCGGGCGAGGAGTTCGTAGCCCTGCGAAAGCAGGTGCTCGGCAGCCATTTGTTCGCCTTTTGTGCCGATAGTCATGTTTTTGGACATTTTTTGAGTTTGGAAGGTCAAAAAAAGAAAGGGGAATTTTGGTCCGTCGCGAACTGCGCAAGGCCAGAAGCATTATTTTTGCGGCCGTCTCGCAGACCTTAATGTCTGTGAACACCTTTTTTGACCTCTTTTTTTCTATTTTTTTAAAAAAAAATTTGCCTCCGCCCTTCCCGGCAGCTATAACAGTCAAATTTTTATACCAAAAGCCAAACCGTCATGATGGACCAAATGATCCTCGAATTTCCCGATCAGCTCGTGGAAGCCCTTGAAATCGGCCGCAAGGCCCGATTCACCGCACCAGCCCGCCCGCTCCGCAATGTGGTGGTGGCCGGCATGGGAGGTTCGGGCATCGGCGCCAATTTTTGCCTCGAGTTCGCCGGCGACGAATGCAAGCTCCCCTTCTTGGTGGCCAAGGGATATAGTCTTCCCGCCTTCGTGGGCGAAGATACCCTGGTGATCTGCTCGTCTTACTCGGGCAACACCGAAGAAACGATCGAATGTTTCGAAGAGGCACTTTCCCGCAAGGCCAAGATCGTGGTGATTGCCTCCGGCGGCAAACTGCTCGCCAAGGCGCTCGAATTGGGCCTCGACCACATCGCCCTGCCCGCAGGCAAGCCTTCTCCGAGGGCCTGCTTGGGCTATTCCTTTGTGCAACAGCTTTTCGTGATGCACGGTTTCGGACTGATCTCCGACCGCGCCATCCGTGAAGTGGTGGCATCCGTTTCCTTCCTCAAGACCGAACAGGACGACATCCGTCAGCGGGCCCGCGCCTTGGCCAACGGGATCAACGGCAAGACCGCCATCCTGTATTCGACGGATCGTTCCGAATCCGCCGTGGTGCGCCTGCGCCAGCAGCTCAACGAAAACGGCAAGGTACTCTGCTGGCACCATGTTTTCCCCGAAATGTGCCACAACGAACTCGTTGGCTGGCGCGCCCAGAACGGCCATTTCGCCGTGCTGGTCTTCCGCCACCGCGACGATTATGTGCGCAACCAGGCCCGGATCGACATCTGCAAGGATGCCTTCGAGCAGTACGCCGATGCCCTGATGGAGGTCTGGTCCAAAGGCGACAACCACGTGGAGCGCTCTCTGTACTTCGTCCACCTCGGCGATTGGATCTCGTGGTACCTCTCCGAACTCCGCGGAGTGGACGCAGTGGAGGTAAAGGCCATCGACTTCTTGAAAAACGAACTCTCCAAGATCTGATCACCCGCGGGCCACGGCCCGTTCCAACGCATCGAACATGCAATTCGTAGCCGAAATCGACGTGATGCCGCTGAAAGAGCTGCTGGACCCGCAGGGGAAAGCCGTCAAACAAGCCCTCGGCCAGCTCGGTCTTTCCGGGGTCGGGGATGTGCGCGTCGGCAAGCATCTGCGCCTTGTGCTGGAAGCGGCCGACGAAGCCGCGGCCCGGCAAATCGTGGAGACCGCCTGCAAGCAGTTGTTGGCCAACCCCGTCATGGAGCACTTTTCTTTCTCCGTGAAACCCGCCTGATGCTCTACCTGGTGCCCACGCCCATCGGCAACCTCGAGGACATAACGCTTCGCGCCCTGCGCGTGCTCAAAGAAGCGCGCCTGATCTTGGCCGAGGACACACGCACCACCCGCAAACTGCTCGACCACTATGGCATCGATACGCCGATGCGTTCCTTTCACGCCCACAACGAGCACGCCCTGAGCGGTCCGATGCTCGACGAGCTCCGTTCGGGGGCCGACATGGCATTGGTCTCGGATGCCGGCACGCCGGGTATATCCGACCCGGGCTTTTTGCTCGTCCGCGCCTGCGTTCGGGAGGGCGTGCCGGTGGAATGCCTCCCCGGCGCCACCGCTTTCGTGCCCGCCCTGGTCGGTTCGGGCCTCCCCTGCGACGCCTTTTGTTTCGAAGGTTTTTTGCCCCACAAAAAAGGAAGGCAGACCCGTCTGAAATATCTGGCCGCACTGGAAACGACCTTCGTCCTGTACGAATCGCCCCATCGCCTCGTCCGCTGCCTCGAAGAACTTTCGGCCCATTGCGGGACAGATCGGCGCGCCTCGGTGAGCCGCGAACTGACCAAGCGCTTCGAAGAAACCCGCCGCGGAACTTTGGCCGAGCTGCAGGCCGAATTTGCGGCACGGCCCGAAGTGAAAGGCGAAATCGTGGTCGTCGTGGCGGGACGCGACAAAAAAGACAGAGACTGAAAATTTTATTTTTTTCCGTAAAAAAATGCCCAAAAAATCCATCGCCAACACGAACATATCGCTCTCGCACGAAGAGGCGCTGGACTTCCATCTGCGCTCCGGGTGGCTAGGCGTTTCGAGGATGTACAACGAAATAGCCGAGTCCCACGGGCTGACCGTATCCATGGCTTTCATACTGATCAACATCCCCAAGAGCGGGGCGAACCCCACCAAGCTCGGCCCCAAAATGGGCATGCAGGCCAACAGCCTTTCCCGCATCTTGAAGACCCTCGAAGAAAAAAACTACATCGTGCGCCGCCGGGAAAAAGGCGACAAGCGCGAGGTGCTGATCTTTTTGACCGAAGAAGGTGTCAAGGCCCGCAAGACTGCCAACGCCATCATCGCCGATTTCAATGAGATCCTGTACGCCAAAATACCGCCGCGGCAGCGAGAGTCGTTTTTTCAGACCATGGCCCTTGTCCAGCAGTCCATCCGGGAAATGCGGGAAAAACTGGGCCTAACGCCGGAATGATCCCTTTTCCTCCAAAACATCCGCCGCCCCGCCATGCGCATCATCGGAGAAATTCCCCACCAACGGTACAAGATCACCGTGTTCAAAATGGAACACCGCCTCACCCTGAAATTCGAGGCCGGGATGTACGAACAGGCCTACCGCTTTTCCCTTTCCGAGGAGATTTCCGGTTTCGAAGATGTGAAAAACATGCTGGACGAGGCTTTTTTCGAAACCGTGGAAGCCCGCTTCAAGGCCATGCGCGAGGATACCGAGTCGCTTTTCCGCCGCCGTTATCCAGAGGCCGTGGAATGGGAAGAGGAAATCATCTGATCGTTCGGACTATGCTTTTTCGAGGGTAAAACTGAAGGTCGAACCCATGCCGGCCGTGCTGCGGACGTGGATGGTCTGGTGGTGCGCCTCCAAGATATGCTTGACGATGGACAGCCCGAGGCCGGTTCCGCCCGCATCCCGCGAACGACCGTAATCCACCCGGTAAAACCGTTCGAACAAGCGGGGCAGATGTTCCTCGGCGATGCCCCTGCCGTCGTCCGAAACCTCTACCAGTACCGCCGTTTCCAGATCGTAGAACCCGATCAGGGTTCGTCCGCCCGGGTTGCCGTATTTGATGGAGTTGGTCACGAGGTTGGTCAGCACCTGTCGGATCCTTTCACGGTCTGCGCGCACCGGGACGGCCTTGGGCTGTCCCTCCTTGATGCCCAGCCGGACGCCGTGCTCTCCGGCCATGAGGGACAAATCATCGAAAACTTCCACCACCAGTTCCACGAGATCGAAACGCCCCCATTCCAATTTCAAGGCCCCTTCTTCGAGCTTGGCGATGGTCGTGAGGTCTTCCACGATGCGCTCCAACCGGTCCACATTGTCGGCGGCCTTTTGCAGGTAGGGCATTCTGATCTTTTCGTCGTCGATCCCCCCTTCCAAGAGCGTGTATAGGTAGCCCTGGATATTGAAGATCGGCGTTTTGAGCTCGTGCGACACATTGCCGATGAAATCGCGGCGGTACGCCTCCAATTGTTTGAGATTTTCGATCTCGGCACTTCGGTCGGTGGCCCATTCGCGCACCTCGCGCTCCACCTCGTCGATCATGTGCGTGCGCAGGTCCACCTTGCTGTGGCTGTGTGCAGAGGTAGTCTTTTGTCGGTGAATGGTCTTGTAGATCAGTTTTATTTTTCTGTATATAAATCTCTCGAGTGCCTCGGAAACGGCCGAATTGGCCAAGAAAAAAACAAGTGCCGGCACAACCACGACCATGCCCCAGTGCAGGCTTTGGGCGAACAGCAGTTTGGTAACGAAAAGCAAAGCCCATAATTGTAGGGCGATGTTGGCCGAGGTAACAGCGGCCAATCTTTTCGGGGTCGGATTTTTGGGCGCGAACAGCAAAACAGGAGCTTATTGGAGGGCCTCAGGCCTCGAACTTGTAGCCGATGCCTTTGAAAGTGGAAATGTACTGTTCGCCCACCTTTTCACGTAATTTGCGGATGTGCACGTCGATGGTCCGGTTGCCGACGATGACCTCTTCGCCCCAAACGATCTTGAAGATTTCTTCTCGGCCGAACACCTTGCCGGGTTTGGAGGCCAATAGCCAGAGCAGCTCAAATTCCTTTTTGGCCAAGGCGATGGTTTCGTCGCCGCGGAGCACCAGCATTTTTTCGCGATCGATGCGCAGATCTTTTACTGCGATCACTGACCCGTTTTCCGGGGCGGGGCTTTCGGCGGCGTTGGGCGTGCGGCGCAATAGGGCCGCCACCCGACCGGTCAGCACGCGGGGGCGTATCGGCTTGGTGATGTAGTCGTCGCCGCCCACATCGAACCCTGCGATCTGCGAGTAGTCTTCGCTGCGGGCCGTCAGGAAGGCGATCAGTGTAGCGTTGAACTCGCGATCGGCCCGCAGTTCGCGGCAGACCTCCACGCCGTCCATCTCGGGCATCATGATGTCGAGCAGGATCAGGTGCGGTTTGGATTGTTTGGCCAATCGGATGGCCTCCTTGCCGTTGGATGCCGTTTCGATGCGGTACCCCTCCTTTTCGAGGTTGTATCGGACAAATTCGAGGATATCGTCTTCGTCGTCCACGACCAGCACACGGTATTGGCTGTTTTCCATAAGGTTCGGGGCTAAAAGGGAGGAAGAGTAGGCCAATGGGCCGAATCGTATATTTTCAGCGCAAAATTAGCCAAATTTGCGCGCCCCGCTCGGGGTCTCCGTTAAATTAGCGTCAACAAATCGTGACCGATATGATCCACACCGACAAAGCGCCCAAGCCCGTGGGCCTTTACCCGCACGCCCGGCGCGTGGGCAACCTCCTGTTTTTGTCCGGCATCGGACCGCGCACGCCGGAGGACGACAGCATCCCCGGACTGAAACTGACCCCGGCCGGGAATTACGCCGAGTTCGATTTCGAGGCCCAGTGCCATTCGGTGTTCCGCAATGTCCGGGCGGTGCTCGAGGCGAGCGGTGCCAAGTGGGAAGACCTTGTGGACGTGACGGTGTTTTTGACCGATATGAAGCGGGATTTCCAGACCTACAACCGCGTGTACGCCGAGTATTTCAAAGATTGCCAGCCCTGTCGCACGACGGTGGGCATCGATTCGCTGCCCACGCCGATCGCCATCGAGCTGAAGTGCATCGCCGTGGTGGGTTGAGCGCCGATCAGGGCTGTACTTCCACCAGCGCCAGGGTCCAACCCATTTCCATCTTGACCACGAGCGGCACGAGCGGATCGTCGAGCACATAGATGTTTTGGTCGAACCGCTTGGTCGAGATCGAAAAAACCGACAGTTCTTGGTAAAATCCCGACATCCGCACGGTGTGCGAACCGGGAGAGATACTCCCGTAGGCCTCCGGCAGGAGTCCGGTATCGAGGTTGCAGTCCCGGAAATCTTTGACGGCCTTGACCGCTTTGTTGCTCAGGAAAAAAGCCGCTTTGTTCGGATCGTTGGTTTTTTCACCGTTGATCAGGGTGGTCGGCACCAGCAGCACGAGTGCCGAATCCAGGGCGGCGGCGGACATAGTGACGCTGCCTTTTTTCGGTTCCACGCCGTCCATTTCCCAATCGAAGGCAATGCGCCGTGGGCCGTATTCGGTCAATTTGATCTTGAGCTTGCTCACATCACCGTAAAATTCGTACTGATAGACCAGTACCGAACCGACTTTGAGAGCCACGGTTGGGGCGGTCTGTTTGCATTGGGCCCCGAGCTGCATCACCCCGTTGTAATCGCCGAGCTCTTCGGCCTTGAGCACATCGCGGCAGGCGGCTTCGCGGTTTTTCATCTGGGCGTGCACCAGCGCGCGTTGGCTGTACCACTTGCCCACATTGGGCTGCCAGGCCACGAGCTGGTTGGCGGTGGCCAGCGCTTTGTCCAGTTCGTTTTCCTTTTTCTGCCAGTCCAATCGCAGGACCAGACCGTCGGTGAACTGGCTGTATTTGGCCAACAAACGATCGAGTGTCTGGTTTGCCTCCGTTTTTTTTCCGTCCAGATACAGGGCGTTGCAGAGATAAATGCCCGCTTCCTTGGCGTTTTCGCCGCAGATGTTCAGGCTGGTTTCCAAGCAGGGCACGCTCTCGGCGTAGCGCTTTTGTTCGTACAGGGCGATCCCCTTGCCGAGGTGGCCCTCACAAGAATTGGGGTTTCGGCGGACCGCTTCCTCGAAATACGGCGAGGCGTAGGCAGCTTCCTCTTCTTTGGTGACCGACTGGATGATGGCCCATCCTACCTGCGCAAATCTTTTTTCAGCATCGGGATACTGGGGCAGCGCTTTGAAAATATCGGCCTGCGCTTTTTCGTAACGCTGCATTTTCAGGTGGGCGGCGCCGCGGGCGTACAGGGCTTCGCGCAGATCGGGATAGGCCTGCAGCACAGTATTGAGCTTGACGATGCCGTCATCGAATTTTTTTTCCAGAAAAAGTTGGCCGACCTCCTTGAAAACCGCGGCGGTGTCCACTTGTTGGGCGTTGCCCAGGGCGATCAGGGAAAAAAAGGCGATCAAAAAAGTTGCGGTGCGAACCATCAATGGCATATAAAGGTAAAAAAAAAGATGAGGGAAAAAAGTATGCAAAGCAAGAATTAACTTTGCGGCCCCTTCACGGGCAAATTTCGTGCAAAACTAAACTTTTCCCTAAAATGAGCACTCTGAACCGCCTTCTTGTAGCAGCACTGATCCTTTTGGTTCCATTTGTTTCCGATGCGCAATCCTTCTTGGGTTACCATTCCGACAACTACGCGGGGATCCACAACGTCTCTTTCCAACCCGCCGACATCGTGGACAGCCGCTACCTGTTCGATTTCAACATCGGCGGCGCCAGCGTGTTCGCCGGCAACGATTACATCTCGATGAAACTCCGCGAGGTGCTCGATACCGAGGGTGCTTGGGAAGATCCCGACTTCCAAGACAAATATTTGATGGAAAAACTCAACGGACGCGCCAAGACGGCCCACGCACAAGTGCGCGCCTACTTGCCCTCGTTCTCTTTTTCCTTCGGCAAAAACGCCATCGCTTTCCACGCCAAAGCCAATGTGGTGGCCAATGTGGAAGGCGTCAACGAAAATGTGGCGTTCCTGGCATATCGCGAGTTGGACTACCCGGACTACTGGAACACCACCTACAGCAACCAAAACCTTTCCGCACAAGCGATGGGCTGGATCGATTACAACTTCACCTATGGCCGCGAGATCTTCCAGATCAAAAACCACTACCTCAAGGGGGCGGCCACCTTCAAACTCCTGCAAGGCCTTTTCTCCGCCCAAGCCTATTCCAGCAACGCACAGGTTTCGTTTCCCAACGACGACTTCATCGATGTGATCAACTCGGATCTTTCCTACGGCCACTCTGACAATTTCGAACTGGACGCCGACGGTCTCAAGTACCGCTTCGTAGGCAAGCCCGGTTTCGGCATGGACCTCGGTTTCGTGTACGAACTGCGCCGCCCCGTCGAAACCTACACCTATTCCATCGACGGTACGGACGGCAACATCCGCAACGATCTCAACAAGTACATCCTGAAAGTCGGTTTTTCGGCCACCGACATCGGCAACATCTCCTTCACCCGTGGCGGCCTGAGCTCCAGTTTCAACGCCGACCGCACCATGGTGCCCCTCGACAGTTTCGAGCGCAACACCATCGCCGAGTTCGACTCCGTGCTGAACTCCTACTACACTTTCCGCAACGAGGCGGGCACGCAGTATCGGCAATCCCTGCCTACGGCCCTGAACTTCACCGTGGACTACAACATCTGGAAGGGCTTCTACGCCAATTTCACGGCCTCCATCGCTCCCCGCCAGAAACTCGATCCGCACAAGACGCGCCACATTTCGATGTTCAGCGTCACCCCGCGCTACGAATGGAAATACTTCGGCATGTGGGTGCCCGTTTCCATCGACGCCCTCCAAAATTTCCACGTCGGGGCCGGTATGCGCCTCGGTCCGCTGGTCGTGGGCGTTTATGACTTCACCACGCTGCTCGGCCGCGACATGTACGACTTCGGCGCTTACGCCATGGTCCGCCTGCCCATTCTCCACGGCAAAGGCTACCGCGACCGCGACAAGGACGGCGTGTCCAACAAACGCGACAAGTGCCGCAAAGAACCCGGCTCTTTGGCCAACAACGGCTGCCCGATCAAAGACAAGGACAGCGACGGCGTCGTGGATGCCGAAGACAACTGTCCCGAAGTGCCCGGCTTGGCCACCCTCCAGGGCTGCCCCGACACCGATAGCGACGGCATCGCCGACAAAGAAGACCAATGCCCCAATGAGGCCGGTATCGCCGCCTTCAACGGTTGCCCCGATACCGATAAAGACGGCGTGGCCGACAAAGACGACAAGTGCCCGGCACAGGCCGGTGTGGCCGCTCTGAAAGGTTGCCCCGACACCGACGGCGACGGCATCACGGATGCCGAGGACGCTTGTCCCGCCGCCGCCGGTCTGTCCGCCCTCAAAGGCTGCCCCGACGGAGACCTCGACGGCGTGGAAGATTCCCGCGACGCCTGTCCCGACAAAGCCGGCAAGCCCGAAAACGCGGGCTGCCCAGATACCGACAACGACGGTGTGTACGACAACAAAGACAAGTGCCCCACCCAGCCCGGCATCGCCTCCAACAACGGTTGCCCCGACGACAACCCCGACACCGACGGCGACGGTCTGCGCGACAAAGAGGACGATTGTCCGAAAACGCCCGGACCGCGCGAAAACAAAGGCTGCCCGGTGTTGGCCAAAGAAGAGAAAGAAGTGCTCCAAACGGCCTTCAACAACTTGGAGTTCGAAACCGGCGGCGCGATCATCCGCGACGTGTCCTATGCATCGCTCAACAAATTGGCCGAACTGATGGTCAAAAAGCCCAACTATCGCCTGACGGTCGAAGGGCACACCGACAATGTGGGCGAAACCCAGACCAACCAGACGCTCTCGGTACGCCGCGCAGAGGCTATCAAAACTTTCTTGGTGAAAAAAGGTGTGAAAGCCTCCCAGATCACCACGCAGGGCTTTGGCGAAACCCGCCCCATCGGCGACAACAACACCGCGGCCGGACGCAAGAAAAACCGCCGCGTGGAGCTCAAGGTCATGGCCGAGTAACCTTCCCCCATCAACAAATATCTTTTACCCAAAATAACTTTCTGTAATGCAAGCACAGAAAATTTCCATCCAAAACGGCGCGCTGAATGTGCCGGAACGTACGATCATCCCCTTCATCGAAGGCGACGGAATCGGCCCCGACATCTGGGCCGCCTCGGTGCGCGTGTTCGACGCCGCCGTGGAAAAAGCGTACGGCGGCAAACGCAGCATCGAATGGCGCGAAGTGTTGGCCGGCGAAAAATCCTTCAACTCGACCGGCGAATGGCTGCCCCAAGCCACCTTGGACGTGATCAAGGACTGTCTGGTGGCCATCAAAGGCCCCCTGACCACGCCCGTCGGCGGAGGCATCCGCTCGCTGAACGTAGCCCTGCGCCAAGAACTCGACCTGTACGCCTGCGTCCGCCCCGTCCGCTATTTCAACGGGGTGCCCTCGCCGGTCAAACAGCCCGAACTGGTGGACATGGTGATCTTCCGCGAAAACACGGAGGACATCTACGCCGGGATCGAATACCTCGCCGGCACCGACGAGGCCGCCAAGGTGCTGGAATTTTTGACCAAAGAAATGGGCGTCAAAAAAATCCGTTTCCCGAAAACCTCTTCCTTCGGCATCAAGCCCGTCTCGATCGAAGGCACCGAACGCTTGGTGCGCTCCGCCCTGGAATACGCGCTCGAAAACAAAAAACCCTCGCTCACGCTGGTGCACAAGGGCAACATCATGAAGTTCACGGAGGGCAAGTTCAAGGATTGGGGCTATGACCTCGCCGAACGCGAATACGGCGACCGTGTGTTCACCTGGGCCCAATACGACCGTATCGCCGAAAAAGAGGGCGCGGACGCAGCAAACTCGGCCCAAAAAGCGGCCGTGGCCGCGGGCAAGCTCATCGTCAAAGACGTGATCGCCGATGCGTTCCTGCAACAGATCCTCCTGCGCCCGGCCGAGTACTCGGTGATCGCTACGCTCAACCTCAACGGCGACTACATCTCCGACGCCCTCGCGGCCCAAGTGGGCGGTATCGGCATCGCACCCGGCGCCAACATCAACTACATCAACGGGGCGGCCATCTTCGAAGCAACCCACGGAACAGCTCCCAAATATGCGGGCCTCGACAAAGTGAACCCCAGCTCGGTGATCCTCTCCGGCGTGATGATGTTCGAATACATGCGTTGGAAAGAAGCCGCCGACCTGATCGTCAAAGGCCTCGAAACGGCCATCAACAAAAAGCGCGTCACCTACGACTTCGCCCGCTTGATGGACGGCGCCACCGAGATCAAATGCTCGGAATTCGGCGACGAGATCATTGCCAACATGTGATCCGACAATCTTTCTTTCAGAAAAAGCCACCTCCCAAGGGTGGCTTTTTCCGTAAAGGGGAAAAAAGCCACCGATCCATGGAATTCGGAAAAATATCCGACCTGACCCCGGTCGATTTCGCCCTGCCGCCCGACCGGCCCGCCACCGCCGACACCTTGGCGGGGCTTCCCCCTCGCAACGGTCCGCCCGCCCTGTACTTCGGCTGCACGGGCTGGGCCGTCCGGGAATGGGTCGGCACTTGGTATCCTACGGGCACCAAAGCCACGGAATATCTGTCGTGGTACGGGCGCCAGTTCGACACCATCGAACTCAACACCACCCACTACCGCATCCCCGCTCCCGAACAGGTCGCACAATGGCGCAACGCCGTCCCGGAAGGTTTCCGGTTTTGTCCCAAAATACCCCAGCGGATCAGCCACAGCGGTGATCTCGGCGTTTCGTCCGGGCAGATCCTCCAGTTCGCGGAGTCGGCGCTTTGTTTCGAAGAAAAACTGGGGCCGAGCTTTCTCCAACTGCCCCCGACTTTCGGGCCGGAGAGACTTTCGGCCTTGGAACGGTTCCTGCGCACTTTCCCCGTCACACAGGTGCCGCTGGCCGTGGAGTTCCGACACCCGGACTGGTTTGCGGCCAGGGCGGGCGAAACGGGCTTCGACCTGCTCCGCGAAAAAGGCGTTTCCACGGTGATCACCGATGTGGCGGGCCGCCGCGATGTCTTGCACCAAAACCTGACCACCGGCAGCGTCCTGATCCGATTTGTGGGCAACGAACTGCACCCGACCGACATTCGCCGCGCCGACGATTGGAACACCCGTTTGGCGGACTGGTTTGCCCGTGGACTGCGCGAGGCGTTCGTGTTCGTGCACCAACCCGACAACCGCATGGCCCCCGCAATGGCCGCGCAGTGGATCCCTCGGGCCGCTCGGACAACGGGAACCGCCCTGACCGTGCCGCAGCGGTTCTCTTCCCAAACGCTGTTCGATGGTTTTTAGCAACCGGACGGATCAGCGGCCGTCCACATCGAACAGCAGCCGCTCGCCTTTTTTGCTTTCGTCGAACTTTCCGCGATGGAAGGCCCAATGCCCGCTCACCAGCGTGTCCGTCACCCGGCCACGGAAGGATTTTCCGAAGAAGGGCGACCAACCGCATTTGTAATAGGTATTTCCGGGGTCTGGCGACCAGCGTTCGTTCAGATCCACCAGCGCCAAATCTGCCCAGTAGCCCTCGCGCAGAAATCCGCGCTTTTCGATGCGGAACAATTCGGCGGGCGCGTGGCACATTTTTTCCACGATTTTTTCCAATGAAATCTGTTCGCGGTGGAAAAACTCCAGCATCATGTTCAGCGAATGCTGCACCAGCGGCACACCCGAAGGCGCGTTGAAATAGGTGCCCGATTTTTCGTCGAGCGTGTGCGGCGCGTGGTCCGTGGCGATGATGTCCAAGCGGTCGTCCAACAGGGCTGGCAACAGCGCGGCGCGGTGCTCGGGCGATTTGATGGCCGGATTGCACTTGATCTTGCTGCCCATCTCGGCATAATCGTCGGCCGAAAACCACAGATGGTGCACGCACACCTCCGCCGTGATCAACTTCTCGCGGAGAGGGATGTCGTTGCGGAAAAGCGCCAGTTCGTCCGCAGTGGAAATATGCAGGATGTGCAGGCGGGTTCCGTGTTTTTGGGCCAGTTCGACCGCGAATTTCGAAGAGCGCAGGCAGCATTCCGCGTCTCGGAGCACCGGGTGCAGGTGGATGGGCACGTTTTCGCCGTACCGCTCGCGGAAAAGGGCTTCGTTGGCCCGAATGGTGGGCTCGTGCTCGCAATGCGTGGCGATCAACATCTTGACATTCCGGAAAACCTCGTCCAGCACATGGGGATCGTCCACGAGCAGATTGCCGGTGCTGCTGCCCATGAAAATCTTGATGCCGCAGACAGTCCTCGGATCGGTCTTGAGCACCTCCTCGAGGTTGTCGTTGGAAGTGCCCATGAAAAAGGAATAATTGGCCAAGGATTTTTGTGCGGCCACTTGATACTTTTCTTCCAGCAGCGCCTGGGTGAACGCCGCAGGCTTGGTATTGGGCATTTCCATGTAACTGGTCACCCCGCCCGCCACGGCCGCCCGCGGCTCTGTGTACAAATCGCCCTTGTGGGTGAGGCCCGGCTCGCGGAAATGTACTTGGTCGTCTATGATGCCCGGGATCAGGTGCAATCCCTCGGCCTGGATCGTCTCATCGGCCGATACGGCGATGCGGTGGTCGATGCCGGCGATGCGGCCGTTTTCGACGTACACATCGGCTTTTTCAATCTGCCCCTCATTGACCAATCGGGCGTTTCGGATCAAAATGGATTTCATGGAAAAAGGGTTTGTCAAATAATATTAGTAAAGCAATTTTTTGTAAAAGTAAAACTATTTTTAAAATTCGGCCGGTATAGATAAAACATCGTCCGGATTGGTCCATTTTGCCCGCTTTCAGAAAAAATTGTCCACCTTCACCATCGGAAAAGGCAGACCGAGATTACAAATTTGTGGAATTGCCCTGACCCATCGCTACCTCAACAACAACCAATCCCGGAGCGGAATGGCCATCACCTTTTCCTCGGGGCTTTCTGTTTCGCCCCTGGCTAACACAAGCCGAAAAGGGCTCGATGTTTCGGTCGGAAATAAATGCCCACTGGCAGTGATAGGCCAGACAAATGGTGGGATCGCTCCATTTTTCAATTTGATTTCCAATAGTTGAAGCACATCAGCAGTCAGCTCATCACCTCCCGAAATTATTCGAGACCACCAGTTCCTTGCTGCCGGGCGTATAGACATAGAATCCTTCGCCGTTCTTGGCGCCGAGTTTGCCGGCCGTGACCATGTTGACCAGCAGCGGACAGGGGGCGTATTTGGGATTGCCGAAACCGTCTTGCAGGACGCGCAGGATGGAAAGGCACACATCGAGGCCGATAAAGTCGGCCAATTGGAGAGGGCCCATCGGGTGGGCCATGCCCAATTTCATCACGGAATCGATTTCCTGCACGCCGGCCACGCCTTCATAGAGCGTATAAATCGCCTCGTTGATCATGGGCATCAGGATGCGGTTGGCCACGAAGCCGGGATAATCGTTGACCTCCACGGGGATTTTGCCGAGGGCCGCGGAAAGTTGCATCACTTCGGCGCAGGTGGCGTCGTCGGTGGCGTAGCCGCGGATCACCTCCACGAGTTTCATCAGCGGCACGGGGTTCATGAAGTGCATGCCGATCACTTTTTCGGGCCGCTTGGTGACCGCCGCGATGCGGGTGATCGAGATCGAGGAGGTGTTGGTGGCCAAGATCGCGCCGGCCGGGGCCGCGGCGTCCATGTCGGCGAAGATCTTCAGTTTCAGATCCACGTTTTCGGTGGCGGCTTCCACGACGAGGTCGGCACCGACACAGGCAGTGCGCAGATCCGTCTGCAAGCTCAGGCGGGCAAGCGTGCCGGCTTTGTCGTCGGCGGTGGCGGTGCCCTTGGCGACCATCCGGTCGAGGCTTTTCTCGATGTTCGAAAGGCCGCGCTGCAGGGCCGCTTCGTGGATATCCACCATTGCGACGGCGTGTCCGTGGAAAGCGAACACTTGGGCGATGCCGTTGCCCATGGTTCCAGCTCCGATGACGACTACTTTTTTCATGATTTTGTTGGAAAAAAAAGTTGATGTTCAAAATACGGCGCAAAGGTAATCCAAAGCCCTTTTTTTTGCGAAAAAAAACACGGCTCGAAACAATGGTCCGTCCCGAGCGAAATTCGCGGCCGGATTTTTCCTTTTGGCCGCGGAACGGTAACTTTGGGGGCCCAAACGGCCATTGGCCGATCACCGCCAAAACACCCGAAATGCCCCTGTCCAGAATTTTGTACCGCTGCTTCCTGCTGTTGGGCCTCTGCGCGCCCATCTTGAGCGGTTGCGGCGACGGCGGATCCGCCGATCAAACGGCCCGCCTCGACGCCTCCGATGCCGTCCAACAGCAGATTTTCAATGTGCGGGACCGCCGCGATGTACGCGGCCTGTTCACATATCTAGACTACGACGACCCCAATTACCGCTACGCCGCCACGCTGTCTTTCGCTTCGATGCCCGACAGTACGGCCCTCGACAGATTGGGCCAGCGCTTGAAAGACCCCAACCAAAAGGTGCGCGAAGCCGCGGCCCTGGCCCTCGGGCAATCTCGTTCGGCCCGTGCGGCGGGCTTGTTGCTCGAGGCTTTTCAGACCGTCAAGGACGATAGCGCGACCGAGTTCCACGCCCTTTTACTGGAGTCCATCGGCAAGTGCGGCGACCGCAAGAAGCTTTTCCAACTGGCGACCGTGCCCAACTTCACCAAGGACAAGCCGATGCTTTTGCTCGGACAGGCCCGGGCGATCTACCAGTTTGCGCTGCGCGACAGCCTGTTGGCCGAGGGCACGCTGAAGATGGTCGAACTGGCCGTGGCGCCCGATGTGGCCCCCCAGGTGCGCTTCGTTGCCGCCGCCTACCTCGCCCTGAAGCGCCCCATCAACCTCGAGCGGGACGAATACGCGGGCGGACTGTTGGAAGCCCTGCAACACGAGGCAGATCCCAAGATCCGCATGTTTCTGGCCACGGCCGTCGCCCGGACCAAAAAGCCCAAGGCCCGGGAATACCTCACGGGCCTGTTCGACCGCGAAAGCGATTACCGCGTGAAAGTCGATCTGTTGGCCGGCCTCAAGCATTTCGAATACGACAGCGTCAAGGCCACCGCTTTGAAGGCCCTGAACGACCCCTCGACCAATGTGCAGATGGCGGCCGCCGATTTTTTCTATGAAAACGGTTTGGACAAAGATGTGGAACTGTACCGACAGTACGCCGAAGGAAGCGGACGCTGGCGGGTTCGGGCGCGGTTGTACGCCGCTGCCATCCGCCATGCCGGCCCGTTCCGCACCATGACCCGTCAAATGATCGGCAACACGGCAGCCAACCGTTTCAAGTCCACCGAGAACACGGCCGAAAAAGTGGCCCTGTTGGGCGCGCTTTCCGAGTACGGATATTTCTACGATTTCATCCGCAAAGCCGTGCTCCCGGCCGACAGCACGGCGCCCCGTCCGGCTCCCGCCGTCCTGAGCGCCGGCATGGACGCGCTGGGGCGCATTTTGTCGGCACCGGATTTCAACGCCACCTTCGGCACCTACGCCGGGGCCGTCCGCCAAGAAATCGCATTGGCGCTGGTGGCGGGCGTGCGCACCGGCGATGTGGGCGCGGTCACGGTGGTGGCCGAGTTGCTGGCCAAGCCGAACACCGACCTCAAGACCCTTTTCCCCGATCTGAATTTCTTGGCCGAGGCGCGGGGCCGTCTTTCGCTCCCCCGCGACATCGAGGCCTACAACGCCGTCCAAGCGGCGCTCGACCGGTTGAACGGCGCTCTGCCCGGCCCGCCCAAGAAAAACCTTCCCGCCGAAGGCGAAACGGTCGATTGGCCGACCCTCAGCCGCCTGCCGCCCAACGCCACCGCCTTTGTGGAAACCAACAAAGGGCTGATCGCCTTCCGTCTTTACCCCGACGAAGCCCCGGCCAGCGTGGCCCAGTTCGTCCGTTTGGCCAACAGCGGATTCTACCAGAACCTGCTTTTCCATCGGGTGGAAAACAATTTCGTGGCGCAGACCGGCTGTCCGCGGGGCGATGGATATGGCAACTGCGACAAGGGTCTCCGCACCGAGATCTCGCCGCTGCGCTACGACGATGCCGGCTGGGTGGGCATGGCCTCCGCCGGCCCCGACACGGAGGGCAGCCAGTGGTTCATCACCCACCGACCGGCCCCGCACCTCGACGGCCGCTACACCATTTTCGGCAGGGTCGAACAGGGCCTCGATGTGGTGCAGCAGTTGGAAGTCGGCGACCGGATCCTACGGGTGGAGATCCGTTGACGAAATGGCGTCCCGCTGGCCGTTCACCGCTTTTCTGCTGCTCGGGGCCTCCCTTTTTTCCGTCCGGCTGGCCTCCCAGGCAACCATCGGCGCAGTGGTGGGCGGATACGGGATTTTCGCGCCCGGACGCGCGGATCCCGTACTGTTTCTGTCCTTCGACCCCGACGGCGGAACGGGCTTTTTGGAGGCCGAACACTTCGCTGCGAAAGTGCGCTTTTCCAGGGGCAGCTTTTTTTTTCGAAAAAAAAAGGTCGTTGCCGAGCGTTCGTTGAAGATCGAAACGGTCGGCGGAAACCGATTGTTGGGCCTGCTCGGCGAAAATCCCTTTGAGCTCACCGTCGAAAACGTGGCCGACAGCGTTGTGCGGCTGCGGATCGCCTTCTCGGGCGAAGCTCCGCGTTTCGGCGCGGTCCGCCTATGGCTGGGCAAGACGCCGGAAGAGCGATTTTTGGGCTTGGGCGAACAGGCTTCGCATGTCGAACTGACGGGAAAAAAAGTGCCCCTGTGGGTCGAGGAGCAGGGTATCGGCCGCGGCGACCGGCCCATCACCGGATGGACGCGCCTTTTCAGCGCAGCGGGCGGGCCGTTCGCTTCGCTGTGCCCGATACCGGTGGTCAACAGCACCGCGGGCAAGACCGTTTTTGTGCGCGGAGACGCCCGCATGGAGTTCGATTTTTCGGAAAAAAGCCGTTGGGGAATCTCCGTTTGGGCGGATTCGATCGCGCTGGACCTGTATGTGCACCGATCGCCGCTGGCCCGCTTGGAAGCGTTCACGGCCGACAACGGCCGCCCGCCCGCCCTGCCCGAATGGATGGCCGGCAATGTGCTGGGGCTGCAGGGCGGACCCGCCGAAGTGGAGCGCAAAACGGCCGTGCTCGAACGGGCGGGCGCCAGGATTTCCGCCGTTTGGATCCAAGACTGGGTCGGAAGGCGCCAAACGCCCTTCGGCTCGCAGCTCTGGTGGTACTGGCAGGCCGATTCGGCCCAATACCCCGACCTGCGCCGTTGGATCGAAAAAATGGAGAGCCGGGGCATCCGCGTGTTGGGGTACGCCAATCCATTTCTGGTGGAACGCGGTCCGCTGTTCGAGGAAGCCCGCCGAAAAGGGTATTTCGTGAAAAGGGACGACGGAAGCGACTACGCCGTCAAGGCCACCGGGTTCAACGCCTATCTGTTGGACTTCACCCATCCGGGCTGCGCGGCCTGGACAAAGGAACTGCTGAAAAAAGAACTCCTCGGCAACGGTTTTTCGGGCTGGATGGCCGATTTCGGCGAATGGTTGCCGACCGATGCCCGATTGTTCGACGGCCGCACTGGCGCCGAGTACCACAACCGTTATCCCGTGGATTGGGCGCGGGTGAACCGCGAAGCGATCGTCGAGGCCGGTCGGGAGGGGACGGCCGCGTTTTTCTCCCGGTCGGGATTTTCCGGTGCGGCGCAGCACTCGCCTTTTTATTGGGCGGGCGACCAGAACACCGCTTGGGGGCGGCACGACGGCATCGGATCCGTGGTGCCGTCTTTGTTGTCGTCGGGCCTCAGCGGGATCGCCGTCAACCACGGCGATGTGGGCGGCTTCACGAGCGTCCGGCGCTTTCCGGTGCGGATGGTCCGCAGCCGCGAACTGCTGCTGCGCTGGATCGAACTGGGCGCTTTCAGCCCGGTTTTCCGCACACACGAAAGCCTGCGCCCATCCGACAACCTACAGGTCTATTCCGATACCGCCGTGGCCGGTTTTTATGCCCGCATGGCCCATTTGCGGGAGAGCATCCGCCCGGAACTGCTGCGGGCATACTCCGAGGCCGCCGAGCGGGGCTGGCCCGTGGCGCGCCACCTGTGGCTGCACTATCCCGACGATCCGGAATGCGTCGGACTGCAAAACCATTTTATGCTGGGCGGCGACCTGCTTTTCGCACCGGTGGTCGAGGCGGGAGCCAAAACCGTGCGTATGTATTTCCCCGGGGGGAGCTGGCGGCATCTCGTCACGGGGGAATCGGTGGACGAAAAAGGATGGAAAACGATTGCTGCCCCAGTGGGCACGCCGGCGGTATTTCGGCGCATTTCGCCAGAGTAAAGACCGAACAATTGTCGGCAAGCGGCCGTTTTGTCGACAGTTGGACAGCAATCCCGTTCGGCTTCGTCGGTTTTTTGTATTTTTACCCATTGAAAATTCTTTTTGAAATGAACATTCCCCAAGAACTGCTCGAACGGATCAACAGCGCTTTGGACACCATCCGCCCCCACCTGCACGTGGACGGCGGCGATGTCGAAGTGGTCGAGCTCACCGAAGACAATCTGCTCAAAGTCCGCTGGCTGGGCAACGCCAACACTGCCTGATGTCCGCGATGACCATGAAAGCCGGCGTGGAACAGGCCATTCGCAACCAGATCCCCGAAATCCGTGGCGTAGAAGCCGTCAACGGCGCCCGAACGGACTGAACCACACCCTTTTTTGCCTTTTTTTAGAAATAAGAATAAACAAGACTTCGGAATTCACTCTCGACTTTTCAAAAACCAATCCTACCGAACCTTATGAAAAAAATTTACTCGGCGGCAAGTGTTTTTTTGCTGTTAGCCTTGGCGGGAACCCTTCGCGCCCAAGAAGCGCAGGCACTGGTGGAAGGATTCCTGAGGGATGTGGCCGCACCTGCGCACGGTCTTGGCAGTGAAGACTGCCGTTTTGTGCTGACCGACAACTATCCGACGCACCACAGCGGCCTGACCCACCTGTATGTCAACCAGACCTACCAAGGGATCAAGATCCACAACGCGATCACCTCCGTCGCCGTCCAGGACGGAAAGATCGTACATTGGGCCAACCGTTTCCTGTCGGGCGTTGCGGCAAGGGCAACCGCCGTTGCCCCGGGCCTGTCGCCCGAAGAAGCCGTTTTTTATGCCGCGGCCCATCTCGGTGTCAAGCCATCGGGCGAAATGGCCCTGCAAGACGCCGGCGACCCGAAATCTCCCCGCTACACCTTTGTCGGATCGGGCATTTCGCGCGAAAACATCACCGTCGAACTTTGCTACCAGCCGGTCGGCGACAGCCTCGTGCTGGCCTGGAACGTCAACATCGACGATGTCCGAAATCCCGACTGGTGGAACATCCGGGTGGACGCCCGGACGGGCGCTTTTTTGGAAAAAGACAACTGGACCGTCCGCTGCCATTTCGACGGCCCCGAACACGCCCACGATTGCCGTGCCCACTTGTCGGAGGAAGATTTTTGGGTAAAAAAAGAAAACGGAATTTTCTCTGACATACCGGAGGACGCTCCCATGGCAGGCAGTTACCGCGTTTTTGCCCCCCCGTTGGAAAGTCCCAATCATGGCAGCCGCACCTTGGTCAGCAACCCGGACGATGCACTGGCCTCTCCTTATGGCTGGCACGACACCAACGGCGCCAACGGTGCCGAGTACACCATTACTCGTGGCAACAATGTTTGGGCCTCCGAAGATGCCGACAACAACAATGTACCCGGGTACAGTCCCAACGGCGGGGCGACGCTCACATTCGACCACGCGCTCAATTTGGCCCAAGCGCCCTCCACTTACCAAGATCCGGCCATCACGAACCTGTTTTTTTGGAACAACTTTGTGCACGATGTGCTGTACCATTACGGTTTCGACGAACCGGGCGGCAACTTCCAGGCCAACAACTACGGCCGCGGCGGTACTGCCAACGATGCGGTAGTGGCCGATGCCCAGGACGGCAGCGGCACCAACAACGCCAACTTTTCCACGCCTCCCGACGGGCAGTCCGGGCGCATGCAGATGTTCGTTTGGACCAACACCAACCCCAACCGCGACAGCGACCTCGACAACGGCGTGATCGCGCACGAATACGGCCACGGCGTTTCCACCCGTTTGACGGGCGGTCCGGCCAACAGTTCTTGCCTCAACAACGAAGAGCAGATGGGCGAAGGCTGGTCCGACTGGTTGGCCCTCGTGTTGACCATCGAGCCCAACGATGCGGGACCCAACGTGCGCGGCATCGGCACCTATCTGATGGGGCAGCCCGTGACCGGCGTCGGCATCCGCAATTACCCCTATTCCACCAATCTGGCCGTGAACCCGGTGACCTACGACAACATCAAGACCTTTTCCGTGCCCCACGGAGTAGGCTCGGTCTGGTGTTCGATGCTTTGGGACATGACCTGGGCCCTGATCGATCGTTACGGCTTCGATCCCGACATGTACAACGGCAACGGCGGCAACAATGTAGCGATCCGTCTCGTGCTCGACGCGATGAAGCTGCAGCCCTGCAATCCCGGTTTCGTGGATGGCCGCGACGCCATTTTGCAGGCCGACATGCTGAACTACGGTGGTGCGAACCGCTGTTTGATCTGGGAAGCATTTGCCAACCGTGGTCTTGGATTCAGCGCGGTACAGGGCAGCACCAACTCCCGAGCCGACGGCACCCAGGCATTTGATCTGCCCACTTTCTGCACCACACCGGTTACGGCCCCTACGGCGCAGTTCAGCGTCAATTCGCAGATCAACTGCTTCGGTGATTTTTCCTTCACCGACCAATCGGCCAACATCCCCACCGCATGGCTGTGGAATTTCGGCGACGGCAACACTTCCACGACGATCAACCCTACGCACTCCTACGCTGCGCCGGGCACCTACACGGTGGTTTTGACCGTAACCAACCAATTCGGCACGGACACCGCAACGGCCTCGGTGACCTACACCAGTGTCACCCCGCCCAACCTTTCGATCGCCGGCAATCTTTCGCTGTGCCCGGGCGTTTCCTCCCAGCTCGATGCCAACGACGGAGTGGGCAACAACACTCCTTGGACTTACACTTGGAACAATGGGGGCAACACGCGCATCGTCACCGTCGTCAATCCGGGCACCTACACGGTTTCGATCAACGACGGCGCGGGCTGTACGGCCACCGCCGGTGCGACCCTGACCAACCTGCCGGCCCCGTTGGCCGAAATCGTATCGACCAGGCCGGGCGGAGCTTGCAGTCTTCCCGTCAACCTGGAATCCTCGGGATCTTGTGGCAACAGTTACACAGTGACCACTTTCGCCAACAATTTCGCTACCTGCTTGGCCAATGCCGGTCCGACCGGCGACGATGTGGCGGGAGGACCCTACAACATCGGCTTCAATTTCAAGTTTTACGGGCAGACTTTCACGCAATTCTCCATTGCCACCAATGGGGTCATACAACTGGGCGGTGGAGCCATCAGCACCTTTTGGGAAGATTCCCCTTTCCCCAACAATACCTTCACCAGCGCCATCGCCCTCGCGTGGGACGACTGGGTGGCCACTTCGGGCGACATCACCTACGGCACCACGGGCACCGCCCCCAACCGCCGACTGATCGTTTGTTTCAACAACATGACCCACGCCACGGAAGCCTCCACCTTGACTTCCGGACGGATCATCTTGTACGAAAGCACCAATGTCGTCGAACTGCACCTGACCTGTAATTCGAGCAGTGCCACGCAGGGTTTTCAGCTCAATTCCGGCACCGGCGTGACCATCCGAAGCGGCGCACTGGTTTCGACCGATGCCCGGCGCATCACCCCCAATCCCTGCAACACATACGCTTGGTCCAACGGAGCCACGGTTTCGGGCATCACCGCCAGCATTTCGGGCACCTATGCATTGACCGTGACGGATGTTTCCGGTTGTACGGCCACCGCTTCCGTGCCGGTAAGCGTTCCTACGGCCACTATCGCACCGGTTCCTTTGGTGGCCAACTGCGCCAACTTTTCCACGACCTTGATGGCCAACAATACCGACTGCAATGACTTTGTGGGGTACAACACGGCCACTACGATCAGCAACAATTTCGTCGCCTGTGGCGCCAACGCCGGACCTTCGGGCGACGATGCCGCCAGCGGCCCCCATCCCATCGGCTTCACCTTTATGTATTATGGTTAGCCGATGACCCAGTTCGGCATCGTCACCAACGGTTTTATTCAGTTCGGTGCCGGTCCCTACAGCACCAACGCCGCCAATGTCCCGCTGCCCTCCAATATCCTGGGGTCGGCCATCGCACTGGTTTGGGACGATTGGGTGGCCGATCCCGGCGACATTACATACCAAACCGTTGGTTCCGCCCCCAACCGGCAATTGGTGGTCTGCTTCAACAACATCGTCCACTTCAGCGGTGGTGGACGGGTGATCAACAACGGACGGATCATCCTTTATGAAAGCACCAATGTATTCGAGGTGCACTTGGACGGCAACCAGACCAGCGGCACGCAGGGTTACCAGCTGAACTCGGGTACGGGCACGACCATCCGCAACGGATCTTTTACTTCGACCAACGCCCGTCGGGTGACCCCGACGCCGACCTGCACCTATGCATGGTCCACCGGCGCCACCACCGCTTCTATCGCGGCGAACTCTCCCGGCACCTATGTCGTCACCACTACAGACGGACAAGGATGCACCGCATCGGCCTCGGCCAGTTTCATTCCCGTGAACGCCACTCTGACGGGAGGCACCAATTTCTGCGATCAGGGCACGCTGACCGCCAATGTGAGCGGCGGAACGGCTCCTTTCGCCTACTCTTGGAGCAACGGGCGAACCACTGCCGCCAACGCTGTCAACTCCTCTGGCACTTATTCGCTGTCGATAACCGATGCAGGTGGATGCAGCACCACCCTTACCACCAACGTGACCGTCAATCCAAGACCGAGTTTGTCCACTGCCTCCACCGGAGCCAGTTGCAACGGAAACAACGGATCAGTCAACTTATCCGTGACCGGTACTGGACCGTTCGGTTTTGGTTGGAACAACGGCGCCACCACCGAGGACCTCGGCGGACTGGCAGCCGGTTCTTACACCGTCACCGTCCAAGGCGCGGGCGGTTGCACGGCCACTGCCGCCGCGACCGTGGGCACGTTGCCCGATGCCGTGGCGCCGACATTCAGTGTTTGTCCGGGCAGCCAGACCCTTTCAATGGGCGCCAACTGCGGCGCGGCCCTGCCGAACTATTTGCCCAATGCGGCCGCTGCCGACAACTGTGGCACGCCTACCGTCACCCAATCCCCGGCGCCCGGAACGGCGGTCGCGGGCATCGGTAATACGACCGTTACACTCGTGGCCACGGATGCTTCTGGCAACACCGCCTCGTGTTCGTTCACCGTCCAGCGGACGGGCGGCACGCCCCTTGCCACGGCCACGCCCACCTCGCCCGGCTGCGGCGGCGGCACGGGCAGCATCAGCCTATCGGTGACGGGCGGCGCCACTCCGTACACTTATTTGTGGAACGACGGGACCACGGCTGTCAACCGCACCGGACTTGCGGCCGGCACCTACGCCGTCACCGCCACCGATGCCTGTGGCAGCACCGCCACTGCAGCGGCCAATATTATTTTCACAGCCGTTTCCGCCTCCGCCACGGGCACCGCCACGCCCTGCAACGCCAACTCCGGTGCGGTCAATCTCACGCTCGGCGGCAACGGACCTTTCGTCTATACCTGGAACAACGGCGCCACCACCGAGGACCTCGGCGGATTGGCAGCCGGATCTTACACCGTCACCGTCCAAGGCGCGGGCGGTTGCACGGCCACTGCTTCCGCGACCGTCGGCGCGCTGCCCGATGCCGTGGCGCCGACCTTCAGTGTTTGTCCGGGCAACTCGGACACCATGAGCACCGTTTCCATCGCGCTGCCCGACTTCACGGCCTTCGCCGCGGCATCCGACAATTGCGGAACGCCCAATTTGCAACAGGTGCCTGCTGCCGGAACCGTTTACGCCCAATCCCAGAATGTCACGATCACAATGACCGCCACAGACGCCAGCGGCAACAGCACCGTCTGTACTTTTACCTACCAAATCGGCATTTTCAGCTGTCTGCCCGTAGGCAACGTCATTTACGTGAACGACAACGCCACGGGAGCTAACAACGGCGACTCGTGGCAAAACGCATTCACCGACCTGCAGAACGGTCTCGCCGCCGCTGCTTCGGGCGATCAGATTTGGGTGGCCGAAGGCACTTACTATCCCGGTTCCCAGCCATCCTCTGTGTTCGATCTGAGAGCCGGAGTCGCCATGTACGGCGGCTTCCCGGACAACCTGACTTGTCCCGACCTACAAGTGCGCGATTGGAACAGTTATCCGACGGTGCTTTCCGGCGATATCGGGGTGCCCGGCGACGCTTCCGACAACTGTGCCCGCATTTTGCAGGCCAACAACATCGGCAGCTCCACGATCGTGGACGGTTTCCGCATCGCCTCGGGCAACGCGCCCATCCAAGGAGCAGGCTTGGGGATCACCGCCAACAACGGGGTTTCCAGCCCCGCTTTCGAAAACTGTACCTTTTCAGGGAACTCCGCCGGCAATCGCGGAGCAGCCGTGTATGTTTTTGCTACGGCATCGGGACAAGCGGCGCCTACTTTCGTGAACTGTATTTTTTCCCAAAACAACAGCACGACCGAAGGAGGAGCCATTGCCGCCATCTCCCAACTGAGCGGGGTCTTGGGCCTGTCGATCTCCGGCGGCCAGTTCATCGGCAACACCTCCCAGCGCGGCGGGGCATTGTCCGCGAATGCTGTTTCCGGCGGTACGCTTTCCCTGCAGGTCACCGAAACGCAGTTCGAGGCCAACAGCGCCACGAGCAATGGGGGCGCGATCTGGTTGAACGGTCGTTCGGGCGGCACGCTGCAGTATTCGGTGCAGGATGCGCAGTTCAACGGCAACACCGCCCAAAACGGCGCGGCGATGTTCGCCCAGACCTTGGGCAGTTCGATGACCGGCACGGTGGCCCGCAGCCGTTTCACGGCCAATCAATCGACGGGATATGCCGCATTGACGATCTATGCCGAAAAAGGTGTTCCCGTCAATGGCCTGGCCGTGGAAAACTGCATTTTCGAAAGCAACAAATCCGGACGGGGCGGCGGCTTGGCGGCCGTATCTCTCTCTGGCGGCCGTACAAACGCACAGGTTCGGAGCTCCCTTTTCAGGGGCAATTCCGGCGTGGGCGGGGGCGCGTTGTTCACGGCCCAAAATGCCAATGCACAAACAGCGGGAGCGATCGAAAACTCTGTTTTTGCCTCCAACACCTCCTTTTCAAAGGGCGGCGGACTGGTCGCCCAGGCGCTCAACGGCGGGGTGACCAATATCCAGGTTTCTTTCTGTGATTTTTACGCCAATCTTTCCGGATATGGCGGTTCGGCGGCCAACCTGGTACAGGGAGCCTCCAATTCCAATATCTCGTTGAACAACAGCATTTTCTCGGAAAATGTGACCCTCTTTTTAGGGGCAAAAAATTTCCGCTCCGAAGGCGCAGGGGCTGTCACCTCGCTTCAATCCAGCATCGTCGAACAGGCGTTGTGCGCCAACAACCACTCCGGCACGGGAACCTTTTCGTGCTCCGGAATCGTGGCGCAAAACCCCGGATGGTCGGATCCCGTCAACGGCGACTTCTCGCTGTTGCCCAACTCGCCGGCCATTGACCAAGCGGTTTCGGGACCATCCTCGGATTTCAACGGCAATCCGCGGCCGGCCGGCGCGGGATACGATTGGGGAGCGTTCGAATGGCAGACGCCGGCCGCGCCGGCCCGCATGTCGGCTCCGAAAAACGCCCTTTCCGCTGCAATTTTCCCCAACCCCAACGCCGGAAATTTCTCGGTCTTATTCGACCGGGCCGTCACGGGCATGCTCCAAGTGTTCGATGCACGCGGCGCCATGGTAGCCGCCCAAAATGTGACGGGCGTCGACCGGGCCGAAATGGATCTCGGAAAATTGCCCGCCGGACCCTATTGGGTGCGGATAGTCGCCGATTCGGAGGTGTTGACCCTGGTGGTCGTACTGCAGAAACCCTGATGAAAACGGGACAAAGCAACTGAGCTTTGTCCCGTTTTTTTTTCAGTCCCGGTCAAAAAACGATGCGTTCGAAGCCGCCGTTTTTTTCGTTCCGAAAACGGAAACTGCTTTCGGATTCGAATCGGTAATCTTCCTCGGGCCGGGCAAAACAGCGGCCCGCATCGCAGGAAAAGGGTACTCTGGCCGGTTTGAGCAAGGGAGAAAAGTGGCCGTCGGGTTTCAGGGAAAAAAGCAGGACCGACGTTTCCTCCGGATATTCGGACGGATCGACCAGCACAGTGCCGAAGCGTTTTCCCGTCGGAGACCACAGAATATCGGAAATGCCCGTTTGGGAAGGCGGGTATGAGAAAAGCACTTTTTTCCGCTTTTTTTCAAAATCGTACAAACAGAGATTTTTCCTGGAACTGTCTTCGTACACAAGGAACCGCCCATCGGGGGAAATCGAGGCAATGTCGGAACACTCCAAGGCCTTGGACAGGAAATCGGGCAAGGCCACGGGTTGCCCAGTCCGGTCGAGCACCGACCATGTGTTGCATTGTACGCGCCACGCATCCATTTTTTTAATCTGCAGGCCGGTTTTGTTTGGGGCACGCCCCACGGTGTCCGATGGCGAAAAACGGACCAGATGCTCCTTTGCAATCGGCAAAAATTGTTCGCGGCCATCGTCCCATCCAAAGCATAGCCGCTCGTTTTTCAATCCGTCGATCGTGCCGGTCAAACAAAATCCCTCGGGAGCGGCGTCGAGCGCCGCATCGAAGCCTATCCTCCGCCGGATCAGCGGATTGTCGAGCGAGTCGAAACTTTCGATGTTGCTCCAGGCCTCGTAAGTCACCGTTTCCAATACTTTTTGCCAATCGTCGCTTTCGAAGGGAGATCTGAAGATATGGGCTTCCCTTTTTTGGTAAACTGTGCCGTGGTCGAAGGTCAGGTCCAACCACAAAAGCCAATTTCCATCGTTTTGGGGATCAATTATCCTCAGCCCGGATATTTCGCAGGGCGGCAGGCGGTCAAAACGGATCCGGTGCGAAACTTCGTAACGGGGAGCCCGGTAAAAAACCACCTGGGGCGAATCCGCGTATCGGTTGTACACCATCCACCAAACTTTGTCCGTGCCTTCAGAAAACCGGGCCACCCCGAGATACGAAGTGTCCGGCGCGGCCGGGAATTGACGGGAAGCGACCAGCTTCAAGGTCTCCGGTCGCAAATCCGGCGAAGAACAAGCAGACAGCCAACCGGCAAGGGCAGCCGCGAAGGCAAACCATACGGACAACGCGCACAACAGCGATTTCTTCGATCGGCCGTTGCAGCGCTCGACAACAAAAATACGGTGCCCGAACATGGTTCGACAAACCGACGGTCCCGATCGTTGGATCGGGACCGTCGGGCCAGTGATAGAGCCTTTACTCCGCCCCCATGAAGGGATAGCGGTAGTTTTTGGGCGGGTTGAAAGTCTCCTTGATCGTGCGCGGCGAAAGCCAGCGGTAGAGGTTGAGCACCGAACCGGCCTTGTCGTTGGTGCCGGATGCACGGGCCCCGCCGAAAGGCTGCTGTCCGACCACGGCGCCAGTGGGCTTGTCGTTGATATAAAAATTGCCCGCACTGTGGCGCAATTTTTTGGAAATGTGCTCTATGGCATATCTGTCTTGTGCAAAAACGGCGCCGGTCAGAGCGTAAGGCGAGGTTTTGTCCAACAGTTCGAGGGTTTCATCTACTTTGTTGTCGTCGTACACATAAACGGTCAGCACCGGTCCGAAAAGTTCTTCGCACATGGTGGCATACTGGGGATTGTCCACGCGCAGGACGGTCGGTTCGATGTAGAAGCCGACCTTTTTGTCGTAATCCCCGCCGGCCACGATTTCCACGCTGGGGTCGTTTTTGGCCTTGGACAGATAGCCGGAGATCTTGTCGAAAGAGCGCTCGTCGATGACCGCGTTGATGAAATTGCGGAAATCTTCGGGGGAGCCCATGCGCATGGATTCGATGTCGGCTTGGAGGCCTTGCTTGACCGTTTTCCAGAGGCTTTGCGGAATGTAGGCCCTGGAGGCGGCGGAGCATTTTTGTCCCTGGTATTCGAAAGCGCCGCGGCTGAGCGCCGTCACCACGGCTTGGGCGTCGGCGGATGGGTGCGCAAAAACGAAGTCTTTGCCGCCGGTCTCGCCCACCACCCGAGGGTACGAACGGTATTTCGACACATTCGTGCCGATGGTGCGCCACAGGTGCTGGAAAGTGGCCGTGCTGCCAGTAAAGTGCAATCCCGCGAAATCGGGGTGAGATAGCGCCAGGTCGCCGACCAGCGGTCCGTCGGCATAAATGAGGTTGACCACTCCGGCGGGCAGTCCCGCTTCGATGAGCAGTTCCATGATCACCTGGGCCGAATAGATCTGGGTCTCGGCCGGTTTCCACACCACGGTGTTGCCCAACAGGGCAGGAGCCGTGCAAAGGTTTGCGGCGATGGAGGTGAAATTGAAGGGCGTGACCGCCAGCACGAACCCTTCGAGCGGGCGGTATTCCAAACGGTTCCACATGCCGGGAGCGCTGTCGGGCTGTACCGCCTGTATCTGGGTCAAGTATTGCACATTGAAACGGAAGAAGTCGGCCATTTCGCAAGCGGCGTCGATTTCGGCCTGGAATGCGTTTTTGGATTGGGCCAGCATGGTCGAGGCGTTCATCCGGGCGCGATAGGGGCCGGCGAGCAGGTCGGCCGCTTTCAGAAAAATGGCCGCCCGCTGTTCCCAAGGCGTATTTTCCCAGTCGGCTTTGGCGGCCAGCGATGCGTCGATCGCAGCTTGTACATGAGTTGCATCGCCTTTGTGGTAATGGCCCAGGGAATGGGCGATCTCATGGGGCGGGCGCATGATGTGGTGGTCGCCGGTCCGCACCTCTTTGCCGCCGATGTGCATCGGGATGTCGGCCTGTGCGCTCTTGAACTGGTTGAGGGCGTTTTTCAGCGCGGCCCGTTCGGGACTGCCGGGAGCATAGCCGAGCACGGGTTCATTGATTGGCTTGGGGACGTTGAAATGTGCGGACATAGAAATCGCTCTGGATTGGGGTGAATGTTTCAATGCGGCACAAATATAGCCCCAAAACGAACATTGGGGGGCATCGATTTTCTGTCGCTCTTTTCGCCGGATTCGATCTGGATATACTTTGGCCTCTTTTTCTTTTTTTTCTCAGCAAAAAAGAAAAAATCAAGAAACAAAATCCTGTGCAAACCGCCCAAACGCTGCCGCTGAAAAAAGTCTAAAAAAGACCCAAATTGAGCAGATCAAAAAAGTCTGATGACCATTCTGCCCGGGTTTATGTTTGCTCTTGAAAAAAAGTGCTTGTGCCTTGAAATCGAATTGTCCGATCTTGGTTAATTTTGAGGCTCGTAGTAACCCTTGGTCATCTTTTCTTTCCCCCTTAGCCAAATTTTTCTTTTGAATACGTTTGCTCCTATCCTCCGCGGTCTTTTTTGGGGGCTGCTGGGTCTGATGATTGGCTTCGCGGCCTGTAAAAACGAAGGGCCGACCGAATCCGCCACAGCCGAAAACCCTTCCCCGGAGGAAACCGTGGTCCGTTACAAAGTCGTGGTGGACAATCTCAGTCTGCGCGACAAGCCCACGCAAATTGGATCCCAGGTATTGCTCCTTCTCAAGCAAGGCCAATCCGTGGTGTATTTGGGCGAAACCTCCGAGCAGAGCGACCGCATCGTTCTGCGCGGCGTCGAGTACAACGAACCGTGGCATCGGGTGAGAACTGCCGACGGAAAAGAAGGCTGGCTCTTCGGCGGTGGATTGCGAAAAGAGGCGTCCCCAATCGCCGGTGGCCGATCCGAAAACATTGACGAGGCCAAATTGTCCCAATTTTCCACACAACTGGCGGCCCTGCCCAAAAAAAAACCGGAATCTTCCGGTCGGGCCTTGGCTTTGTTCGAAGAAATTTTCTCTTCGTCAAACGGCGCCACCGCCGATGCCGGCTATGAATTACTGGGGCCGTTTTATTCCGATATGGAAATGGAAATCAACGCGGTGTTCGATCGAGAAGCAAAGTTGACCGTGACCGATCTGGATCGCTTCCAAGATGAAATATGGGCATTGGACGAGGGTGGTTCGGGACCTAAAATGGAGCGCAATCCATACACCAAGCGGCTGTATGACAATTATTTCACGATGACCTATGGAGAAGGATCCCTTTATGTGGAACGAGATGTCCGGCGCATCGCTGAACGGTTGAGGCCTTCATTGTCTAATGCGATGAAAAAATACACGGATCTTGAAGCCATCGAACAAACAGCGCCTTTCGCCGACGATGCACAATTATCGATTTCGGCAACCACTCTCGCACAAAGGGCGCTCGTTTGGGAAGCTTTTGTTCAAGAAAATCCTGATTTTGTGTTGTCAAAAAATGCCGATTGGTACAAATGGAATTATCGCGACATGTTGTTCAACGGGTTGGACAACAGCCGTTCTTATTCAGATGCCCATACCGGCAGGAAACTCGAACCCGACTTCAAGAGCGCCTATCAATGGATGCAATCGAGGCCGGACAAGACCGAGCTGGTACAATCCATTTCAGGCCTGTACGATCTGCTTTCCAAAAACGGTTTCGTCCGCGACAAGAGCGTCGAACAGTATATCCAACAACAAATGAAAAACCGCCCCAAAGACTGATCCTTTTATGCCCATAGAAAAAAAACCGCTCGGATTGCGACTGCCGACCGATCCCCGATGGGTGGACTTGGCGGCCATCAGCCTGGAAGAAATCCTCACCGACCACGCTTATTGCGAACAAAAGGCGGCCACATCCTGCATTTCCATCATCCAGCGGTATCCCGAAAAGGAACTGCTCGTGCGCAAATTGGCCCCTATCGTGACCGAGGAGTGGGGGCATTTCCGCGCCGTGCTGCGCGAACTGGATCGCCGGGGCCTGAAACTCGGTCCCCAGCGCCGCGACGAATATGTGAACGCGCTGCTGGCTTTCCAAAAAAAAGGCGGAACCCGGGACGAGGGCCTGCTCGAAAAACTGTTGGTCTGCGCCCTGATCGAGGCCCGCAGTTGCGAACGCTTCCGCTTGCTCTCCGTCGGATTGCAAGACGAATATCTCCAAGAATTTTACCATAAGTTCATGATCTCCGAGGCCGGCCACTACCGCTTGTTCCTCCAGTTGGCCAAAACCTACCTGCCGGTCGAGACCGTCAAACAGCGCTGGCGCGAATATCTGGCCTACGAATCCGAAGTCGTCAAATCCCTTCCCGCGCGCGGCGACCGCATGCACTGATCTTTCTTTTCCCCATGCAAGACACCTTGGCCCAATACAATGCCCAAAGCGCACGTTGCCGCGAACTTTTCCGCAAAAAAATGGCGGATTACGGCACCAACTGGCGCATCCTGCGTCCGTCTTCCCTGACCGACCAGCTGCTGATCAAAGCCACCCGCATCCGAAACATCGAAGAGTCCGGCGTGCAAAAAGTGGCCGACAGCGTCGAGGGCGAATACATCGGACTGGTCAATTATAGCCTGATAGCCCTGGTGCAACTGTCCCTGCCCGGCGATGCACCATTGGAGCTCGATCCGGAAAACGCCCTTGCCCATTACGACCGCGTGCTGGCCGAAACCCGGGAGCTGATGTTGGCCAAAAACCACGACTACGGCGAAATCTGGCGCGAAATGCGGATCAGCTCCCTCACCGATATGGTGCTGAGCAAAATATACCGCATCCGGCAGATCGAGGACAACGACGGTCGTACCCTCGCCTCCGAAGGAGCAGCAGCCAACTATCAGGATATCATCAACTACAGCCTTTTCGCCCTCATCCGGCTGAACGAAAACTGACCATTTTTTTCGGAAAAAATCGCCCCGGAATTTCGCCGTTTCGATTTTTTGCTATCTTTGCGCCCACAATGAATGACAAGGCGTGGTAGCTCAGTCGGTTAGAGCGCAGGATTCATAATCCTGAGGTCGAGAGTTCAAATCTCTCCCACGCTACTTTCTCTACTCCCGCACATCTGTGCGGGAGTTTTTCTTTTTACCGATTTTTTCTTTTTCCCATGGTGATTTCCAAAAATGCAGTGGTCGAACTGCTGTACGAACTCCGCGAAAACGATGCCGAAGGTACTTTTGTCGAAAAAACCGAAGCCGACAGCCCATTGGTCTTTTTGAGCGGCATCGGTCAAATGCTGCCCGAATTCGAGCGCAACCTCGAAGGACGCAGCGCCGGCGAAAAATTCTCATTCGGCATCGTCGCCGAAGAAGCCTATGGTCCGCTCATCGAAGAGGCCGTCGTGGAAATCCCCCGCGATACCTTCGCCGGGCACGATGATTTGCTGCAGATCGGCAACGTGATCCCGATGCGCGGCGAGGACGGCATGATGCTCCGCGGAATCGTGAAAATGCTCACCGAAGAAGGCGTCATGATGGACTTCAACCATCCCATGGCGGGCAAAAACCTCTGGTTCTCCGTCGAGATCGTGCACGTCCGCGAGGCCCATCCCTCGGAGATCGAACACGGCCACGTGCACCACGACGGCATGCACGACCACCACTGATCGGACTGAAAACGGTTCAGCCCGCGGTTATGGTACGGGCTGAACCGTTTTCCATGGTTTCGATCCGCACCGATACAAAATCCGGCGGCATCCATTCCAAAACGGTTTCGGGCCATTCCACAAAAGAATGGCCCTCTTCCCAGATTATCTCGGCGATGCCGGCCTCGAAGGCCTCACGGGCGTCGCGCAAGCGGTACAAGTCGAGGTGACTGACTTTTCCACCGGGACAAGGATAGGTCTGTACCAAAGCGAAAGTGGGGCTGCTGGCGGTTTCCGTACAGCCTAAGTTTTCGCACAGGTGGCGGATAAGGGTAGTCTTTCCCGCACCCATTTGGCCGAAAAATGCCATTTTCCGGCGTTCGCCGGCCCATTCGAGCAGCTCGGCAGCTATGCGGGGCAGTTCGTTTTCATCTGCCGCCGTCCACACTTTTTCTGCAACATTCATCGGATCAGGGTGACTTCGCCCATCGATACGTTTTCGCGGCCATTGCACCGGTAATTGACCCTCCATAGGTAGGTGCCGGGGTTGATGGGCGAACCTCCATAGTTGCCGTCCCAAGAGCCGTTGAGATCTTCGGTGACAAAAACACGGTTGCCCCAACGATCATACACTTCGAAAGCCAGCAGTTCATCTATGACCGGCGCATTGGAAATCCGCAGCGCATCGTTCAAGCCGTCGGCATTCGGCGTAAAAGCCGTTGGCACCAACAAGCGGTTGCACGGAAAACTGTCGGGGTCGAGCACTTGGATGTACAACGAGTCGAAAGTGGTACATCCATAGGCGTCCGTGAAATATGCCCGGTACCGTGTGCTCTGAAAAGGGCTCAGCTCCGGCTCCAATATCGTGGAGTCACTCGTGCCGGCTCCGGGCACCCAAGCGATGTCGGTTGCACAGGTATTGGTGGCCAGGGTGTTGATGCTCTGTCCTTGAAAAATAATGGCGTCCAAAGTGACGATGCGGTCGGGGGCCAGGGCTTCGTACATTTCCAGGATTTCCTCGGGATCCAGCGCCCGGCTGTACACATACAACTCGTCGAGCAGGCCGTCGAAAAATCCGGATCCGTCCACGCCGGTACACTCGCC
>JBEIJQ010000005.1:0-43975 GCA_040380145.1 Lewinellaceae bacterium | reverse complement strand
GGCGGCGACAGCTACCTGTGGAGCAACGGCGAGACGGCATCGACCTTGTCGGTTTCTGCCGCTGGCACATACTCTGTGACGGTGACTTCGGCGAACGGCTGTACGGCGAGCGCCGAGGCGGTCGTGGATGTTGATGCGACTTTGCCGACGGCGGTCGTTTCTCCGGCCACTTTGACCCTGACCTGCGCCACGCCTTCCGGTACTTTGACGGCCACGGGCGGCGACAGCTACCTGTGGAGCAACGGCGAGACGACATCGACCTTGTCGGTCTCGGCTGCGGGTTCCTACACGGTGACGGTGACTTCGGCGAACGGCTGTACTGCGAGTGCCGAGGCGGTGGTGACAATTAGTTTGAATGTCCAACCACCAACCATTATTTGTCCGATAGATCAAGTATTGAATGGAAACGGCGTTGTGTCTCTGCCCAATTTCATCGGTCAGGCCACCGCTACCAGTCCCTGTGGTACTGTGACCGTTGCACAATCTCCTGCTGCTGGAACGATCTATGCCAATTCCCAAGCTGTTACTGTGGTTTTGACGGCCACAGATGCTCAGGGCAATTTGGCAACTTGTTCTTTTGCGGTCAACTTGAGTATCGCCCCTCCGCCAGTTGTCTGTGACCCCTTCAACGGCCCGATCGTTTATGTGGACAGTTCCGCAACCGGAGCAAACAATGGTACATCTTGGACAAACGCCTTTACCAATTTGAGAACCGCGCTGACGGGAATCGCTCCGAACACGACGGTTTTTGTGGCCAAAGGAACCTATTTTCCAACTGCGGGCCTTGATCGGGCACAAACTTTCGCGTTGCCGTCCAATATCGCCTTGATCGGGGGCTATCCCAACGGTGGCGGGGCCACATCGAATCCAGTAGCTTATCCGACGGTACTTTCCGGAGATATCGGAGTTAGGGGTACCCATTCTGACAACAGTTACCGGGTGCTTTCGATGACCAATTCGGGCACGGGGTCGTTGGTCTGCGGTGTCACTATTCGGGACGCCAACGGCAACAGCAACGGCGGCGGGGTGTACATGCTGGCGAACGGAGCAACAGCACAGGTCGGACCAACTTTCCGCAACTGTATCATCCGCAATAACCAGACGGTGCAAAAAGGTGGTGGTCTTTATATCCAGGTCCAATCCGGTGGCAGCGCATCCCCGACATTTGAGTATTGCCGTTTTGTTCAAAACTTTGCACAAGCAGATGGTGGAGGTATTAGTACGAATTCCCAAACTTCTGGAACGATAAACGCCAACTTTGTTGAAACGGTATTCGAGTCCAATTCCACACCTCAAAGGGGTGGGGCGATCAACAACATCGTCAATGCCGGAGGTACAACGACCTATACGATGATCGGCGCCGTTTTCCAATCCAACTCGTCGAACATCAGCGGTGGGGCCATATTCAACTTCACCCGTGGAGGCTCTTCGCTTTCGATGAATCTTTTGTCTCCGACATTTACCTCCAACACGGCCCAAAACGGCGGTGCGGTGTTCAACAACCCATCTTCGGCAAACATTTCCTTCCAAGCGGTGGATGGCGCCTTCAGCCAAAACATCTCTTCCGGAAAAGGTGGGGCCATTTACTCATTGTCGGATTTGACGGGCGGTACTTTGACCACCAACCTGGAAAATTGTACTTTCACCTCGAATCAGTCATCGGATGGAGCCGCACTCTATGCCCAGGCCAACCGTGGTGCAATCAGCCAGTTCATCCTCGACAAATCGGTTTTCTCGGGTAATATCAGCAGTGGCCGTGGCGGTGCAGTGTCGCAACTTTCTTCTTTGTCGGCTTCTGCCTCGCAAATACAGGCAACCAACTGTGTGTTCTACGGAAACCGCGCCAATACCGGCCTCGGCGGAGTCCTTTTCCAACGGGTATCAGATGGAGCGGCCTTGAACTTCAATGCCACGAATTGCACATTTGCTTCCAATTTTGCCCTCGGACAGGGATCGGTGGTCATGAACGACTTGGTTTCGGGTTCACTGTCATCGAATTTTGTGAACGGCATTTTCTGGAACAACAGTTCTTCTCTTGCAGCCGGACGCATGTTCTTCAATTCCGGTCCCTCGGTTTCTACGAACCTTTCGTATTGTCTGTTGCAATCGGCTACATGTGCCCTTGCCGCGGCCGGCACCGGAACGCTTTCTTGTGGAACGGGCATGCTATTGGGCTTGGATCCGCAGTTCGTGGATTTGGCGGGCGGTGATCTGCACTTGCTTCCCACTTCACCGGCCAAGGATGCCGGCACAGCCGCGGGCGCTCCAAACCAAGATTTGGACGGCAATGCTCGTCCACAGGGGGCGGGCCATGACCTGGGGGCCTACGAATCGATGTTTGTATCGGCCGATGTTTCCATCGAAGGAGATCTTGAAGTATGCACAGGTGAGATTACGGAGTTGACCGCCCAGTTCGGTCCGGTGGGAAGCACCTATCTGTGGAGCACGGGCGCCACAACGCAGTCCATCAATGTTTCCCCCTCTGTTTCCACAACTTATAGCGTGACCTTGACTGCTCCTTTCGGAGCCACAGCAACGGATACGGCAACAGTGACGGTGTTGCCTCTCGCCGTATCCATCGGCCAGTCCACTCCGGTGCTGTGCGCCAACGGAACGGTGGCCCTGACAGCTTCGGGAGCAGCAGACTTCATCTGGAGCACAGGCGAGACGTCGGGTTCTATTTCGGTAGTCGCGGCGGGCGCTTACTCGGTAACTGGCACGCAAGCAGGCGGCTGTTCGGGCAGTGCCACTATCACAGTGTCGGAGGCTGCACCGATTTCGGTTGTGGCCACAGGTGCCGCGGCGACGTGCGCGACGGGTTGCAACGGCATGGCTATGGTCACTGCAGCGGTGTCCGCAACGTACATGTGGAGCAACGGATCGGTCGGCCCGAACGCAACGGATCTCTGCGTGGGCACCTATACAGTGGTGGCCACTGACGCCAATGGCTGTACCGAAAGCGCTTCTGCATCGGTCGGCAGCACCGATCTTCCACCGACGATCGCTTGCCCCACGACTCAGACCCTGATCGGTGCCGGTACTGCCACTATGCCGGACTACACGGCGCTGGCGACGGCAGCCGATGATTGCGGAACCGTCACGGTGGGTCAATCCCCGGTCGCGGGTACGTCTTACGTTTTCCCCACTACTGTTGCGGTGATCCTGACGGCCACCGACGGAACCGGCCAAACCACTACTTGCAGCTTTGAGGTGGAAGTGACGATCATGCCGCCCGCAACGTCGGTTTGCTCCCCCGAAAACGGCCCGGCGATTTTTGTGGACGACGACGCCACGGGAGATGGATCCGGAACCTCATGGGTAAACGCGATGACCAGCCTGCAAGCAGCGCTTTTGGCCGCCGCTCCCAATACCAACATCTTGGTGGCCGAGGGGATTTATCGCCCCACCGACGATACCTCCCGGTTGGCCTCTTTCCAACTGGTGCCCTCGATCAACCTGTTCGGCGGCTTCCCCAACGGAGGCGGACTTTTTGCCGATCCCAACACGTATCCAACTGTGCTCTCCGGCGATATCGGAGTGCCGGGCTCCAACTCCGACAACAGCCACCGTATCCTGACGGGCATCAACGTCGGCGACGATGTGCTGATCTGCGGATTCGTGATCCGGGACGCCAACTCACCGGTCGAAGGCGCCGGCGTCCTTGTGCGGGCCGACAGCGTGGGCAAAGTATCGAGTCCCTACTTCGTGGATTGTCGCTTCGTGCAGAACTATACGGCCCAACGGGGCGGCGGCGCGATGGTGTTCGCCCTCGACGGAGGAGCCGCGAATCCGAGGTTCGATTATTGCCGCTTCACGGGCAATACTGCCGCCCAGCACGGTGGTGGCTTGGCCTCGGTCACCCAAAACGGCGGTTCGGTCTCTTTGCAGGTGTTTTTCTCGATCTTCGAACTGAACAACGCTCTGCAACGGGGCGGTGCAATGATGAACACGACGAACGCCGGCGGTATCTCTACGGTGACCACCGACGGCTGTACCTTCCAGTCCAATACCTCGGCCCTCGGCGGCGGTGCGATCTGGGATTTTTCGACGAACGGCGCCACCCAATACCACACGATTAACAGCAGCACTTTCCAATCCAACAGTTCCGTAAACGGCGGCGCGGTGTTCGGCAATTCGTTGGGCGGCGTGCTCAATCTCGTGATCAATATCTGTTTGTTCCAATCCAATACGGCCACCGGAGCTTCCGGTAAAGGCGGCGCGGTCAACTTGTTCGCCGACCTCACCGCCAGCTCGATCATGACCGAGGTGATCAACTGCGATTTCCAGGGCAATACGGCCAGCGATGGTGGTGCGATCTACCACCAATCCTCGCGGTCGGGCTTCTCGGTACTGACGGTGACCCAAAGCCGTTTCGCCCAGAACATCGGATCGGGCAGGGGAGGGGCTCTTTCGCAGACAGCTTCCCAAACCTCTGCCGGTGCCTTCACGACGATGACGAACTGCCAGTTGTGGGCCAACGCTTCTACGGCCGGTACGGGCGGTGCGATCAACCAGACCACCACGACCTCGGGCCAATCGAGCGTTGCGCTCATGAACTGCACCGTGGCCTCCAACATGGCCTACGGCAACGGTTCGGTGAGCTTCCTCAACGCGGGCACCGGCTCTTCGGCATCCCTTACTGCTACGAACAGTGTTTTCTGGAACAACACGACGACGCTGGTCTCCGGCAGGCCCTTCTTCCAGGCCACTGCGATTTCGGCGGCCAGCGTGTCCTACTCGCTGCTGCAAGCGGCTACCTGCGCCCTGAACTCGGGCGGGGCCAGTGCCTTGTCATGCGGCGCGGGCAATCTCTTCGGCATCAATCCGCAATTCGTGGATCTCGCTGCCGGCGATCTGCAGCTGCAAGCGGCTTCTTCGGCGATCGATGCGGGCACGCTCACGGGCGCACCTGCCGACGATTACCTCGGCAATTTCCGCCCCAACGGAGCGGGCATCGACATGGGCGCCTTCGAATACACGACGCCCTTCGCCCGCACGCTGCCCGGTACCGCGGCCAATGCCCGTTCCTTGGAGGCCACGGCCTTCCCGAACCCGACTACCGGAATCTTCACGGTCTCCCTCGACCGCGAGATCGACGGCTTTGCCCAACTCTTCGATCTGCAGGGACGGATGATCGCCCAACAACCGGTAAACGGCACCAACCAAGTCGCGTTCGACCTTTCGGCACAATCCGGCGGGGCATATTTGGTGCGTGTGGTCTCGGGAAGCGAGGTCGCAACCGTCCGAATTCTGATTCAACGACCGTAAAATCCCGTTTCCCCCATTTTGTGGGATTCGGAAAAAAGCCGCTCTTTCAAAAGAGCGGCTTTTTCTTTTTTTCCAAAAAAACTTGGACCAGAAGGGTGAAATTGTAAGCCGGCAGAGTCAAACCCTCAATACAGAGCCACTTTTTTCCAAAAAATACCCGCCGGAAGATATCTTTGCAAAAAAGCTGTCATCATGCGCAATATCATTTTTCTTGCTTGCCTCCTGTTGGGATTTTCCCTCCGTGCCCAAGCGCCCTTCGAAGTTTCGTTCGACACGCTGACAGTGCCCAACGCACCGGGGCTCCATTCCTATGCCGCGGCCATCCACAATGGCCTGTGGCTGATCGTGGCCGGTCGCACGGACGGGCTGCACCCGAGACAGCCTTTTGCCGCTTTTTTCATCGACGACAACAACCGCGTCGTTTATGTGATCGATCCGGCCAATCGTCAAGTTTGGCAGCGCGATCTGTCCGAATTGCCCGACAGTATCTACAACCAACTGCAATCCACCAACATGCAGTTTCATCAAGACGGCGAAACGCTTTATTGCATCGGGGGATATGGCGACAGTTTTGCCGCGGGATTTCACACGACCTACCCCAAACTGGCCGCGATCAATGTGCCCGGCATGATAGCAGCGATCCAAAACAACACGCCCGTCGGTCCGTATGTCAAACAAATGCTCGATCAGCGACTGGCTGTCTGTGGCGGCAACTTGGGCAAGATCGGCGACTTCTATTATCTCGTGGGCGGCCACCGGTTCGACGGCCGCTACAACCCGATGGGCCCCAACCACGGCCCCGGTTTCTTCCAGGAATATACCAACGAAGTGCGTCGATTTCGGATCCTTGAAACGCCCAACGGCCTATCCATCGCCGATTACTCCGCTTGGCGCGACACTGCCGAACTGCACCGGCGAGACTACAACCTCGTGCCGCAGATCTTCCCTGACGGCTCTTTCGGCTACACGGCCTTCTCCGGTGTGTTCCAGTACAACCGCAATATCCCGTGGCTCAACACCGTGGACATTTCCGAAACGGGCTATACGCCCGTGCCCAATTTCAACCAGTATCTCAGCCAGTACCACAGCGCCAAACTGCCCGTTTTCGATTCGGTATCCAATGATATGCACAATGTGTTTTTCGGCGGGATGAGCCGTTATTCCATGGACGCCAACGGACTGATGCTCGACGATACCCTCGTGCCTTTCGTGAACACGGTCAGCCGGGTCTCGCGGGCCGCGGACGGAACGCTCGCTGAGGTCAAAATGCCCGTGGAAATGCCTGGGCTTTTGGGCTCCTCCGCCGAGTTTTTCCCGGCCGATCCAGCTTATTTCGATGCGCACGGCATCCTTCAACTGCACCGCTTGCCCGCTGCGCGTACGCTGGTGGGCTATATTTTCGGGGGCATCCAGAGCCAAGTGCCCAATTCCTTTTTCTCCGATCCGACTTCCACGACCCAGGCTTCCAACGGGATCCTCGAGGTGTTCGTCAACACCGCCGCAACGGGCATGCAGGAGGCGGCAGTGGACGGACCTGGGGCGATCCGCCTGCGCCTGATGCCCAATCCGGCGCGGGAAACCGTGCGTTTGGAATTCCAACAACCGGTCGCGGGCAACATCGCCATTTCGATCAACGACGCGTTGGGACGCACCGTTCAAGCGTTCGACGGGGATCAACAGGAAGGTCATTATTTTCTGGATCTCGATGTGCGCGACCTGCCGAGGGGAACCTATTTCGTGCGCCTCGGCATCGGACACTTTTCCGATACCCAAGTGTTGGTGCTGGAATAATTTTTTTCAGAAAATGGTTTTTGTATAAAATTTTTTTTAATATGAAAATTTACAATTCTTTTTCTCGGGAAAAAGAAAATTTCGAGCCGATCTCTCCTCCTTTTGTGGGCCTGTATGTGTGCGGGCCGACGGTATATTCCGATGTGCATTTGGGAAATTGCCGCACTTTCGTCTCTTTCGATGTGGTCTATCGCTACTTGACGCACAAGGGTTTCAAAGTGCGCTATGTGCGCAATGTCACCGATGTGGGGCATTTGGAAGGCGATCAGGACAGCGGGGCCGAGGACAAGATTTCCAAAAAAGCCCGACTTGAACGCATCGAACCCATGGAGATCGTCCAGCGCTACACGGTCGGTTTCCGCGATGTGATGAATCTCTTCAACAACCTGCCGCCCTGCATCGAACCCTCGGCGACCGGCCATTTGATGGAGCAGATCGAAATGGTGGAACGCATCCTCGAAAACGGCTATGCCTATGAAGTCAACGGTTCGGTCTATTTCGATACGCCCAAGTTGGTGCGGGAAAAAGGGGTTTACGGTCGGCTGTCGGGCAAACAAATGGATGACCTGTTGGCCGAATCCCGCGAATTGAAAAATCAGGGCGAAAAAAGACATCCTTCCGATTTCGCCATTTGGATTAAGGCCGACGAAAGCCACCTGATGCGTTGGAAAGCGCCGTGGTCGGTGGGTTTCCCCGGTTGGCACCTCGAATGTTCGGCGATGAGCACCAAATATCTCGGACCGGAATTCGATATCCACGGCGGGGGCATGGACCTGCAGTTTCCCCACCACGAAAATGAGATCGCCCAGAATTTCGGGGCCTGCGGTTGCGCGCCCGTACGTTTTTGGATGCACGGCAACATGCTGTTGCTCAACGGCAAAAAGATGTCCAAAACGCCCGATCCCGTCACGGGCAAGAGCAACTCCATCCTGCCGCTGCAACTGTTTTCCGGCGACAATAACCTGTTCGCCAAGGCGTATTCGCCGATGACGCTGCGCTTTTTCATGCTGCAGACGCATTACCGAAGCACGCTCGATCTCACCGATCCCGCCCTGCAGGCCGCCGAAAAAGGCTATGCGCGCCTGATGGAGGCCCACCGCTGGCTCCAGGGCCAAAACTACGCGGGCCCCGAGGCGCCCACCGCGGAAGACGCCGAGGTCAATGCGCTGTTGGATTCGGCCTTTGCGGCCATGGACGACGATTTTTCGACCCCCCAGGCCTTGGCCGCGCTGTTCGAACTGGTGCCCAAAATCAATTCCTGGCGGCACGGGAAAATCCCGATGGGCTCGGTCGTCAAAGCCACTTTCGAGCGCTTGAAGGTGACTTTCCGGGTCTTCCTGCACGACATCTTCGGGCTGCTCGACGAAACGCAGTCGGGCACGGATGCGGGATTGGCCGATGGTTTGATGCAGCTGATCCTCGAGCTGCGCAAAAACGCCCGCGACCAAAAGGATTGGGGCACTTCCGACCGGATCCGTGAACGTTTGCAGGCGCTGGACGTTCAGGTGAAAGACGGCAAAGAGGGAGCTTCTTGGTCCAAAATTTAATTTTTTTAAAAAATGGCACTCGAAAAAAAACTATTCTCTACCAGTCAAACCTTGAAAGCGCACATCGAAATTGATGGCGAACACTTTCCCGTGGAGGTGGTGCTGGACAAAAGAATCCTGTCAGCGCGTTTTGCCCTGACGGGCAAAAAAGCCATCCTCCGGGTGCCGGCGCACATGCAACCATGCTGCATCGAGGATATTATACCGAAATTCGAACAATGGGTCCGCGCTACGGTGGCTCAGCGGCCCGATCTCCACCGGTCGGTGATGGGCCGCTCTTACACGGACGGTTCCACCTTGCAGGTTTTTGGACGGGAATATGTGATCAACATCCGCGAAGAAGCCCGCAACGGCCACCGCGGCCGCATCGAAGGGCGCAACATACAACTGACCCTGGCCTTGGACGATACGCCCGTCAACCGCCGAAAAAGCATCAAGCACCTCATCAGCCGGCTGGTGGCCAATGATTGCGCACCGGAGTTTGTACGGCGCGTCAATGAACTGAACTTCCTTTTTTTCCAAAAACAAATCAACGGGGTCAGTTTCAAATACAACCACACCAACTGGGGCTCTTGTTCGAGCAACAAAAACCTGAATTTTTCCACTCGGCTGCTTTTTGCCCCCTCGGAAGTCATCGATTACATCATCATCCATGAATTGGCGCACCTGACCCACATGGACCACTCGGACCAATTTTGGAGCCTGGTGGAAAACGCCATGCCGGAGTACCGGCGTTCGGAACTGTGGCTCAGGCAGAACGGGCATCTCTGCATTTTTTGAAGCGCCGAGATGCCCGTTCGAATGGGAAAGGGTAGGGTGTGGAGAGGATCAGTTGCCGTTGTCCGACAGGAATTTGATGCGCATCAACCGCACCTCTTCCCAGGTAATGTCGTCTTCTTTGAGGGTTTGGAAGGCCAATTCGAGGTCGTCCGTGTCGGCCTGCATGAAATAATCGCAGATGTCTTCACGGATCGCTTCGTCCACCTGTTCGTCTATGTAGTAATCGATGCGCAATTTGGTGCCGGCCTGGACGATCGAGTAGATTTCTTCCATGAACTCGTCCATGGACATGTCGAGCGAGCGGGCGATGTCCTCAAAGGGGATGCGCTTGTCGATGCTCTGGATGATCTGCACCTTGCTTTTGGACTTGTTGGCGATCGATTTGACCACGAAATCCGTGGGCCGCTCGATGTCGTTGTCGGTCACATAGCGGGCGATGAAGTCCACGAAGGGTTGTCCGTAGCGCTGTGCCTTGCCCTTGTTGACACCGGAAACCGATTCCAGGTCTTCGAGGGTGACGGGGTACTGGGTGGCCATGTCCATCAGGGACGGCTCGGAGAAAACCACATAAGGCGGAACGCCCATCTTTTTGGCTTCCCGGCGGCAGAGGTCGCGGAGTTGTTGGAAGAGGGTATCGTCCAAAACGGCGGTCTTGCCCGCGGCCTCTTCCTCGTCGTCGATCAGTTCCTGGTCGAAATCGTGGTTGAGGGTGATATGGAAGGAGCCGGGATTTTCGATGAACGCGTGCCCGTTCGAGGAGATCTTGAGCAGGCCGTATTCTTCGATGTCCTTGTACAGAAAATCGTTGAGCAGCGCTTGGCGGAGCACCGAGTTCCAGAACAGTTCGCTTTTTTCGTCGCCGATGCCGAAGCCGTCGAGTTCGTCGTAACCGAAATCGAGGAGCTGCTTGGTCTGCTTGCCCAAGATGAACTCCACGACGGTTTTCAGGGGGAAATTTTCTTTCAGATCGCGGACGGCCATTAGGGCTTGGCGCAGTTCGCGGCCTGCTTCCAAGCGTTCCTTGGGGTAGCGGCAGTTGTCGCACATCCCGTTGCATTGCGAGGGATGGTACTCTTCACCGAAGTAGTGGAGCAGGTATTGGCGGCGGCAAGAGGTGGTTTCGGCATATCCGAGCACCTCGTTGAGGAGCTGCATGCCCATTTCCCTTTCGGAGACCGGCTTGTCGCGGAGGAATTTCTCGAGTTTGACCAGGTCGTTGTAGGCGTAATAGGCGATACAGTCGCCCTGGAGGCCGTCGCGGCCGGCGCGGCCGGTTTCCTGGTAGTAATTTTCGATGCTTTTCGGGATGTCGTAGTGGATCACGAAACGCACATTGGGCTTGTCGATGCCCATTCCGAAAGCGATGGTGGCGACGATCACCTCGAGGTCTTCCATCAAGAAGGCATCTTGGGTATCGCTGCGGGTCTTGGCATCCAGACCGGCGTGGTAGGGAAACGCCTTGATGCCGTTGACCTCGAGCAGTTTGGCGATGTCCTCGGCGGATTTGCGGGCCTGTACATAGATGATGCCCGATTTGTTGGGCTGCGTCTTGATGTATTGCAGGATGCTCTTGATGGTGTCGTCGCGCTTGCCCTTGGGACGGATCTCGTAGTAGAGGTTGTCGCGGTTGAAAGAAGAGACAAATTCCGTCGGGTCTTCCATCCGCAGGGTCTTCACGATGTCGGTGCGCACCTTGGGGGTGGCCGTGGCGGTAAGGGCGATGATGGGGATCTCGCGGCCGATGGCGTCGATCATGGTACGGATGCGGCGGTATTCCGGGCGGAAATCGTGCCCCCATTCGGAAATGCAGTGCGCTTCGTCCACCGCCACGAAGGAGACGTTGGTGTTGGCGAAAAAGTCCAGGTTTTCTTCTTTGGTCAGGGTTTCGGGAGCCACGTACAGCAGTTTGGTATGCCCGTCTTGGATATCGGATTTTACCTTGCGCATTTGGGCGCGCGAAAGCGAAGAGTTCAGAAAATGCGCCACATTGTCGGCCTCGCTGTAGGATCGGATGGAGTCCACCTGGTTTTTCATCAGGGCGATCAGGGGAGAGATAACTAGCGCGGTGCCCTCCATCATGAGGGCGGGCAGTTGGTAACAGAGCGACTTGCCGCCGCCGGTCGGCATGATGACGAAAGAATCTTTTCCTTCCAGCAAATTACGGATAATGGCTTCTTGGGTGCCTTTGAAGTTGTCGAATCCAAAGTGCTTGTGCAGCGCTTCGTACAGATAATCGGTTGTGGTGGTCATGCCAGTGGGGAAATGCGAAGATTTTGGTTTTGCCAACTGTGTTTGGCCCATGCCAAATTTCAATTGGTAAATGGTTTTTGGGGGATGTTTGTTCTTTAGGCTAAAAATAAGATTATATGTCGGATATTGGAGGTATTTCACCGAAAAAATTCATTTTTGTCCCGAAATGGAACCCCTCGAACGCAAACTTTCCGATGCCGTCGAAACGGCCCGAAAAACGCTTTTTATTGAAAAAGAAGCGATTGTAGGCTTGATCGCCGATTTTCCGGAGGAGGCGTTCCGAACTTGTGCCGCTGCCATATTTTCTTCGGGAGCACGGGTGGTGGTGACGGGAATCGGCAAGAGCGCGCTCGTCGGACAAAAAATCGCGGCCACGCTGAACTCCACGGGAACCCCCGCGCTGTTCATGCACGCCGCCGACGCCATCCACGGCGATCTGGGCATGATCGGGCCATCGGATGTGGTGCTGTGCCTGTCGAAAAGCGGTGACACCCCCGAGATCAAGGCCCTGCTGCCGCTGCTGAAAAGGCTCGGCAACCCGGTCGTCGCACTCACTTCCGTGGCCGGGTCCGAACTGGCTCGGCGGGCCGACCACCTGCTCTTGGCACCGATCGACCGGGAGGCGGATCCCAACAATTTGGCCCCGACGGCCAGCACGATCGTACAGATGGCGATGGGCGATGCGCTCGCAATGGCCCTGTTGTCGATGCGCGGGTTTTCGCCCGCCGATTTTGCCCGCCTGCATCCCGGCGGTTCGCTGGGCAAGCGCTTGTACCTGCGGGTATCGGACATCAGTTCGGCCAACGAGCGGCCCGCGGTGCCGCCGGAAGCGCTGCTCGACGCCGTCATCCTCGAGATCACCTCCAAGCGGCTCGGCGCCACGGCCGTGCTGGACGCGGAGGGCGAGGTCATCGGGATCGTCACCGACGGCGACCTGCGGCGGATGTTGGAACGCGGCGGCGAACTGTCAGTCCTGTGCGCCCGAGAATTGATGTGCCCTTCGCCGCGCTGCCTCGACGAAGATTCCTTGGCCGTGGAGGCCCTCGCCCTGATGCGCGAGCACAAGATAGCCCAGGTCGTGGCGCTGCGCAACGGCCGCTATGCGGGCATGGTGCACCTGCACGACCTCGTCCGGGAAGGTATCGTCTGAAATCGAAATCCTCCGATCCCTACATGCGCTTCGCCAAAATGCCTTCGTGGGTGCAAAAACTGTTTCCCCACCGGGTCTGGAGGATCCCCACCTCCGAAAAGAAACTGTATTTAACCTTCGACGACGGCCCGGTGCCCGAGGTCACGCCTTTCGTACTGGAAACCCTCTCTGCCCATGGAGCCAAGGCCACTTTCTTTTGCGTGGGCGACAATGTGCGCAAGCACCCCGATATTTTTCGACGGGTTTTGGAGGCTGGCCACACCGTCGGCAACCACACCCAGCACCACCTCAACGGATGGGAAACGCCCACCGGGCCCTACCTCGACAATGTGGCCAAATGTGCCGAACAGGTGCGGTCACGGCTTTTCCGTCCGCCCTACGGTCGCTTGCGGCCCCAGCAGGCCGCCCTCTTGCGCGCGCAAAACGATATCGTGATGTGGGACGTGCTCGGCATGGATTACGACCCCAACATCACCGGAGAACAATGCCTTCAAAACATCCTTCGAAACGCCTCGCCCGGCTCCATCGTCGTCCTGCACGACAGCCTCAAGGCCGAACGAAACCTGCGCTACGCGCTCCCGCGCGCTCTGGAGCATTTCCGGGCGGAGGGGTATGTTTTCGAAAGTTTGGCGGTGGAGGGTTTGGGGGAAAAGGGGAGGGTGAGGTCGGATACGGTTCCTTACAACTTGAAAAATTGTTAAAGGATGCGGTTCAATGAAAACGATTCTTTGGGATCGAATTTATAATGCAGGTATAGTTGATCTTCTATGACTGCGAATGGTTTGTATCCATATAAATAAGTATCATTTTCATCAGATATATTTAAGTAATTCAGATAATTTGTATAGTATTTCAGCATACTTGCTCTGAACTCATACCCATATTTGAACAAAGTTCCAGATTTGAACGGGTCTATGCTGAGTATAGTTTTAAATTTATATCCTTCTGGCGCCAATCGAAAATCTGAGAACAAACTACAGGTCAGATGGTGCACTTGATTGAACTCTTTCAAAAAGCGGGATTTGAAAAAACTGTTTTTATATAATAGTATTTTTTTTGTCTTGTTATCGATTTTATCCGAGTCGTCCTTAATTTTTTTATTGTTTTTCTCCCTATTATGCTTGAGCAAATTCAGCAAATGCCCGAATTCGATGATGTACAATTGGTCGCCGACCCCCAGCATCAAGTCCAATCTGCCGGTTTCCATTAAATTCAAGGTAATGTTGGGCTGCCTGCTGGCCCAAGAACCGAATTTGAAGCGAATGGTCGGCTCTACGCTGCTTTGAATCAGACAGTATTCGATGTCTTTGTCATTTTTCGATTCTTCCAAAAATTGTTGGAATAATTTTTCGATTGGATGTTGTTCGGGCATGAAGAGGATTTTTATTATAAAAAAAGAGGCGTGTTTTTATGCAGCAAATATAACAGGCCGAGGTCAAATGTGCAAAATAATTTGTACCCCCTTTCTCACTCCTCCGCCGTCTCCACTTGCACTCCATCTATTTTTTCGAGTTCGCCGAAAAAAGCCGCCACCTGGGCCTTGCGCAGTGCCACCACCAGCCTCGGCGTTGCTTCAAAGGTTTGTTGCAGCACATTGGGCTGCGTTTTTTTCACCAGTGTCATCACGGCGTTCATCGCCGGGTAGGGGAAATCGATCGAAAGGATTTCTTCCACGAGGCGTTCTTCGGTGGTAGCTCCTTCGAGGGCGTCCTTGGCGGAGGTCTTGTAGGCTTCGATCAGTCCCTGCGCTCCGAGGAGGGTGCCGCCGAAATAGCGCACCACCGCCACCATCACATTGGTCAGACCGGCGCTGTCGATCTGTCCGAGGATCGGCCGGCCCGCGGTGCCGGAGGGTTCGCCGTCGTCGTTGGCCCGAAAGCGGGTACCGTCGGTGCCGAGGCGCCAAGCGTAACAGAAATGGCGGGCTTTGGGGTGCTCTTTGCGCAGGAAATCCAGTTTTTCTCGGATTTCGCTTTCGCGCCACACCGCCCACCCGTAGGCCAGGAACTTGCTGCCCCGGTCGCGGTAGAAACCCGTCGCCGGTGCCGTTAGGGTTCGATAATGGTCGGGGGCTTGCATGGTCGGCGGAAAGCCTCGGTTCATTGTCCGCCCAAGGCGGTCAGCGCAATCGCCAAGAGGGACAGGGACGCACCGGCCCAGTTGGTCGGACTGAGTTTTTCTCTAAAAAGAAATACCGCCAGCAGCGCCAGCACGGCGATCACGGCCACATTGTTGATCGGCAGCACCACTGAGCCCTGCCCTTCGCCGATGGCGCGCAGCAGAAAATAGATCGATCCGAAGTTGGGCACGCCCAGGAGCAGACCGGCAAGCAGCGAACGGCCGTCGGGCCGCACCGAGCCACGGAGCAGCCCCACCGACAGGGCCGCCAGCCCCAGGGAAAGCGCCGTGGCGAACAACACCGTGGTGAAGGTCAAATGCGGGTCGAGACCGGCACCTTGCAGCCACTCCCGCTCGGTGTAACTGAGCGCGCATTCGATCAGGCCGCTTGACAGGAAGGTCCACGCCGGAAGCATCCACAGGGTGCGGTAGGGCAGTTCGGCACCGTTGCCTTTGTCCGGCCAGTTGGCCAGCACCACCGAACCGAGGGCGGCCAACAGCCCGCCGATCTTGAGCGCGTTGACGGGTTCGGAAAAGGCCCAAATGGCAAAAACCACCGAAATCAGCAGCGACATTTTTTGGGTCACTGTTCCCACCGCCACGCCGAAACGCTGCACCGTGGTGGCCATGGTGAAAAAACCGGTGATGAAAAGGATGCCGAGGCCCAGGGCCATGGGAAGCCAAGGCGCTTCCAAAGTGGCAGCTCCCACGGGAACCCTTCCCAAAGCAATGCTGCCCGTGACCACACAGGCTACATAGTTGGCCACGATGGCTTGGAAAGTATGGATTTGCCAGCGGTCGAACCACTTGAAAAGCAGGTTGATGGCGACCGAGCACAGAACGCTGAGCAGCAAATAATAAATAGCAGGAGGCATATAGGGCCGAAGTTGTGGCTCAAAGGTACCATCTTTGAGCAAAATCGCCCTACCTTTGCCCGGAACGGAACAATTGCCGACCGCACTAACGAACGACCTCCTGATATCATGGCCATCAAGATCACCGACGAATGCATCAATTGCGGGGCCTGTGAACCCGAATGCCCCAACAACGCCATTTACGAAGGAGGCGTGGAGTGGGCTTTTTCCGACGGCACCGACCTCAAAGGGCTCTTGGAAATGCCCAGCGGCGGCGAGTCCGATGCCGAGGTAAAACAAAGCCCCGTGTCCGATGAATTTTACTACATCGTGACCGACAAATGCACGGAATGTGTGGGCTTCCACGAAGAGCCCCAATGTGCCGCCGTTTGTCCGGTGGATTGCTGCGTCCCCGATCCCGAACATGTCGAAACCGAGGAGCAGCTCTTGGCCAAAAAGGCCTTCATGCACCTCTGATCGCTCGGCGGGGCCGATCTTGCTCTTTTCGGTCGTTCGCTCTCGGCAGCTCCTGTGAAAGCAGTAGTTTGCTCGGCCGGAGCAACAAATAAACCTTTTTCCGGCTCGGGCCGTCATTTCGGACGGTGCGGCGCTACCCATCGGGCCCACGATCGATTGAACCGATGACCGAAAGCCAATTCGTCGCTTTGGTGCGCGAGCACCAGAACATAGTGCACAAGATCTGCCACTTGTACGGACAAGGGCCGGAAGATCGCGAGGACCTCTTCCAAGAGATCCTCTTGCAGGCATGGCGCGGCGTGGCGGCTTTTCGGGGAGACTCCAAGTTCACCACCTGGTTGTACCAGGTCGGGCTCAACACAGCCATCTCCCGCCTGCGAAAGGCCGGTCGCCGACCAAGGGAAACGGCGCTCGAAAACGTTCCGGTCCATTACGCCGAAACCCCCGACATCGGCAGCGATGCCGAGGTCAACGCCCTTTACCGGGCCATCGGGGAATTGTCGGAGGTAGATAAGGCCATCGTGCTGTTGTATCTGGAAGATTACGATTACAAGACCATCGGCGAGGTCGTCGGAATCACGCCCAACCACGTGGCCGTGAAAATGATGCGCGTCAAGGCCAAATTGAAGGAACTCGCCCAAAAATTCATCTGAATCACCATGGAGCTCGACGATATCAAATCCCGGATCGCCCGTCGCCTGGAGGAACCGCATCGGGAACTCGACGACGAAGCCCTGCTTTCCGTCATCCGCCAAAAAAAAGACGGCGCGCTGGAAAAATTGCGCCATCAACTGCTCTTTGAATGTGCAATGGCCACGGCAGTGGTGCTCGCCCTGATCTTTAGGGGCGGAATCCCCCTGAACAACCTGCCCGGAAAACTGACCTTGGCTTTGATCGCCGGTCTGACGGTGCTGCAATTGGCCTATTTCGGCTACGAATACAAAAGGCTCGGCAGGATCGTGCACACGGTGGGCAACCTAAAAGAAAATCTGTCCTACTGTCTCGTGCGATTGGAAACGCTGGTGAAGCTCTACCGACGGCTCACGCTCTGGAGCCTTCCTTTTGGAATGGCGCTGGGTATCTGGATCGGACTGGCCAAAAGCGAATATCAATTGTTCTATCATTTCGACTCCCTCGATCTTTTGATAGCAGCTATTCTGTCCCTGTTCTGCGTGCTGGGGATATTGGCGGTCCGCTGGGGCTTGAACCGGTACTTGGAGCGGTATTACCTGCGCCACCTGCGTGCCCTGTGCGACTGTTTGGACGAACTGCAAGAAGAATAGACCGGTTTTTTGGACAGACTCATGCGAACAAAAAGGGCAAATATTTTTCGTCGGGACGAAATTTCCAAAGGAAACGGATATAAGAAAATTTTCTGATTTTTTTGTGGGAGGAAAAAAGTAAGATTTCAACTCCGGAAAGTCCGAACCCTCGCAAGGAAATCTGACCGACCCAAAGGACCGAAAAAATCCTGCAAATCCCGATTCTGACAAAATAAGCGGGCCAGACCTTTCCAACGACCATTTCGGGGTGAATTTTGAAGGTCCCCTTTCCTTTCGACCCGAACTTTTTGCTACCTTTGCGCCCGCTTTTTTCAACCAAGACGCCTTTGATCGACAGAGGCAATTTTACTTTTCCACATGAACAAACAGTCCACGATCGGATTCGTCTTGCTCGCCGTCCTTGTTTTCGCTTGGACTTTCGTGATGCAGCCGAGCCGCCAGCAGATCGAAGCCGAGAAACAGCGCCAACAGCACCTGCTCGACAGCTTGGCCAAAGCCGAGCAAGACAGCTTGGGAAGACTCCAGCAAACCTTGGACACCTCCTCGGTCAATGTCGCGACCGTGGCGTCTATTTCGCAGGACTCCGTGAAATCCCTTCGCTTGCAGGGCTACCGCGCCGAATACGGCGTTTTCGCGGAGGCCGTGGAAGGCGCCGAAGAGACCTTTGTGTTGGAAAATGACCTCATCAAGGCCACTTTTTCCAACCGCGGTGGACGCGTCACGGGGGTGGAACTGAAATCGTTCAAGGGGTATGCCTTGGGCGATACCGTACAGACGGCCACGCTTCCCGTTCGGCTGTTCGACGACCCCAAAAACGCCTTCACCTATCTGATCCCGTTGGAGGGTTTGTCCCGCCCCGTCAACACGCAGTACCTGTACGGACAAGTGGAAAAGGGCGACCGGCAGCTGGTTTTCCGCATCCCCGCCGGCTCGGGCGGCTATTTCGAGCAGACCTACGCCCTGCGCGACGGTCAGTATGCACTCGATTATTCGGTCCGTCTCGTGGGGCTTGAAAACGCGCTCTCCAAATCGTACAGCGGTTTGAACCTGATCTGGGCCGATTACATCACTCCGATCGAAAAATCCCTGACCTACGAGCAGTCCATGACCACGGTGAATTATCGGATCTCCGAAGATTCGCCCACTTATTGCGACTGCAACAAAGGAGACGACCAAAACCTGGAAGTTCCAGTGGACTGGATGGCCCATACCCAGCAGTTTTTCACCACGGCCCTGTTGGCGCGTACTTCGCCTTTTGCCAAAGGCCGTGCTGCCATCGAGCTGTTGCCCGCGGGCAATCCGGACAACGACCTCAAAAAATTGTACACGGAACTTTCCGTCCCCGTGGCCAAAAACGGCTCCGGCGCTTTCCAGATGCAGTTTTATTTCGGGCCCAACGACTACGATATCCTTTCGACCTACGAAGCGGATTTGGAAAGCGTGGTCCATTATGGTTGGAGTTTCTTCGGGGCGATCAACAAGTATCTGGTCAGACCGCTGTTCAATCTGCTGAGCGGTCTGGTCCCAAGTTTCGGTCTGTGCATCATCCTGCTCACGCTGTTGGTCAAAACGGCCATGTACCCGCTCCAGTACAAAATGATCCTTTCCGGGGTCAAAATGCAGGTGCTGAGGCCGCAGATCAACAAGTTGAAGGAAAAATACGGCGACGACCAGCAGCGCATTTCCACCGAGCAAATGAAAATATTCGGCGAATATGGCGTGAATCCTCTTGGGGGCTGTTTGCCCGCGCTGTTGCAGACCCCGATCTGGATAGCCCTGTACCGCTTTTTCCCCGCGTCCATCGATTTCCGTCAGGAAAGTTTCCTGTGGGCCAATGACTTGGTGAGCGCCGATCACATTTTCTTCACCCCGCTCGGCGGCGTGAGCCTGTTTACCGTGTTTTGGCTGATCTCCATGCTGGCTTATGCCAAATACAGCGCCTCATTGAACGATACCGGCATGGCGGCCAACAATCCGGCCCTGCAGTACATGCCCTACATTTTCCCGTTCGTGTTTTTCTTCGCGCTCAACAACTCCGCTTCGGGCCTCACTTGCTACATGTTCTTCAGCAACTTGTTCAACATCGGGATGACCCTTCTGATCAAGAATGTCCTCATCGACGAGAACAAGGTCCGCGAGCAGCTCGAAGCGAAAAAGAAAGAACTGCAGTCACAGCCCCGGAAAAAATCCTTTGCGGAACGGTTGGAGGAAATGCAGCGCGACCAGCTGAAAAAAGAGGAAGAAAAAAGGAAGAACGGCAAGAAATAATTCCTGCCGTCCCCTTTCTCATTCCAAGATCACGAATTCCGTCCGGCGGTTGTTGGCGCGCCCCCTTTTGGTTTCGTTGGCGTCGATCGGCAGGGTTTCTCCGAAGCCCAGTGCGGTGAGCCGAGCGGTTGCAATGCCCTTGGAAACGAGATAGTCCACGACCGATTTGGCCCGGGCCTCGGATAGCGCCATGTTGTCGGCGTCAGCGCCCACATTGTCGGTATGCCCTTGGATCCGCACCTTGAAGGTCGGGTTGTCGTCCATCATTTTTTTCAGACGGTCCAGCTCCATTCTGGATTCCTGCTTCAAAGTGGCCGAGCCGCTCTCGAAGAAAACATTGCGCAGGATCACGGGCCTGCCCACGGTTTTGGGGGGCGCATTGGGCGCGGGAGCGGCCTGTGCCACGGGCACCCGTTGCAGGAGGATGGTCAGTTCAAAGGGTTTTTCCACCGTGAAACTGTCGGCCAGATCGAAATTTTCGGAGTGGAACAGGTAGCCGTCGGATTGGACTTGCAGGCCGTAATCCCGTCCGGTGGGCAGACAGACCAGCCATTCGCCCGTGCGGTCGGTCCGGCCGGCGGCAAAGAGCGTCTGGGCGGGGAACTCGAACAGTTCGGAGGAGGCTCCGATCGGGGCCTGGGTTTCGGCGTCCAACACCTTGAGGCGGGCGTAAGTGGCGGGAAAGGGCCGTATGGGCTCGGGCATGTCGAAGGCGTAGATGTCCCAGCCGCCCCTGCCCTCGGGGCCCTGTCCCGAAAAAAAGTAGCCCTCTTTGCCGTCCAGCGTCACCACCAACAGCCCTTCCTCCGAGGGCGTGTTGATCGGATGGCCGAGGTTGACCGGTTTGCCCCATTTGCCATCGGGCTGCAGTTGGGAACGGTACAGATCGAAATTCCCGAATCCGGGAAGTCCTTTCGAACGGAAATACAGCGTTTTGCCGTCGGCGTGCAGGAACGGGGAGCCGTCTTCGTAGGGCGTGTTCAGTTCGGACAGGTTTTCCGGGGCCGACCACGAACCGTTGGGCCTGCGTTTGGTGATCCACAGGTCGAGATCGCCTCTGGTGCCTGCGCGGTTGCTGGCAAAGATGAGCAGGTCGCCGTTGGCGCTCAGCGCCGGTTGGGTTTCCGCCGAACGCCCGTTGATGGTTTCGCCCATGTTCATTGGCTTGCTCCAACTGCCGTCCACCAGTTCGGAGATGTACAGGTCGGTGTTGCCGTACCCGTCGGGATATTGGCCGGTGGTATAGACCAACAGCCGGCCGTTGGCCGAAAGGCTTTGGGCGCCCTCGTTGAATTCGGTGTTCACCGGCGCGCCGAGCGCCTTGGCCGTTCCCCAGGTTCCATCGGGGAGGCGTTCGCTCTCGAAGAAGTCCTCCTGACGGCCGCGGGCCTCGGTCACCAGTCTGGTGAAAACCATTTTTCGGGCATCGGCCGACAACTGGGCCGCGTACTCCGGCTCGGGAGTGTTGATCCCGGCACCGACATTCCGGGGCGAAAACGGCAGCGGCTTGGCCAATGCCCCGGGAATGAACCGGGCATCCGCCAGCAACTTTTGAGCATGCCTTCGCTGGGTCTCCGCATTGCTCGGGTAGGAAAGATATTTATCCAACATGCGCGCGGATTCGGCATATTCGCGCGCTTCCATGGCGATTTCGCCCAGGATCAGATAGGCTACCGGCCGGTGGTCGGGAGCCAGCTCCAACGCAAGGGCAAATTCTTGTTTGGCACGGCCGAAATTTCTCTCTACGGCAAAAGCCTCGGCGTACAAAAAGCGCGCGTCCACGAAATTCGGATACTTTTTGAGGATCTTTTCCAAGGTCTTTTTCCCCTCCGCCATTTCACGGTTGAAAATCAACTTGCGGGCTTCCCTGTACTTTTCCGCCACTTTCTCCGGAGCGGTCTTGTCGGTCATGTAGGCTTGGCCCGACAGCTGGGGGGCGCCCAAACAAAAAACGGCGGCCAGCCACAACGGTGCCCATATCGTCGATGCTCGATTCGATATGCTGCAGAACTGAACAAAAAATTTCATTTTGGGATAAATAAAATGGAACGGAAATTTCTTTTTTTGGGAAAAAAAGAGCGAGCGGGCTTCCCGTTGGACGGGAAAAGCAAAATTACCGAATAAACCCTTTTTTTTCCATAAAATTGCACTCTGCAAAAAAACAACGTGTCCAACGCCTCCTCTATCAAACGCCTGGCCATCGGCTTCTTGTTTTTCGTGTGCTTCGCCCTTGGCGCGCGAATTTTCTGCGTCGTGCGAGCGGGGGGAGGGCATGACGGCGGCCGACAAGCCCGTATTTTCCACCGATCGGGCCAAATCGTTGGTGTTCGAGGTGGACGGATCGGCCGCTATCCGGGGGCACGAACAGTTCGACTTCCCGTTTGGAAGCAGCGAGCCGGTCCTGAGCCCAGACAACCGCGCCTTCCTGTCGGCGCTGGCGGCGTGGGTGTCTGCCCATCCCGGGCGGACCGTGACGATCGCGGGCCGGTATTACGACCGGGAAAGCGCTCCTGGCGACGACCGGTCCCAAAATCTCGGACTGGCGCGCGCGTCGGTCGTCCGAGCCCTTTTGGTCGAGGAACACGGACTGCCCGAAAGCGCCTTTCGTTTGGCTCACCGGCAGGCGATCGCTCCCGAAGGCAGCGACCGTTCGCCGGCCGATGTTTTGGCCTTTTCTTCCGAAAACTGATTTTTCCATCCATCCAACAAACTGATTTCGATCGTGTTCACCGATTCTTTCTCCCGGATATTTGCGGACATCGGCCTTTGGTTTTTCCTTTTTCTCGCGATTTCTTTTCTGATCGGGGGGCTTTCCGCATGGTGGGCGAGGGCTTTGCCGATCGCCCGTTTGACCGCTGAGGTAAGGCGTCTCGGAGCGGAAAACAAACGCCTCGGCACGGAAGCCGAACGGGCCGTGGCGGCAGAATCCTTGGCCAAAAACGAACTGGTCTCCCTGCGCCTCGAACTCGACGATCGCCGCCTCGAGCTGGCCCATGCTTCCGAGCGCTTGGCCGCCGCCTCCGCCGAACTCGAAGAATTGCGCCGAATTGTGCCCGTTCCGGTCCATGTGCCGGAAGAGCCCATGGCCTCCCCTTTGGAAATGGAGGAGGCTTACCCGGACGAAGTCGTGTACATCGACGCCCATGCTCTTTCCTCCGCCGACCCGCGGGCCGCGCTGCCCGACACCGAAAAAGTCGATTTTCTCCGAAACCCCCTTGTCGGGACGGACCCGTTCGAGGAAGCCCTGCTGAAAGCCCGTGCGGCAGCTCGGCGAGCCCATTTTTACGCACAAGTCCCCACCGATTTCCTCGAAGAATACCCTCGGTCCGTCCAAAGCAGTTTGGAACAGGATTTTCTCGCCATCGATCCACCGAAAAATGCCCGCTCCGGGTCTTCCCACGCTGAAATCCCCGTTGAGGTGCGCGCCGAACTGGAGCAAGCGTTCGCACTCGCATCGCTTGCAGTAGAAAAAATTACTGATAATTAAGGTTTTATTCTTTTTTCCTTTTTTCTGCAAAAATTTTGAGCAAAAAATTTGCTCAGAAAGGTTTTTTGGACTTACCTTTGCATCGCTTTTGAAGAAAAGCATTGAAAAACGGAGCATTCGTCTAGAGGTTAGGACTCCAGATTTTCATTCTGGCAACAGGGGTTCGATTCCCCTATGCTCTACAAAAAAGCCGCTTCCCGAAGGGACAGCGGCTTTTTCGTTTTAGGTTTTTCGGCGAAGGTATTGGTCAATTCGGGACGGCCTTTCCCTCACCCGAAATCCACGATCGTGACTCCTTCTCCGCCGTTGTTGGGCTCGGCGCTGCGGACTTGGGTCACATCGCGGTAGCCGCGGGCCACCTTTCGCACCAAATTGCGCAGGACGCCCCCGCCGAGTCCATGGATCACCTGCACGGTGTGGCTGTTGGCCATCAGGGCGCGGTCGAAAAACGATTCGAGAGTTTTCATGGCGTCTTCGTGGCGCATTCCTCGGATGTCGAGGGTGTCGTCGAACGGGATGGGCGAGCGGAAACGGCCGGGCGAGGCGGCGGAAACCTCCGGCTTTTCGGCCTGTTCGACCGGGAGCAGATCGTAACTCTTGATCTTCAGGCGCATGTTGCCGACCAATACCCAAGCGTCTTCGCCCGACAAACGCTCGATCGTGCCCACGGAACCGCCTTCGCGCAGGCGCACCGTGCAGCCCGGGGCCAAGGTGGCCGGTTTCTCGACGCGTTGGATCACCGACACTTCTTTTTTGGATTCCTGTACGGCTTGCACCAGTTCGGACTCCTTGCTTTTTTGCTTTTCGAGCAGGTCGCGGGCCTTTTCGAGCGCGAGGCGGGCATTTTCCGTTTCGCGCAGCTCCTTGAGGGCCTTGGCCGTTGCGCGCACGCTCTCCTGCACCTCGGCCAGTGCCTGTTCGCGGGCCTGCAGCAGGAGTTTTTTCTTTTCCAGTTCGAGCGTCCTGCTCATTTGTTCGTAAGTGCGGATCAACACATCCAGTTTCATCCGTTCTTCGATCAAATGGACGCGGGCCTCCACGGTCTCCTGCTTTTCTTTTTGCAGTCCGACCAGCAATTCGTCGAAATTTTTCTCGGCCTCGCCCATGCGCTTGGAAGCGAAGGTGAGCAGTTCCTCCGACAGTCCGTTTTTGCGGGCGATCTCGAAGGCATACGAGCTGCCCGGTTTGCCGATGCGGAGCTCATAGGTGGGCGATAGGGTGTCTTTGTCGAAGACCATGGCGCCGTTGACCACGCCGGCATTGCGGTAGGCGAACAATTTGAGGTTGGAGTAGTGGGTCGTGACCACGCCGTGCACGCCTCGGTCGTTGAGTTCGCGCAAGACGGCCTCGGCGATGGCGCCGCCGGCCTTCGGGTCGGTGCCCGAACCGAATTCGTCGATCAGGACGAGGGTTTGTCCGTCGGCGTTTTCCAGAAAAAAGCGGGCGTTGCGGAGCCTCGACGAGTAGGTGCTGAGTTCGTCCTCGAGGGATTGCTGGTCGCCGATGTCGGCGAAAATATGTTGGAAAACCCCCATCTGCGCGCCTTCCTCGGCGGGGACGGGCAGTCCGTACTGCACCATGAGCTGCAGCAGCCCGACGGATTTCATGCAGATGGATTTTCCGCCGGCGTTGGGCCCGCTGAGCAGCAGGATCCGCTTGTCGTTTTTGAGGGCGAAGTCGAAGGGCACCGTTTTTTTCCCTTCTTTTTGGTTTTTGAGAAAAAGCAGGGGATGATAGGCCCTTCTCAGACGAAAATGGGGGCCGTCGTGCACTTCCGGGACCTGCGCGCCGATCAGTCCGGCAAAACACGCCTTGGCCTGGATCACATCGAAGCGGACCAATACATCCTGGTACAGGCGGAGGAAGCGCACGCTGGGCCGCAACTGGTTGCTGAGTTCCCGCAGGATGCGATGGATCTCGCGGCGTTCCTCTTGCTCGAGGTCGAACAGGTCGTTGTTGATCTCGATGACCTCCTCGGGTTCGATGAAGGCGGTCTTGCCGGTTTCGGACTCGTCGTGGATGATGCCCCGGACGGCCCGTTTGTGCTCGGCGGGCACGGCCAGCACGCGCCGCCCGTTGCGGATGGTCTCCTGGTTGTCGGAAAGCCAACCCTTGCTCTGGTAGCGGTTGGCGATGGCGCGGAACTCGCGCTCGAGGTCTTTTCGGCGCAGGCCGGTGGCGCGGCGGATGCGCATCAGCTCGGGCGATGCGTCCGGGCGGACATGACCCTCGTCGTCGAGCACCCGGTCGATTCCTTTGAGCAGGGCCTCGTCGAAAAAAACATCCTTCACGATGGCATACAGGCGCGGAAGTTCCTTGTCCACCTCGCGGCGGACCTTGAACCAGCGGAAGATGTCCCGCGTGATGCGCAACTGGTTGGCCAGGCCCACGAAGCTTCGCTCCGAGAGCACATATCCCTCGATCGAGAGCAGTCGCAGCTCCTCGGAGAGATTTTCGTAATGGGCGATGGGAAAGCGCTGCCCGCTGTCGAACAGGCGTATGAACTCGTGGGTTTCTTCGAGCGCTTTGCGGATGGGCGCGGCCTCGTACAGGATGGGCTGTTCTTCGAGAGCTTGAACGGCGGGTTCGCCCAGGCATTGCTGTTGGACGAGCCCGATGATCTTGTCGAATTCGAGTTGTGCGAAAAGGTCTTGTGGATAGGTCACTGTTTTCCGTTGTCTGGTGCCCCATCGGGGGCCGCCGGATACCCGATGAAGGTGGGGAAGGAAGCCCCACCGTAATGGGCATAGGCGGATCCGGGGGCGATTTCCATTTTGTAGCGTTTCATAAAACCGTTGAAAAACGCATTCAGTTCAGCTTCTTGGAAAACGACCGAACCGGGTTTGGGCGAATAGGCGATGTAGTCGGGTGTTCCGTCCGCCCGAAAGAAGACTTTCAGCCAGATTTTCAGGCCCCTGATGTCGAAGCCGATCTCTTGACCGTACAACTCCATTTCGTGGAGCATTTTTCCCCATTTCTGGAAACTTTGTTCCAGATCTCCCCCGCAAGCGTCGAGCAAAGAGGTCGGGTAGGCCTTGTTGAGGAATTCGAACCAGTCCGAGCGCACGGAAAATTCGAAGGTGCGCTGGGTGGGCGGTTTTTGTGCCCACAGGCCGAGGGGCAGCAGGAGCAGCAATATGGGAAGGATCGTTTTCTGCATGACGATAGGAGGTGAAAAAGTGAAAAAATCAGGTCGGTTTCGATCGGGTCAAGGGGTTTTGCCCATGTTGCGCCACAGGAGCAGCAAAAAAAAGCCGGCCAAGCCCCAACCCACATAGGCGAGCGTCGGGACGCCCGCGGCCGGGTTGATCGAATGGGCGACCGCGACCACGGCACCGCCCACCGTGAGCGCGGAAAAAACCATGGCCAGCGACAGGCGGTTGGCCATCCGGTCGGTGCGTTCCAAAAAGGGCTCGTAATCTTTGGGGGCGATTTCCACGCGCAGGTCGCCCTTGCGCAGCTTTCCCATGATGTCACGCGCATCGTTGGGGAAACTGTTGGAAAAAGAAGCCATGTTGGAAGCGAGCGTAAACAATTTGAATGCCACGTTTTTCGGGGAAAATTCCTCGAGGATCAGTTTTTTGCCGTAAGGCTTGATGAAGGCATAGGTATTGAAATAGGGGTGGATGGATTGTCCGATGCCCTCCAAAATGGCCAGTGCGCGCAGGATGATGAACACCGCGCCGGGAACCCGCATACGGTATTTGTAAATGATGGCCTGGAGCCGCTGCGCCAACTCGGCGAAATTGCTTTCCCGCACATCGAGCACGGCATACTCTTCGATCAGTTCGCTCAGATCGGCCTCGAGGTCGCGCATGTTCTTGATCTTGGATTCCGTGGACAAGCGCACGAGGTACTCCGCCATCCGTCGCGGGTCGAGCTGGGCCATCGAGACCATGGCCCCGGCGAACGAGCGTTTGTCGCGCGGGGTGAGTTTGCCCACCATGCCGAAATCGATCAGGTTGATGGTGCCGTCCTGCGAGATGAGGATATTGCCCGGGTGGGGGTCGGCGTGAAAAAAACCGTGCTGGAAAATCTGGTTCAGGTAAAGTTCGAGGCCCCTTTCGGCTAGGTTTTCCGGAGAAAGCCCCCACTCGCGCAACCGCACTACATCGGTGATCTTGCACCCGCTCACGAACTCGATGACCATGACCCTTTTGGTGGTGTACTCGTCGTATGCTTTGGGCACGTAAAAGTCCTTGGTTTCGCGGTAATAGGCGCGGAACTGGCGGATGTTGCGGGATTCGACGGTGTAATCGAGTTCCTTGAGCATCGTTTTTTCAAAGGCCGTCACGAAGTCCATCAGGTTGGTGATGCCGATGCTCTCGAAATAGCCTTCGCTTTGCCGGACGATCACTTTCAGGATGTCGAGATCGGTGGTCACCAAGTCGCGCACGCCGGGGCGCTGCACTTTCACTACCACCTCTTCGCCGTTGAGCAGCCGTGCCCGGTGCACTTGGCCGATGGACGCCGCCCCGATGGGTTTTTCGTCGAAAAACTCGAAAACGGCTTCGAGCGGGCGGCCGAGATCCGTCTCGACGGTTTCCTTGACCTGCTCGTAGGGAAAAGGCCGCACATCGCTCTGCAGGCGCTGCAACTGCCCGATCAGTTCCTCCGGCAGCATGTCGGGCCGGTTCGACAGCACCTGGGCCCCTTTGATGAAAGTGGCCCCCAGTTCCTCGGTGGCCAAACGGACGCGTTCCCAACGGGATGTTTCGAAAACCGGCTTGTCCTGTTCGAGCCAAAGGGCGCGCCTGCGCAAGGGGACGAATTTACGGAGGGGGGTGTTCACGACCATGTCCTCGAACCCATATTTCAGCAGGATCCGGACGATTTCCCGCGTTCTGCGGATGTTTTTGAAAGTCTGGTCGAAAAACACTTGTTCGGGGCTGGATGGAGCGCAGGTAAGTTTCGGCAAATATAGCGCAAAAGACCTAACTTTGCGCCCACCGAACAAGACTGAAAACCCCTTTTGCATGGACCGTTTGAGAGAGCTGTTGGATTTTGTGCTGATTGCGCGGTACGATATCCGCGTGATTGATTTGATGGCCGCTCTGGGCATTCTGCTGGGGACTTGGCTCATTTTGATCGCGTTGCAAGCGGCTCTGAGGCGTTTTTATCGCCGCCGTTCGATCGACGAGGGCGCCCAGTACGCCATCAGCCAGATCATCCGCTATCTGTTGATGGTCTTTGCTGTGACCACCGCCCTGCAATCGCTGCATTTCCAGCTCACGGCGATCTGGGCCGGAGCCGCCGCTTTGTTGGTCGGCATCGGCTTGGGATTGCAACAGACCTTTAATGATTTCACCTCCGGTCTGATCTTGCTGTTCGAGCAGACCATCCGGGTGGGCGATTGGGTGGAGTTTGGGCTGCACTCCGGCCGGGTCAGCCGGATCGGACCGCGTGCCTCGGAAATTACCACATTGGATGGGCGCGTCATCCTCGTACCCAATTCCAAATTGGTCACCGAGGTGTCGCTGAATTGGAACCGGGCAAACGACCACCGTTTTTTTGCCTTCGAAATGTTGGTGAATTTCGGACCGGAAATGCGCTTGGCCTTGGAAATCGCCGGACAGGAGGTGCTGCGCCATACCCTAGTGCTCAAGGAGCCCTGCCCGGCGGCCCGCATCGTCCGGTTCACCGACAAACTGGCGGTGGTGGAAGTGTCCTTTGCCACCGTCCGATATGCCGAGGCGGAGGCGATCAAATCCGATCTGCGTTTGACCATTTCGGAAGCATGGGCGCGACAAGGAATCCATTTGCGCCCGTGATGGTTTTTATTTTTTTATAAAAAAATGATATTCAGAAAAATATATTTTTTTTGAACAACTGAAATTCGGAAAAAAAGACACTCTGCGGGAGCAGAAGTAGAAACGGGAAGAAAAGGCGCCGCTGTTGTGCGGGGGCTTTTATTTTTCGAATAAAATACGTCCGATCCGTTATATTTGCGCCCTGTTCGCACAAACCCTCCATTGAATGATCACCGCTGTCGATCTGCACAAATCGTATGGTACGCTCCACGTCTTGCGCGGAGCGGGCCTCACGGTCGGCAAAGGAGAGCTGTTGGCGATCATGGGCAAGTCCGGAGCGGGCAAAAGCACGCTGCTGCACCTGCTCGGCGGATTGGACACGGCGGACAGCGGCTCTCTCCAAGTGGACGGCTTGGATGTGCGCGCCTTGAAGGGCAAGGCTTTGGCCCGTTTCCGGAACGAGCGCGTAGGCTTTGTTTTTCAGTTCCACCACTTGTTGCCGGAGTTCACGGCCTTGGAAAACGCCGCCATGCCGGCACTCATCGCGGGCAAACCCCAGCAAGAGGCCTATGCTGTTGCGCGCGAATTGCTTTCGTACCTCGATCTGTCGGCGCGTATAGACCACAAGCCCTCCGAACTCTCCGGAGGGGAGCAGCAGCGGGTCGCGGTTGCCCGTGCCTTGGTGAACCGTCCGGCCGTGGTATTTGCGGACGAGCCGTCCGGCAACCTCGATTCGGCCACCGCCGAGGAGCTGCACCACCTGCTGCTCCGCCTGCGCAATGATTTCGGCCAGACTTTCGTTATCGTGACGCACAATCCCGAGCTGGCCGAACTCTGCGACCGTACGCTGCACATGGCCAACGGCGGATTTTCTCAAAATTCTTGAAATTTATTGCAATCCAATACTTTATGAAAAAATTTATTTTTGCGGTTCTTGCTTTGCTGATGTCTTTGCCCATGCTCGATGCCCAGAGGAGACGTTCCGAAACGAAGTTTTTGGAGATCGGGGCCATGGGCGGTTTGGCCAATTATTTCGGCGACCTTTCTCCGTCGCCCTTCGGCAAGGGCACGATCGGGCACAACATCGGGTTGTTCGGGCGCTACAATTTCACCCAACGAGTGGCCCTGCGCGGCGCGATTTGTTTTTCCCGAGTCATGGCGGCCGATAGCACCACGGGCGACGAGGCGCGCAACCTCAGTTTCCGGGCTCCTATCACCGAGTTCACGCTGGTGCCGGAGTTCAATATCCTGCCCTTCGATCCCCGCGACGGCCGTCGGATCGCGCCCTATGTGTATGCCGGGATTTCGATTTTCAGCATGAAGCCGCAGGCCAAGTTCAACAATCTTTGGTACGATCTGCAGCCCCTCGGCACGGAAGGGCAGAATATCAACTCCCCGGATTATCCGCTGCCCTACAAAACCCTCCAGTTTGCCATACCTTTAGGTTTGGGCGTCAAATTTGCCGCCACCGAAAATCTCACCCTCGGTCTCGATTTCGGGATGCGGGTTTTGTTCACAGATTATCTGGACGACGTGAGCGGCACCTACGCCGATCCCACCGCATTGGAGGGCAGCGGAGTGGACGGCGATCTGGCGGTCCTCCTGGCCAACCGCTCTGGTATAGAGCAGCTTGAGGGAACGCTCCGCGGCAATCCGGACAACAAAGACTGGCTTTTCTTCGGCAATTTCACGCTGTCCTACAATCTGCTCGACGGTTTGGGCGGAGGCGGCCGTGGCTGTCCCTCTTTCTGATCTATCCCATTTCTCTTCAACGGCGCATTGGCCACGCATGCGGGTGATCCTTTTTGTGGATTGGTATCCGAATCGTTTTGCGCCGCTGAACGGGATCTTCGTTCGTCGCCATGCGCGAGCGATTTCCCTTTTGCACGAGGTGGGTGTCGTCAAGGTGTACGGCGATCCGGATCTGTCGGCCGGTTGTTCGGTCGAGGTGTCGCGTGAAAACGGGTTTGCCGAGATATACTGTGCTTTCTACAAGTCCTCTGTGCCGGTGCTCGGCCCGTTGTTCAACGCATGGCGTTACTACAAGGCATGGCGCTCGGGCATCGCTGCGTACCGCAGGGAAATCGGCGAGCCCGAGGCGGTTCACGGCTACATTTTGCCGAGGGGAGCCGTGCAGGCTTGGGCCTTTGCACGGGAAAAAGGTTTGCCTTATGTGCTGTCGGAGCAGTGGACGGGCTTTCAGACCGATGATTTCGCGCATTTGCCCTTTTTCCGCCGATTCCTGATGCGTTTTTGTCTGGCCGGGGCATCGGCCGTCACCGTCGGTTCCCGGGCCTTGCGCGACGGCATGCTTCCTTTGACGAGGCAGCGGAATTTCGTGGTGACTCCCAACATTTGTTTTCCGGTGGCCAGGGCCGAAAACGCCGGTTTTGTTTTTCCCCCCTCTGAAAAACACCTGCTCACGGTGGGCGTCTGGGATTATTGGAAAAACATCGGGGGGCTTTTGCGGGCCTTCCGCCGCGCCCTCGATACGCGCCCCGACCTGCACCTGCACTTGGTGGGCGAGCACGAAGGGCGTCCGGCATTGGAGCGATTGGCCGCCGAATTCGGTATTCCCGCCGAGAAAGCCACTTTCTATGGCAGTCTGCCCAATCCACAGGTGATGGACCTGATGGCGCGCTGTGATTTTTACATCACGAATTCCATGGCGGAGTCCTTTTCCATCGCCACCATCGAGGCCACGATCATGGGCAAGCCGGTGATCGCCACGCGCTGCGGCGGTCCCGAGGATTTCGTCGTGCCCGAGATCGGCCTCTTGATCCCGGTAGCCGACGATGCGGCATTGGAAAGCGCGATCTTGCAAATGGCCGAAACCCACCGCGATTACCCCCCCGAACAGTTGACCGACTACGCAAGGGCGAGGTTCAGCGAAGAGGCGGTGGCCGGAGTCTTCGACGAAATATACCGAAAGGTCTATGCTTCCTGATCTGCTGCCTTGGCTCCGCTGTCCGGTTTCCCGTCTTCCCCTCGAATTGGAGGTGCTGGAAACCTCTGCCGACGGTTCTGTCGAATCGGCGCTTTTGCGCTCGCCAGCCGGATTCGTTTTTCCGGTCGTCCGGGGCGTGCCCCGACTGTTGGTGGAATCCATGGACGATCACAGGGATTTTTTGAAAAAAAATTGTCCCGATTTTTGGGAAAAAAAGAAGAAAGTGGAACAGGAGTACGGCCCTCTCCTGCGGTATTGTCGTTGGAAGAACAACCCCACCAAAGCCAGTTTCGGTTTTGAATGGGGCCAGCTCGACTACGACAAGGATCGCGTCTGGCGGCAAGACGCGGATCAATTGTTGGAGTTGTTTTTCCAGGAGACCCGTACCGATCGGGTCTCTCTTGCCGGGCGTTCGATCTTGGACGCGGGCTGTGGGCACGGTATCCTCAGCGCCCGAATCGCGGATTGCGGCGCGGGCACGGTCATCGGCATGGATCTGAGTCCCAGCGTAGTGGCCGCTTCGGAGCGGTTCAAGGCCGACAATCTGCACTACGTGCAAGGGGATGTGATGTTTCCGCCTTTTGCCCTTGGTGCTTTTGACATGGTGCATTCCAGCGGGGTCATCCACCACACGCACAACACCGAATTGGCTTTTTCGGCCCTGCACGAACTGGTTGCGAGGGGCGGAGCGTACGCCGTTTGGCTTTATCGGCCCGTACCGACGCTTTTCCATCGGTTTTTTCACCGCGTGAGGCCCTTCACGTGTCGGTTGCCTTTGCGTTTGCAGCGTTTCCTGTACCGTTTTGTGCTGGTGCCTCCCTTGTGGGCCTATACGCGCCTGCGGGGAAAAAAACTCTCCGCCCAAGACTTGCTGCTCGATCTGACCGATGGGCTTTCGCCGCGTTACCGCGACGAGCCGGAGCCTGCACTGGCCATCAGTTGGTACCGCAAGCGCGGCTACGATCCGGTGGAGATCAGTTCCGAGAACGAGTGGGGTTATTCGTTGGTGGGCCGGCGGGGTTGAAACTTTTTGCCCGGATACTTTGCTGCAGCAGTTGAAAAGTGGGCAAATGGGAGGCTCACTTTTGAGCCATCAGCATCTCGATGGTCTGGTGGAGGTTGTCGGCCAGTCGTCGTTGTTCGTCCATTTGTTGCCGAAGGAATTGGATTTCGGACAAGAGCGACCGTTCGAGTTCTCCCGGTGGCTGCATGGCGGAGCTGATCTTGGTGCGGGCCTGCCAAATTTCGCGGATGCCGGCGAAGGGAATTTCTTGGGGTTTGTAATGCGGATTGTCGGAAACCAGCACCACAGAGCGACGGTCGCCAGGCAATTCGCCCATCCGTTTGGCCAGCACGCCGTTGGCCGTGACCACCACATATAAATCTCCTTTTTTGAGGGAAGTGCCCCATTGGGGCGGCTCTACGAAACGGCAGACCAGTTTGTCGTTTTTCCAAAGGGTCGGTTCCATGCTGTCGCCCGCCACATCGAAAGATCGGTAGGTCCCCGATCGGTACTGGGGGTCGGGCAGACCGAACGAGGGCAGTTCGGCCACGAAACCCGGATCCGCACATTCGGCGGGATAGCCGGCTTGTGCCGGCACGGGCACATGTACGATCCGCTCGTCGTTATCCGGGGAGGTCACCACGGCCAGTACGCGAGTTCCCGAGTTGTCTTCATCGGTCAGGAACATCGAGCCCTCGCCCGTCAGCAGATACCGTGGGTTCATCCGGTACTTGTCCACGGCCTTTCGCAACAGCTCGATGGTGACATCTCGCCGGCACTTGAGGATTTCGCTCAGGCTTTGGGGCAGGTAATCGAGCGATTGCGCGAACTGGCGGCTCGAGCGAATCCTGCGATCCAGCTTGAGCCGTTCGTGGCACTCGATGAACCGTTGGGTGACGGGGCTGTTCATACCAAAAGGCGTTTTTTTCCGTTTGCCGAAACCAACTTCCCGCCGAGCGGGTTTTATAAGAACGACAGAACCAAAAACATGACCCAAAAAACAACGGCTATGCTCCAGATTCTTTTCGCTTGGATGATCTTCGTGGTAGGCGCTTACGTCGTCAAGACTTCTTTTTTTGCCCGTTCGGACAAGTCAAGGGGCTCTTTTTGATCGGTTGCGGATAAAATCACTTGGCCATGATCTCTCCTTTGGGATTCAGGAAAAAGGGGAGTTCGCCGATGTAAACTTCCGCGCGGCCGCCCGAGAAATCGGAGATCAATTTTTTGAAAGTGCCTTCGAAGGCCGGCTGGCCTTTGGGGGTGATGAAACCCCACCCGCCAGGGAATTGCACGGCGGCGAGCCCTTCGGAGAAGGAGTGTGCGTCCTGCGCCTGCGGGACAGCGGTCCATTTGCCGGCGACGGTCACAATGCCCCATTGCCCGTTGCGTTTGGCGAAACCCGTACCGTTGTCGAAGTCGCGCACGTCTTCGAAGCCTTCGGCCCCGGCCACGGCTTTGCCGTCTTTGTCGAGGAGGCGCCATCGGTCGTTTTTGCCCATGGCCCAGCAAACGCCGCTGAGGACCGGACGGGCCTTTTTGATCGTCGTATCGAGGGCGAGCACGAATTTTCCGTCACCGTCGAGCAGGCCCCAGCCGCCTTGTTGGCTGGCCCAGCAGCGGTTTTCGCTGAAGTCGCCCACTTCTTCGAGTTTCAGGGAGGGTTCCAAGCGGATCTTGCCGCTCGGTTCGACCAGGCCCCAGCTGCCGGGGCGGAACTGGTCGCCGTTCCAGCGGCCACCCTTGCTCACCCACGCCAGTCCGCCGGAGAAATTGCGGACCATGTCGAAGTTGTCGGAAAAATCGATGACGGCCTTGCCGGTGCTGTCCAACAGCGCCCATTGTCCGCCGATCAGGAGGTCGCCGGACCATTTGCCGCCGCGGTTGGCCCAGGAGCGTCCCTGTGCAAAAGGCATGGCGTGGTCGGCGCCTTTTTCATAGCTCAACAGGAATGCGCCCTTGTGGTCCACCAAGGCCCATTTTCCGCCTTTCACGGGTGCTGCGGGCGTTTTTTGCGTGCCGCCTTGGTTGAGCCAGAAGACGCGTTGGCCCACGGTGGGGTAGGGGAGTTTCCCCCCTTTGTCGATGGGCATCAGCATCTGTCCGTTGGCGTCCATCGGGATCCAGACCCCGCCGTCCGCGTTGGCCGCGCCGATGCGTATCCAGCAGATGCCGCGGTCGAACTGGGTGGCGTCTTGGACGCGGGTGGCGAGGGGCACCATTTTGCCGTCTTTTTTCAGCAGGGCAATGTTGCCGCTGGCGGGCGAGACCCACGCGAGGCCCTCCCGAAAAGGACGGACCAAGAAAAATCCGTTGGCCGGCTCTACCAGCATTTTTCCCTCGAGATCACACATGCCCCAGCGCCCGCTGCGGCGCACGAATGCGCGGCCGCCCGGGAAAAAGCGCATCTGTTCGCCGGAAAAAGCGGTTTCGCCCTGGGGGCTGCCTTTGTGCACCGTGTAAGCGCCTTGGTCGATGGTCAGGAAATTGCCGTTGTCCAAGCGGTGCGACTGTGCTTTTTGTGCCCAAAGAGATTGGCCGACCATCAACATCGCGGCAGCGAATAGAAGGGAGCGGCTGAACAATTTCTGCATGGAATATCTTTTTTTAATAAAAAATAAATAGAACTGGTTTACAAAGGGCAAAGTCCTGTGATGGACAAAAGTAGCGAATTGTCCCAAAAAAACAAATTATCTTCATCGCCGAAAACACCGTTTGCGGCCACGGCTGTCGGACGACCAGAACAATCTAAGCCATGCTCTTACACAAAACACTGCCCTACGATGCCGATGAGTCGCGCCTGATCCAAAGCGCGTACCGCAAACTTCTGCGCTCGATCAACGTCGAGCTCACCAAAGAAGAAAAAAAACAGATCCGTCTGGCTTACGAAATGGCCGTGGAAGCCCACCAGGCGCAATACCGCAAGACCGGCGAGCCGTACATCTTGCACCCCATCGAAGTGGCCAGGATCTGCGCCGAGGAATTGGGGCTCGGCGCCCGCGCAGTGGTGGCCGCCCTTTTGCACGATGTCGTGGAGGACACGCAGATTTCCCTCAAGGAAATCGATGCCAAGTTCGGTCCCAAGATCGCCCTGATCGTGGACGGCCTCACCAAGTTCACCAAGGCCATCGAAAAAGAACAGGACGATCCCGACCAGGAAGTGCTGAATCCCGACAGCCACCAAGCGGAAAATTTCAAAAAGGTGCTGCTCACCCTGGCCAAGGATGTCCGGGTGGTGCTCATCAAAATGGCCGATCGCCTGCACAACATGCGCACGATCGGCTCCATGCCCCGCGAAAAACAGCTGAAGATCGCCGCCGAGGCCACTTTTGTATATGCGCCTCTGGCCCATCGCCTCGGCCTGTACGCCGTCAAATCGGAAATGGAAGACCTCGCACTCAGCATCACCGATCCCGATGCCTACCGCTATGTGGTCGAAAAGCTCGAGGAAACAGAACGCGACCGCAACGCCTATGTGCGCAAGTTCATCGCCCCGATCAAGAGCCGTTTGGCCGAGTGGGGGATCGAAGGCGAAATTTTCGGACGGGTCAAATCCATCACATCCGTTGCCAACAAGGTCAAGACCAAACAGATCCCCTTCGAAGAAATCTACGATATTTTCGCCGTCCGGGTGGTGATCGATGTGCCGGTGGACCAAGAAAAATCCAAGTGCTGGCATGTGTACTCGATCATTTCGGACATCTACGTACCTGTGCCAGAACGCCTCAAGGATTGGATTTCCCTGCCCAAACCCAACGGATACGAATCGCTCCATACCACCGTGATGGGCCCCCAGGGCCGTTTCGTGGAGGTACAGATCCGTACCAAACGGATGGACGAGATCGCCGAAAAAGGCGTGGCGGCCCACTGGAAATACAAGGGCGTGGGTGCCGACAACCTTTTTGAACGCTGGCTCAGCCGGGCCCGAGAGGTGCTCGAAAACCCCAGCCCGGATGCCATCGATTTTCTCAACGATTTCAAGGCGGACCTGTTCGCCGAGGAGGTGTACGTGTTCACGCCCAAGGGCGAAATGCGTTACTTCCCCAAAGGTGCCACCGCCCTCGATTTCGCCTTCGACATACACACCCAGGTGGGTTTCCACTGCAAATCCGTCAAGATCAACGGCCGGGGCGTGCCCATGAGCCAAGTGCTCCAAAACGGCGACCAGTTGGAGATCATCACCCACCCCTCTCAAAAACCCACCGAGTCTTGGCTGCGGGTGGTCGTCACCGGACGCGCCAAGTCGAAGATCCGCCAGGCCCTCCGCGAGGATATGCGCCGGATGGGCGATTTCGGCAAGGAAACCCTCGAGCGCAAGATCAAACACCTCAAACTTTCGTTCGAAGACAACATCGACCTCATCGTCAAGCATTTCGGTTACAACAGCCGCCTAGAACTGTATCTGGCGGTGTACCACGAGCGGGTCAACTTCGCCGAACTCAAAAATATTCGCACCGAAACGATCAAGGTCAACGGGCAACCCGATCGGGCCGAACCGGTCGAGCCGACAGTGCGGCCCCCCCGCACTTTCAAGGGCAAGCCACGTTTGCTGATCAACGGTGACGATGCCAGCAACCTGTCCCATTCCTTGGCCACCTGCTGCAATCCGGTGCTCGGCGATCAGGTCTTCGCATATGTGGGCAAAAACGGCATCCGCATCCACCGGACCACCTGCCCCAACGCCGAACACTTGCAGGCCACTTTCGGCAACCGGGTAATGCGCGCCGAGTGGGTGGACAGTTTCGACGCATCCTTCGTTGCCAAGGTGCGCATCACGGGGATCGATGACCTCGGCGTGGTGCGCCGTCTGACCGATATCATCGCCAATCAGCTCAGGATCAACATGCGCCGTATCGAAATGGACGGTGACGAAGGGTACTTCGAGGGCTTCATCAGCGTGGTCATCAACAACACCGATCAGCTCAACCTCCTCATCAAGACCCTCAAGGATATCGATGGGGTCAACTCAGTGGCCCGCGTGGATTGATAGAAATAGGCGCCGGATCAGAAAACCCGATCGCCGTTTTTCCAGATTTCCAGGCTGTCCGGCCCCATAGTGCGCCTTTCCAGTAGGATCCCGCCGGAGAGCAACGGCGCCGATATCCCGCTGCCCAGCGCTACAGGGGCGGTGAAAATCCGCGCTTCGTCCCAAAGGCCTTCGGACAAAAGACCGCCGATCGTGACCGAGCCGCCTTCCACGATCAGCGACTGGATCTTGTGTTCTGCGGCCAGTCGCTCCAAAAAAAGCGTCCATGAGAACGGAAGGCCCTTTTCCCAAACAATCTGTCCGACATGAGACGGCCGTTCCCGCCGTATATGCCCTGCGACCAAGAGGGTAGGGGCCGAGCCGTCGAAAAGCCGCAGATTTTCCGTAGAACGCCCTTTCAGATCGAGCCCGATGCGCAGGGGCGAACGCCCCGGCCAAAGCCGCGCCGTGAGGGCCGGATCATCCGCAGTCAAGGTTTTGGCGCCCACGAGGATCGCCGCCTCTTCGGTCCTCCAACGATGGGAAAGCCGTTGCGCCAATGGGCCCGTCAGCCAGACCCGTTCACCCTCTCGGCCGATGTACCCATCGGCCGATTGCGCCCACTTCAATATGACATAGGGTCTTTTCTCCCGTACAAAAACATTGCGTCTGCGCGCCAACCAGCGGCCTTCTTCCGACAAGATCCCCTCGATGACCTCCACGCCGGCCTCCCGCAGTTTCCGGATACCCAGCCCGTCTACGCCGGGGGTGTCGTCCGTGCAAGAAACGACCACCCGCGGGATTCGTTCGCGCAACACCAGATCGGTACAGGGCGGCGTATTGCCGTGGATGCAGCAAGGTTCCAGCGAAACATACAGCGTGGATGCCGACAACAGGGTGCGGTCCTCGGGCCTTACCGAGGCCACGGCGTTGACTTCTGCGTGCGCCTTGCCATACTGCCGGTGCCACCCTTCGCCGATGATACGGCCCTCGTGGACGATCACGGCGCCCACCATGGGATTGGGGGCCACCCTTCCGGTGCCGAGCCGGGCCAATAGGAATGCCCGGCGCATGAAAATCTCGTGTTGCAATATCGACATGACGGTGGTTTTGCAGGTGGCCATGTTCCGACGAAAACAACCTGTCTTCGGGGATGCGCCAGGTTAAACAGTGAAATTTCGCTGAAAAAAGTCCGAATTATTGTCGGAATACGGTTTTTTTTTTCAGTATAAAAAAATTTTTTTCCGAAAAATGCAATAATACGGTAGGTTCTTCCGTTTTGCATCGGATTTTGGAAGGTGTGTGCAAAAGTTCCGGCACAAAATTACCGATCCGTTTTCCACAGGCAGCGTTTTTCTCTTGTTTTTCGTTTTGCAACCATGTACTCCGATCATTATCAATCTGTATGACCTATGACCAACTTCATCAACGATAGCAGCCTCCTGTCGTACCTGTATGACGAAACCGGCGTGTACGCCAGCATCGAGATTGAAGAAGCCCTCGAAGCTGATGTCGAATTGTCCAAACGGTTCAAAACCTTTCGCCAAAGTTTGGCCCAGCTGCCGGCTCTGTCGTTGGAGCCTTCCCCTTCAGCGGTGGAAGCGGTTTTGGCATACAGTCGTTCGACCAGGTTGGAAAGAGAAACTTTCGATGCATGAGCTGAAAAAAAATCGCTCGGGCTCATTTTGCAATGTTTTGAATATTAGTTTTTTATAAAAAAATTGAATCCCCTCGTCTTCCAACGTCGGGATTTTTTTTTGTCCGAACGGTTACTTTTTGCCCCCAAAAAGGTATATATATGCAGCAACCGATACGATCGCAACCGTTTTTCAAGCCCGAGACCGGAGTCTCCTCAAATTTTTTTGGAAAAAAAATCCAGAACATGAAACATTTTGGTTAACTTTGTGGTTGGAAAGACGGCAAAGAGGAAATCGACATTGCCGAACAGATCTTGAAATTTCATTACCATCAAAAGAACGCTCATGTCCAACGAACGCGAAGCCAAACTCAAATCTCTTCAAGCGACCATGGATCGCTTGGACAAAACCTACGGAAAGGGAACGGTCATGCGCCTCGGCGACCGCCAGGTCGAAAAGGTGGACGCCATTTCCACCGGTTCCCTAGGTCTCGACATTGCCCTCGGCACGGAGGGTTTCCCCAAGGGCCGCATCATCGAAATTTTCGGACCCGAATCGTCCGGCAAGACGACCGTTGCGATCCATGCGATCGCCGAGTGCCAGCGCAACGGCGGCGTGGCCGCTTTCATTGACGCGGAACACGCTTTCGACCGCTATTACGCCCAAAACCTCGGCGTGAAGGTGGACGAACTGGTGTTTTCCCAACCGGACCACGGCGAACAGGCCCTTGAGATCGTGGAGCATCTCATCCGTTCGGGCGCCATCGACATCATCGTGATCGACTCCGTGGCGGCCCTGGTGCCCCGAAGCGAGATCGAGGGCGAGATGGGCGACTCCAAGGTCGGCCTGCAGGCCCGCCTGATGTCGCAGGCCATGCGCAAGCTCACCAGCACCATCGGAAGGACCAACTGCTGCTGCATCTTCATCAACCAGCTGCGTGAAAAGATCGGCGTGATGTTCGGCAACCCCGAAACGACCACGGGCGGCAACGCACTCAAATTCTACGCATCCCAACGGTTGGACATCCGCAAGTCCGGCTCTGCCCTCAAGGACAAAGAGGGCAACATGATCGGCAACCACGTCAAGGTCAAGGTTGCCAAGAACAAGCTCGCCCCGCCGTTCCGCGTGGCCAGTTTCGATATCATCTATGGAAAGGGTATCTCCAAGTCCGGCGAGATCGTGGATATGGGCGTCGAACTGAACGTGCTCGACAAGAGCGGCGCGTGGTACGGCTACCAAGGTACCAAAATAGCCCAAGGTCGGGAGGCGGCCAAGCAGTTCATGGATGACAACCCGGAAGTTGCCGCCGAAGTCGAGGCCAAGATCAAAAATGCTGTGGCTGCGGGCAATGTGAACATCATCGGAACAGCTCCCGGAGAAGGCGACGATTGATCTTTGCCGGATCCTTGCCTCGAAAAAGCCCGTTGCCGGCTCTCTGCCTCGTGCGGAGAGCCGGCATCTGCTTTATCGAAGATCCAAGATGTTGCCCATTCCGTAACAGGCGCGACATCTCGGTTCGTAGCTTTCTTTCTCGCCCAACAGGATCGTGCCGCTCTGTTCGGCCAACCGATAGGAATGGGTGGCCAAATTTCCGCAGTGCGGGCAAATGGCGTGCACCTTGGTGATGTATTCGGCCACGGCCAACAGGTTCGGTATCGGGCCAAAGGGAACACCGCGATAATCCATGTCCAAGCCGGCCACGATGACCCGAACGCCCTGCATGGCCAAACTTTGGCAAACCTCCGTCAGTTCGAGATCGAAAAACTGCGCTTCATCGATCCCGATGACTTCCACATTTTCGGTCAGCCCCAGCAAGTCCCGTGAGTGGGCGACCGGAGTGGACAAAATGTGGTTGGCATCGTGCGAAACGATTTTCTGTTCATCGTAGCGGGTATCGATCTTCGGCTTGAATATTTCCACTCGCTGGCGCGCGATCTTGGCTCTTTTGAGGCGACGGATGAGCTCTTCCGTTTTTCCGGAAAACATGGAGCCGCAAATGACTTCTATCCAGCCGGCTCGCTGTCCCTTGAAATGGGGTTCCAAAAACATGGGGTTGGCTTTTGGTTGCGTTGGTTGATGTGTTCATCGCCCTCCTTTTTTCCGGGCAGGGCAAGTTGGGCGTTCGGGTGCAAGAATACGGTTTTTGTTTTTGAAATGTCGCGTTGCCCCCCTTACTTTGTGGGGCAAACTTTTTTCAAATTTTAAACCATGAATATGGACATCCGATCCGCCGAAGAACTGCTCCATAAAATCAACCGACTTTTCGCGGAATTTCAACAAAATCCTGTTCGGGTCTCTCAGTTGGAAAAGTCATTGATGCTGGATTACCTCCGAGAAATGTACGATGCGCTGCTCGTGGAAGTTCCAATGGCGGAAACCAAGTCGGATCCCCCCCGCCCGGAAGCGCCACCGCCCGCTGCGCAGCCCAAACAAGCACAGGAGCCTTCCAAGAAGCGCATCATCGTCACAGAACAAGAAACTGTGGAGAAAAAAACGGTTTCGGAAGATGTTCAACCGCTTGCCAAGGAAAACCCCCACAAGGATTTGCCACTGTCCCCTCCGAGCGATTTCCCCACCGAAAAAATTCATCGTGGACCAACAACTCCCCCAGAGTCGAAGCCTGTCGAGGCAAAACCCGTTGCCCCGCCGGTACCCGTCTCTGCTGTGAGCGACTTCGACAAATTGTTCGATTTCGGGCCGATCGTCGAGATCTCGGAAAAATTGGCTTTATCGCCCATTTCTGAGCTCAAATTTTCCATCAACGATCGATTGTTGTATCTCGGCAGCTTGTTCAAAAACGATAACGTTGCGTTCGATGCCGCCATAGCGGAACTGAACAGGTTGGACAATCTGGAAGCCGCAAGGGAATACATACGGCTTAACCTTTTGGCCAAATTCGATTGGATGGAGGAGGAAAAGAGGCCCATGCTGCAATCTTTCATCAAACTGCTCCGCCGCCGTTATCTCCATCAAAAATGAACCGAAGGGCTTCTGCTGCGATCTTTTCGCCCGCGCCCCTGTTCTTCTCCAGATAGGTTCTGCACGCGGAACTGGCTTTGCGATATGTTTCTGGATCTTTTCCCAAAAAATCTATAGTCTTCAAGAGTGATGTGGTGTCCCGTACGCTGAACACGCCGCCTTGTGCAAGCAAGTGCCTAGCTTCTGCGAATTTTTGATGGCGCGGCCCGAACAAGACAGGCAGGCCATAAGCGGCCGGCTCCAATATATTGTGTATCCCCCTGCCAAAGCCGCCTCCCACATAAGCGAATTGGGCGAAACGATACAATCTGGAAAGCAGTCCCGTTCTGTCCACCACCAAGATCCTACACGCTTCGGGAGCCGCACCATCGCTGTGCCGATGTATGCCCCAAGCCGAAAAGCGCTTCATCAGGCCCAGGACGTTGGCAGATGTCGGTTCGTGCGGAACCACGATCCAGCGCAGGTGCGCCAATGCTCCGCTGTCTTCTTCCAGTGCCTGAGCAAGCAGCTCTTCGTCGTCAGGCCAACTACTGCCCCACACGACGGTCGGTCCACTCTTGGAAAAATGTTCCGTGACGGGATCTGAAAACGAAGTTTCCGGCAGCTGCAACACACGATCCACCCGGGGATCCCCCGCGATGCATACCCGATCCATTCCGTTTTGCCTCAACAGGTGTTCCGATTCCGCATCTTGTACGAACAAAAGGTAGAATCCCGCCAAGTCATTCAGAAAAAATCCTCCCCAAGGTTTGAAAAAACGCTGCTCCGATCTGAATATGCCCGCCACCAAGAAATGGGGAACCCCTTTTTCGGTCAAAGCGGACAGGTAATGGTGCCAAAATTCGTATTTGACGAACAAGGCCATTGAAGGCCGGATAAGTTCCAAAAAACGTCTAGAACGTTTCCTTCCGTCCGGAGGCAAAAGATATACGCTGTCTGCCAGTTTGGTTTCCCTGTACTGCTCGAATCCAGATGGGGAATAAAACGACAGCACCATATATAGCCTACGGGGCTGCTCGCGGAGTTTTTCCAAAATCGGACGTCCCTGTTCGAATTCGCCTGCCGATGCACAATGCATCCAGACAACGGGCATATCGGCAGGTACGGCGGCCATTTCGCGTTGGATCCGTTCCCATTGTCCGCGCCGCCCGACCGTCCAAGCCCTTGCTTTGGGGCTGAACACTGAGGCTAAGCGAATGCCCAAGTGATAGAAAATCAAAACTATATCGTAAAAAAATACCATATTGGAGATAATGGGGCAAAGGTAGTCAAGAACTTTTTTGAAAAAAAGTTGGAGTAGTTCTTGGAATTTCGGGAAGTGGTCTTACCTTTGCGTCCCGTTCGAGAGAGAATGGTTGCAGAGAGGGTTGGGGAGAGAAGCGGTTCCGGAAATTTTTTTGAAAAAAAGTTGTCTGGGTACTTG
>JBEIJQ010000004.1:0-46501 GCA_040380145.1 Lewinellaceae bacterium | reverse complement strand
GGTTTTTCATATAATCCGAAATCCTTCTGTCGTACACATTGGATTCCTTCATGATATAACTTGAGAAGAGACGCATTTCAAAAATGTCCTCCCATGACATGACATCCACATCGCTGGCAGTGTTGAAGGCTTTTTCTCTGGCCAAAATGGACCTTGCCTCGGGATAATAAACCCAAAACATAGTTGATTCTCCCAAAACTTTATCGGATTGACGATCCCTGATTTCCATCAATGGGGCGATACCGACTATCCGAACACCCATACGAGAATTTTCTTCGTCAAAGAACCACACCTCTTGGATCCTATAGCGCGTCACATTCTCCGGATTGAATTCTTCGCGGATGATGGTGATGTCCTCGCGCTTTTCAGTCAACGGATCGTCTTCGACGGGATTGCCCCATTCATCAATATTTGCGATCGTATCAACCCTAGACAACTTGGACAGCAAATCTGCCATAGGAATGGTGTCAACAAACTCGTCCGTTCCATAAATGGGGATATTCCCTTCATTGGCGGACTCGGTCAGAATGGTGATAAAAGGTTTGGGTGGATAAGCAAAAGGATTGTTGATCATCTCGTGGACGTCGATCACACGCCAAATCCGTTTTTCCCAAACGATGTCTTTTTCTTCCAAGTGATGGTACGGCAAAGGAACTCGTTCCTCGATATTCTTTCGCTTATAAATATCTCCTTTCTTGGGTGCATTTTCAGTGCCCCCACCTTGTGGCGGTTGTTGGGCCATCAGGGTGGAGCCAGCCAAAAAAAAGGCGGATACCAAACAGAAAATCTGGACGATGGATTTCATAGAGGACAAAAATTATGGAAAGTGAAAACAAACGAACCTAAGCGGAGCTTGGCAGAGATGGATGATCTTGGTTCGTAAACAAGCAAATAACGAAAACTACGAAGAATTTATTTCAACAAGCCCCGATATCCAAATCGAATTTTTCAAAAAAAGGCAAGGCCTTTGGTCAAAAACGATGGATGAGTTTAAGAACACAAAGGCCTTGCATTGCGATACTGAATGCCGGAAAGCAATTACTTGATCGTGAACTGCAAAGAGTTCAAAGGACGAGAAACTGCATCTCCTGGGCAAAGTGCCTTTACATTCGTGAAAATGTACATATCGCCAAATTTGGCCTTGTTGATGTAATCGGCCACTTGACCTTTGAAACCAGCTCCGCTGTTTGTTGCCGTGAGAACGTCGCCGCCTTTGGGGATGTAGTACATTTCAAAGTTGGAAATCGAGCACTTGGCAGCGAAGTCGAAGTTTTTCAAAACGGCCGACAGGGTCGTTTGGGCTTTCATGGCCGCTGGTCCCATGACGCCTTCCATTTTCCCGCCCAGTTCCGCGACCGGATCGGGGATGGGCTTCACGCGGACTTTCTTGGTAAACTTCTTGCCACCTGCGGTTACCACGATCTCCGCCTCTTTGGTGGCAGGCCCTTTGGCCTCGATGATGTAAGAAGAAGCACCGTCTTTGCGGATCGTCATGCCGCCACCGTTCACGGATACGGACACTTGGTTGGAAGAGAAACCCGCGGCGGCCACGGCGAGGTGGTTTTCCACGCCTATGTACACCACGTTCATGTCGGTCAGTTCCATCGCCACGGACGATTGGCCCACTTCGTATTCAAAATCCTTTTGGGCCGAGAGATTTTGGCCCGTGGCCGGATTTTTGACACTGATGCTGACATTATACTTGTGGCCCCCGAGACCGCTGGCTTTTTCCTCGAACAACGCCTTGCCATCCTTCACGATCAGGGGGTGGCTGTTCACGGAAATAGACACGTTTTCGAAGAAAGACTGGCTGGAAGCGCCCACTGCGATTTCCGATCGGAAGGTCTCGCCCTCGAGTAGATAGCTCTTCTCGGGCGAAGAAATGGGCACGAAAGCATCCACTTTGAAAGAGGTTGCACCGATCTGGCTGGCCAAGAAGTTCAAAACCATGGCCTCGGAAGAACGCGCATCGCTCTGGAACTTGGAGAACATCGGCCAAATGGAAGCAACCGGCATTTGGTTGAAAACGAAGTGCTCCCAAGACGGAGAGGGCGCTCCGTGGGATGCGTGTTGCCAGGATTCGTCGTCGATGTTCAAAGGAAGTCCCTCGACCAAAGCTTTAATATCGGCATCGCCGAAGTTGGTGCCTTCGATCTTCTTGGCGGCCAAGTCGTCCACGATTTTCTTCAATTCTTCGCGACACTTGAGCACCTCTTCTTTCAGTTCAGCCCCCTTTTTTTCGTTGACCAACAGGTTTGTAGTGACATCCTTATTCTTGTAGTTCTTGGGCTGTCCCGGGTGGTGGTCGTCAGTCTCCGGATAGTAATATTCTTCACGGGGAGTTCCTTCGGGCTTGTCTCCGCGCGCAATTCTTTCGCGGAGCTCCTCTACATACTGGACAAATTGCTTGACCCGATCAGAGACTTTCTTGGACGCTTCCACGAACGGCGCGTATTTGTTGGCAGACTCAGCACTTTTTTCGATCGTTCCGGCCAACAATTGGTTGGAGCGCTCGGTGATCTTGCTGGACGCTTGGATACCGTTGTGGATGCTGAAAAATGCGTTGATGATCTTGGCCGACACGTTCAAGGCCAACATGGCCGTGAGCACGAGGTACATCAAGTTGATCATCAACTGACGTGGTTCCTTTGGAATAGACATACCGTTATGGTGTTTACTCGGTTTAGATTAAGGATGAAAGTGGAGATCAATTGCCTGGAAGGGCATGTTCATCTCTCATCAGAAAAAATATCTTAGCCCTTCATCGCGGTGAGCATGCCACCATAGACTTTGTTGAGCGAACCAAGGTTTTGGTTCAGGGCCGAAATCTGTTGATTGAGTACCTTGGCGTTTTGATCGGCACCTTCCAATTCTTTGGCAGCTGCGTTCATCTTTTGAACAAAACCGCTCATAGCATTCACGCCATCAGCTACTCCTTGGAAGTTGGCGCTGTCGAGTGCCTTCAGGGCGCTGAGGCTTTTGGACATGCTCTGCAGTTCCTTGATCATTTCCTCGTTTTGGGATTCGAGCTTGGCGCTGTCGAATTTGACGGAAGCCGAAGCTCCGCCACCGGCTGTGATGGGCTGGATGGTGGAGTTATAGTCATCCAAACCGGGATACAACTTGCTCCAGTAGTAATCAGAATCCGGAGGCAAAATGCCCAACATCAAGAACAGGCCCGCTTCTGTGAAAAGACCAATCTGCAACATTTCGTCGGCACCGGGCCACGACATGATCTTATAAAGTGCGCCAATCAACACGACTGCGGCACCAACGCCGATGATCAGGTTCTTGAGGTATTTGAAAAAACCGGATTTCACGACCTTCATGATAGGATTTGCCATAACGGATAAAGATTGAATTGGTTAAAAGAAAAAGGTTTTGAAAAGTGGGGTAAAGATAAAGGAGAGTAAATAAATTCCAAGATATAGCGGGAAAAAATCCGTTGAGGAGCCATGGGGCTTTCAACGGATTTTTCCGACCGGTGATTCTTATTGGAAGTCTTTGAGAGAGCGGCCCAAGAAGGTGAGCACGCAGCGGAACCCGATGTAGGACTTGGTGGTGTCTTGGAACTCGTAGTTGCGGGTGCCGTTTTGGCAGAAGTAGGCTATGTCCTTCCAAGAGCCGCCACGGATGACCTTGCGTTTCCAGGTTTCGGGATCGCCTAACGTGCCATCCTTGGGGTTGTCGTCCACGGCATCGAAGCGGTAATCCGGGTTCAGATCGTGCAGGAAAGCGTAGGCGTTTTCGTGGTAAGCGGAGGAGGTCCACTCGGAAACGTTGCCGGCCATGCAGTACAACGAGTAGTCGTTGGGGAAGTAAGAGTCCACCTTGACCGTGTAGAGGCCGCCGTCCGTCGGATAGTCGCCGCGACCGGGCTTGAAGTTCGCCAAGATACAACCTTTGGCGTTGTGCGTGTAATTGCTGCCCCAAGGATAGCAGGTGCCCTGGTGGCCGCCACGGGCCGCATATTCCCATTCGTGTTCGGTGGGCAACCGGAAGTCCTCGGAGATGATCTCGCCGCTCTTGGAGAGTTTGTCGTTCCAGTACTTCGTGCGCCAGTAGCAGAAGGCATTGGCCTGTTGCCAAGCGATACCGACCACCGGATAATCGTCGAAAGCCGGGTGCCAGAAGTAGTTGCGGGCCATCGGCTCGTTCATAGAATAGGAGAAGTCGCGCACCCAACAAAGCGTGTCGGGGTAAATGGGGATGGTGCTGCGCTTGAGGTATTTGGTACGCTCCTGCTTGTCGGTATCTTTCCAATAGTAGTTTTGGGCAGCATTTTTCCAATCGTACCATTCATAAGAATACACGAACAGACTCTTGTTCAACTCCCGCTGGCCACGGAAGCGGTCTTGGACGGAGTAGAACAGGTCCTCCAGATCTTGGCTGCTGTAATCGAGGTCTTCAACCCCCTCCCAGTTCAAGAAGTCGCCGTCCTTTTGGCCCAACTTTTCCAGAGCAAGCGAGTCGCGGACCCAGTTGACGAACTGGCGGTATTCGTTGTTGGTGATCTCGGTGTCGTCCATGAAGAATCCCTGAATGGAGATAGCCTTGGGGCGTTGGACGAGCGACACGTTGATGTCTTGGTCGCTCGGACCGATGTGCAGGGTGCCGGACGGCACGTACACCATTCCAAGGGGGGTTATGGGCTTCCAAATGGGTCGGTCGAGCACGCCGGTCAGTTGACCGTCGTCACGATTGCCACACGAAGTCAGCAGCGTCAGGGCAAACGCCAAGGATACAAAAAGGGAATTTTTCATGTTCACACTCGTGGTTGTGGAGCAGTTGAAAGAAGAAAGATTTTCAGAAAAAACGGTGCCCCTTGAAAAAGGAAGCGTAAAAGTAGCGGTAAGAATCGAAATGCAAAAAAATATTTCAAAAATTTTTGTGGGCAGAAAAGCAGCGCCTTGCTTGCAATTCTCGTTTAGGGAACGCCGGACTGGCCCGATATATTTTGTGCCGCCCAAAAAAAGTCGTCAAAGAAAGCGGGGCGGATACACGATTTTCGGCGGCCGTCCTTTGCCGGGAGCCTTGAAATGGTAGGAAAGAAGGATTTCGTGTGTGCCCGCATGCACATTTTTCAAAGAGGACAAACCTGCGTCATAGGCATAGGCTATCGAAAAACCGACCTTCCAGTTCAATCCGGCCGTGGCGCTAACGGCATCCGCCGACCGATCGCCGTAGCCCCTGAACATGCCCCCAACAAAAGCTCTGCCATCGGCGAAGATGGCGCGTAAACCCGCGTCGAGCTGCATTTTCACGAGATCGCTCCGAACCATCAGCATGGGCTGCAGGCTCGTGCCGGCGCCGACAGAAAAAACGTAACCGGCACCCAAGTGCAGATTCGTGCTCGAAACCATGCGCCCGCCACCCTCGGCGGCGAGCGCCAACTTCGGTGCCAAAAGACCGGTCGCGGAAATCCCGACGCGCAGGTCGCGAAAACGGAAATCCAAGCCGAAGGAAGCGTCCGGGGCCAAAGCAGACACGTTACCCAATGGAATGGTCCCATCGTTGTGGGTAAAGCCCGGACCTTCGTAATCGCCGTCGGGCGCCCGTAAACGAGAGCCGTCCAGCGAAGCCTGTACCAGCGAAAGCCCCAAACCGGCGCACAGCCGCAAACCCTCCCGATCGAGCAGCCGATAGCTCCAAGCGCCGCCGATCTCGGTGCGACGCAGGGCCCCTTGGCGATCGTTGACCACCTGTACCCCCACACCGCTGCGAAGGTAAAACAACGGCATCCGCGCGTTGGCCCACTGTGTGGACGGCGCCCCGGAAAGTCCCAACCACTGCTGCCGAAAAGCAGCGGTCACCACTCCCTCGTCATCGGTCGCAGCGGAAGCCGGATTCCAACCCATGGGATTCAGGAAATACAAGGTCTGCAGAGAAGCCTGTTGGCCATGCAGGCCTGCCATGGCCAACATACAGGTCCAAAAAAAGACCGGTACGACCGGAAAAATGCCCGCGATCCGCTTTGTACTTCTGTCGGCCATACCATTAAAGGAATTGAGTTACCGCCACAAAGTTCGAACAATCGGCCACAAAAACCGCCTTTCGGGAACAAAAATGTAGGGGCGCTCTTGCAAGTTGTGTTTTTTTTGTAGTATTGCATCCCTTATCTCATTCCGTAACCCTGTTCATATTATATGAGGTACACATTTACATTTTGGGCCGGCTTACTCCTTGTCATTTTATTCCCCCACTTCTCCTTGGCCAACGGCTCACCACAAGGAGACTCCGCTCAAACAGCCCCGAACCAAGCTCCGCTTTCGGCCGACAGCCTCTCCACAGATTCCGCCGACCTTGGCGAATCAGCCACGGGACGCCGGTACTTGAAAACCATCGAACTGCAATCCCAAGTGGCCGATCTGGGCGATGCCTTCAAAAAAATCAAAGAACTTGTCCTGCAGTTCGAAGGAGAGATCGTTGCCGAGGCCGCGCAAGAAGCCCCTACACAAATCCGCCTCCAACTGCGGATACCAAACGATAAACACGAAGGATTTTTGGCCACTCTGCACCAATTGGCCGCCAAGGAGGACAGGCAGGCCAATAGCCACAAGGATATCACCCTGCAACTGGCCGAACTGGAAACGCGTCTCCGAATCAAGTCGCTTTCGCTCGAAGAATGGCTCGGAGAAATGGCCAATGGCAAAAAAAACACCGACAAAAGCTCCGCCCGTGCCGCCATCCAGCAACTGTCGGAAGAAATGGCCTCCATAGAGAGCCAAATCGCTTATTGGAACAACGAACTGTCCCACACCTATTTTGATGTGGTCATCGTTCCCATGACCCCGGAAACGGTTCTCCTAAACAGCACAGTCCAGGCCCAAGCCAGCCAAGCCTTTGCCAGCGGTTGGCACAACGCACTGCTTTTGTCGATGACCCTGCTGAGCTACTGGCCGATCTGCCTGCTGGCGGTTTCCATCGTGGCAGCTTATGTTGTGTACGCGCGCCGCGCGCGAAAACGCAGCGAGCAACGCCTGCTCAAGAACATACACCACCTGCAACAAAGCATCACGCTACAAACCCATTGACGGCCGCTTGGTACTGATCCGCTACAACGAAGCCATCTGCGAAACCTTGGAGCTTGGGAGCGCAGGAGAAGTCCTGTCGGCTTTTACGGACGACGCGGTGAACTGGCTCAACCTTGACGTCAGTGACCACGAAATGGTACGGGCCATTGGCGACGGGTGCGGCCTCCACCACATGCTCGTCGAAGACATCGTCGCCGACAGACACCTCCCAAAACTGGAGGAGTTCGACCTGTGTTGCTCCCTTTCGCTGAAAATGCTTTCCCTCGACCCCACAACTTCCAACATCACCGAAGAACAACTGACCATCGTCCTTTCACACAACCGGGTGATCACTTTTCAAGAAGAGCAAACCCAAGACGTATTCGATCCGGTACGGGACAGAATCCTGAACAACATCGGCCGTATCCGGAAAATGGGCAGTGATTATCTCCTGTACCGCCTGTTGGACGCCGTCGTGTCGGAGTACATGAAAATCTTGGAGCACCTGCGCGAACAGGTAGAGGTGCTAGAGGAAAAAGCGGTGCGACATCCCAATACGCCCGTGATCGAACAGGTGACGCAGCTGAAAAAGAAAATTTCTCCCGTCAGAAAATACCTGCGTCCGCTCAAAGACGAAATGTTGGTGCTGAAAAGCGGCAACATCGAATTCGTGCGCGACAGCACACGAACCTACCTGACGGACGTATACGACAACTTGGTGTACCTTTGTACGTCCGTCGATGCCTTCCAAGACTTGCTGAGAGACCTGATGGAACTGCAGATGGCCGCGGTGAACCACAGCACGAACGAGGTGATGAAAACCCTCACCATCATGTCGTCCGTCTTCATACCGCTCACGTTCATCGTGGGGATTTATGGAATGAATTTTGACCACATGCCGGAGTTGCACTGGCGCTGGGGATACCCCTTGGCACTGGGCTCGATGATAGCCATCGCTTTGGGACTTTGGTCATATATGCGCCGCCGCAAATGGGTGTGATTTTGATTTTTATGGACATAAATATTATATTCGATGACAAAAACCTACCATGCCATCGGGCTGATGTCCGGAAGCTCTCTCGACGGTCTGGACATTGCCTTTTGCCGCTTCGATCTTGATGGGGAAAAATTCTCCTGGGAGCTGCTCGCCCACGATTGCGTGCCCTTCGATCCGCGGTGGACGATGCGGCTCAAAAAGTTGTACAGCCAAGATGCCCTGACATTCGCCAAGACCCATACTTTCTTCGGCCACTACATGGGCGAGCTCGTCAGCGATTTCGTCCGCAAACACGGGCTTGATCCCGACTTCGTGGCCTCCCACGGCCACACCGTATTCCACGAGCCCGAGCCCGAAACGCGGATGACCTTCCAGATCGGCGACGGTGCGGCCCTCGCCGTGGCCTGCGGACTTCCCACGATCACCAATTTCCGCCAGCACGACGTGCGACTCGGCGGCGAAGGCGCACCGTTGGCCCCGATAGCCGACAAATACCTGTTCCCCGGGTACGATTTTTACCTCAACATCGGCGGCATCGCCAACCTGTCGGCCAACATCGACGGCAGAATGATCGCTTTCGATGTCTGCGCGGCCAATACCCTGCTCAATTTCGTGGCTGCCCAGATCGGCCTCGATTACGACCGTGACGGCCGCCTCGCCTCCAACGGCGAAGTGCGGGAGTTTCTGCTCAACGACCTGAACAACGATTACCACTACAGAAATCCTTACCCCAAATCTTTGAGCAACAAATGGGTACAGAGCCGTATGGTGCCCATTCTGATCCGCACGCGCTTGTCGCCCGAAGACAAGGCCCGAACCGTTTGCGAACACATATCCCTCCAGATCGGAAACGCCGTTTCGGCCATCCTGGAACGGGAGGGCCTCGAAAAAAGACCCTTCCGCATGCTGGCCACCGGCGGAGGAGCGCTCAACCGTTTTTTGATGGACAACATCCAAGAGGTTTTTGACCACGAACGCATTGAAATGGATGTGGTGCTGCCGCCGGCAAGCATCGTCAAGTTCAAAGAAGCGATCCTGATGGCCTTTATGGGCGTGCTGCGCCTAGAAAACCGCCAAAACGTCCTACGTTCCGCCACGGGCGCTTCCCAAGACAGCATCAGCGGAGCTTTCTATCAAGGCACCATCAAAACGATCTGACCTGCCCGGCGCTCCGCTTTTCCCTTTTTTCAATACATCACCATAGCAATGCATTTGTCCGAACAAGAAATCGTGCGCCGGCAGAACCTGCAGGCCATCATAGAAATGGGCATCGATCCCTACCCCGCCGAAACCTTTGAAGTGACGGCCTATTCCGCGGATATTCTCGCGAACTTTCAAGACGAACGGGCCGAACAATGGACTGAGGTCCGACTCGCGGGCCGTCTGATGTCGGTCCGCGACATGGGCAAGGCCTGTTTTGCCGAGATCCAAGACGCTCGCGGCAGGATCCAGCTTTATGTGAGCCGGGACGACATAGCGCCGGGCGAAAACAAAGATTACTATGCCCGTTTTTTCAAAAAACTGCTCGATATCGGCGACATCATCGGCATCGAAGGGTTTGTTTTCCGGACCAAAATGGGCGAAATCACCGTGCACGTGCGGAAACTTTCGCTGCTGAGCAAATCCCTCCGTCCGCTCCCGATCGTCAAGCGCGACGAAGAGGGCAATGTTTACGATGCCTTCACCGATCCCGAACAACGGCACCGCCAGCGCTATGTGGACCTGATCGTCAACCCGCATGTGCGCCAGACATTCGTGCTGCGCTCGAAAATGATCCGCTCCATGCGGCGCTTTTTCGACGAAAAAGGATGGATGGAAGTGGATACGCCCATCTTGCAGCCCATCCACGGGGGAGCAGCGGCTCGGCCCTTCGCCACCCACCACAACGCGTTGGACATGAACCTGTACCTGCGCATCGCCAACGAACTGTACCTCAAGCGGTTGATAGTCGGTGGTTTCGAAGGCGTGTACGAGATCGGCAAAATGTTCCGCAACGAAGGCATCGACCGCACCCACAACCCCGAATTCACTTCGATGGAGATCTACGTGGCCTACAAAGACTACGAATGGATGATGGAAATGGTCGAAACTCTTCTCGAAACCATCGCGCGCGACCTGCACAACGGCAATACCCAAGTACAAGTGGGCCCCCATCTCATCGAATTTGCCGGCCCTTATCGGCGCCTGAGCCTGTTCGGATCCATCCAAGAATATACGGGCATAGACGTTTCCAATCTGGACGAGGCCGGGCTTCGGGAAGTGTGCCGAAATCTGGGCGTTTCCGTGGATCCCACGATGGGAAAAGGCAAACTGATTGACGAGATTTTCGGCGAAAAAGTGGAAAAAAATCTCGTCCAGCCCACTTTCATCACCGACTATCCCTTGGAAATGACCCCGTTGGCCAAAAAACACCGCGATCCCTCCCACAAAGGGCAAATCGTGGAGCGTTTCGAACTGTTCGTCAACGGCAAGGAAATAGCCAACGCCTACTCTGAGCTCAACGACCCCATCGACCAAAGGGCCCGCTTCGAGGACCAGCTCAAATTGGCGGCCCGGGGCGACAAGGAAGCAATGGCCCTCGACGAGGATTTCCTCCGGGCCATAGAATACGGCATGCCGCCCACTTCCGGCCTGGGCATCGGAATCGATCGGCTCGCGATGCTGATGGGCAACCAATTCACCATCCAAGAAGTGATCTTTTTCCCCACCCTCCGCCCCGAACAGGGCCGGACAGGAGAACAGACCAAAGACTGACAGGCCAGTAACCACCGAATCTCTTATGAAACGCCACCCCGTCGCCCTCACGGGCATTTTGGCCTTGGTGCTGCTGACCGTTTACTGGTTGGTGCGCCCGACCACGGAACCCGAGCAGACCGTTCCGGAAAAAAACCTGATGCTCCTCGGGTTCATGTTCGCTTATTACGCAGCCACTTTGGCAGCTTTGACTTTCTTTGTTTGGAATCTGGTCAAAAAAGGGACCCGACAGTGGCTTTCGCTCGGCGCGGCCCTAGTGGCCTGTTTGGCCAGTCTGCTACTCAACGAGGCCTTGGCAATGAATGGCCTGTCCTCTGCCGGCGGTCTGCAGCCCTTCAAATTGGCAGCGCCCAATCTGGTGATGGTCCTCTTGAATGTCTTGGTAGATATTGCACCGCCCCGGGGATGGAAATGAATCTCGGTTTTTAGAGCGACAAACCATTTTGGGCCTTGGCAACGATGTGCCCCTACGAAGACCATCGGGGCTTCCTGCCGTTCTATTTTTTGGCTTAGAATTTTTGCTATTTTTAGCAAAAATTTTTGTCCTATGCGCCATTTTTTATTGTTCATCGCCCTTTTCCCATCATTGATTTTTTCACAGCAGGCTCCCGTCCCTCAGGGCATCGCCTATCAGACGATGGTACGCGACATATCGGGTCAGCCTATGGCCAACCAGGCCGTTTCCTTTCGGTTCAACATCCGCCAAAATGCTCCGAACGGACTACCCGTTTACTCCGAAACCCATTCCCTCGCCACCAATGCCCAAGGACTGGTGGCCCTGTCCATCGGTTCGGGCACGTCATTGGACGATTTCGGGCTGATCCCGTGGTCGGGCGGATTGTTGTTCCTGCAGGTCGAAATGGATGCCACCGGGGGCGTGAACTATCAACTGATGAGCACGACCCAGCTGGTTTCTGTACCATATGCCTTTTATGCGGGACGCGCCGCCTCGGTAGACAACCTGGTGGAGGCCGACGGAGATCCGGCCAACGAGCTCCAGCAACTTTCCCTGACGGGAACCGATCTCGCGCTCACGAACGGCAATTCGGTGGATCTGTCCATTTTGCAGGATGCCGACGGAAACCCCACCAACGAAATCCAGACCCTGACCTTGAACGGGACGACGCTGGGACTGAGCGGAGCCAACAGCGTGACCTTGCCTTCAGGCGGCACGACGCTCAACGGAGCCTACAATTTCGGCGGGCCGGGAGCCGGCCGCACCATTGCGGCCAACAATGGAGCAGTGAATTTTTCGACCACGGCCAACAACGCCATTCTGTTGGATCTCGACCACTCCGGCACCGGCGTGGCACTGGCAGCCGAAAACACCGTGGCCGCCAACGGATATTCCACCGTCCAAGCCATCACCAACAGCTCATCCGGACTGGCGTCGGCCATCATCGGCAACACCTCTGGGGCGGCCTGGGGCGTGAGCGGACAAGTGCAGGCAGCTGCCACGGCCCAAGCCGCCGTTTACGGCAACAACCTTCGCGCGGCTGGAGGCCATGGGGTATTCGGACAAGGGTTCAACGGAGTGGTCGGACAGACCAGTTACTCGGCAGGCTTCGGGGTTTTCGGGGAAAACCTGGACCAAACGGGCAATCCCAACACCGATCTCGGCATCGGTGTAGCCGGCTTGGGCTACTACGGTGTTTTGGGCGAAAACCGTTACCTGGGCCAAGCAGTTACAGGAGCCTATGGTGTTTTTGCCAACGGAGATCTGGCGGCCACGGGCGCCAAATCCTTTTGCATAGACCATCCGTTGGATCCGGCCAACAAGATCTTGCGCCATTTCAGCATCGAGTCGAACGAAGTTTTGAACGTGTACCGCGGAAACGCCGTCTTGGACGCACAGGGCGAAGCGACCGTTGAGCTGCCCGATTATTTTTCCGCCATCAACCGCGAAGTAAGTTACCAACTGACCCCAATCGGTGGAGCCGCCAACCTGTTCGTAAAAACGGAAGTAGCGGAAAACCGTTTTGTAGTGGCCGGCGGGCAGCAGGGGCAAAAATTCTCTTGGACCCTGACGGCCGCAAGGAACGACGCGTATTTCCGACAATACCCAGAGCGCGCCCAACCGGTAATCGAAAAGCGGCCCGGCGAAATGGGCAGGTACTTTATTCCAGCTTTGTACGGCGCGCCCGACGACCGGCGCATGTTGCCACAGGGTCCCGTAGCCGAACCGCAAAGGGCTTTGCCAGTAAAAGACTAACCCAAAACCGTCCATAAAAAAAACCGCTCCGAAAATTCCGGAGCGGTTTTTTTATGGGAACTGGACAGGGAATAATTATTCCGCGTCTTTGTTTTCCTCGGTATTAGGTTCTTCGGCGGGTGCCTCGTAGGATTCTTCGATGATGGGGGTCGTTTGCTCCGCAGCGGCCGCTGCAGGTTGAGCGATAGTGGGAGCGGTGGTTTCGTTTTCCGCTGCGCCCGACTTTTTCTTGCGGCGGCGGCGGCGACCTCCTTTTTGGTCATCTGAACCAGCTTCCAAGCGCAATTCGTTGAAATCGACCAGTTCGATCAGGCCCATTTCGGCGTTGTCGCCCTTACGGAAACCCGTGTGCAGGACGCGTACATAGCCTCCGGGACGATCGGCCACGCGCTCGGCAATGGGTCCGAAGAGTTCTTGGATGGCCTCTTTGTTTTGGAGGTATCCAAATACCACCCTACGGCTATGCGTGGTATTGTTCTTGCTTTTGGTGATCAGGGGCTCCACGTACAGACGCAAGGCTTTGGCTTTGGCCAAAGTAGTATTGATCCGCTTGTGTTCGATGAGCGAGATGGCCAAGTTTTTCAGCAGCGCTTCGCGGCTGGCTTTCTTGCGGCCCAAATGGTTGAATTTCTTTCCGTGGCGCATAAAAGAGGGTGAAAAAGGATGAGAACATCGCAGCACCGACATCCCAACGGACGTTCAGGTCACTGCATAATTAAACAGGAGGAATTATTCCTCTTCGAGTTTGTATTTGGAAAGGTCCATGCCGAAAGTGAGGTTTTTCTCCATCAGGAGCTCTTCGATTTCGACAAGAGATTTTTTTCCAAAGTTGCGGAACTTGAGCAGTTCGTGGGTATCGTAGCGCACTAAATCTGCCAAGGTATTGATTTTAGCCGCTTTGAGACAGTTGTAGGCACGAACGGATAGGTCAAGATCTTCCAAGGAGGTCTTGAAGAGTTTGCGCATGTGCAGGATGTGCTCATCCACCAAGCTGTCGGACTTGCTTCCCATATCATCGAACGTGATGTTCTCATCGGAAATGAGCATCAGGTGCTGGATGAGGATGCGCGCAGCCTGTTTGATAGCCTCTTCTGGGTGGATGGTGCCATCCGTTTTCAATTCGACCACGAGTTTTTCATAGTCGGTGCGCTGTCCTACCCGGCTGCTTTCCACGTGGTAGGCCACATTTTTGATGGGCGTGTAGATGGCATCCATGGGGATGTACCCGATCGGGGCGTCCTTCACAACGTTTTCTTCGGCGGGCACATAGCCGCGGCCTTTGGTGATGGTCAACTCCACTTCCAGCGTCACCTTTTTGTCCATGTGGCAGATGATGAGGTTGGGGTTCATCACCCGGAACACATTGGTGTGCTCCTCGATATCGCCAGCGCGGAACAGTTCTTTACCGGAAATGGTAAGATAGATCTTCTCGGATTCCATTTCCTCATCGTGGATGTTGCACTTGATACGGACCTGCTTGAGGTTGAGTACGATATCCACTACATCTTCCACGACTCCCTTCAAGGTGGCGAATTCGTGGTCCACGCCTGCGATGCGCACCCCGGAGATCGCGAAACCGTCCAATGAAGAAAGCAATACACGGCGGATGGAATTTCCGACGGTTTGCCCAAAGCCCGGTTCCAGCGGTTTGAATTCAAAGGTACCTTCGAATTCATTGGCTTTCTGCATCACGATTTTCTCGGGCTTCTGGAAATTGAGAATGCTCATATTGGGAAGAAATAATCAAAGAATGAGGGGGGGGAAGGGCCAAGCGATTCCGATACGCGTCCGGGCGCAAGCCCAAGTGGTAGGGCAAAACCCGAAGAGAAATCCAAAAAAAGGATTATTTCGAATACAGTTCGACGATGAGCTGTTCGTTGATGGTTTCGGTGATTTGGTCGCGAGTCGGGAAGGCCAAGAAAACACCTTCCATTTTGTCGCGGTTCCACTCAAGCCATGCGTTCTTTTCTGTCTTGCGGCTGAGGGCCGTTTCGATCACCTCGAAGTTCTGGGAACGTCCGCGAACGGCGATCACATCGCCTGGTCGGAGCGAAAAAGAAGGAATGTTGACCACACGTCCGTTGACCGTAATGTGGTTGTGCGAAACCAGCTGACGGGCGGCGTTGCGGGTAGGCGCTATGCCGAGGCGGAAGACCGTATTGTCGAGTCGGGCCTCGAGCAGTTGCAGAAGCACTTCACCGGTCACTCCACTGCGGCGCACGGCCGCTTGGAATGTCTTGAAGAACTGGCGCTCCAAAAGGCCATAAATGTACTTGGCTTTTTGCTTTTCCATCAACTGGAGGGCATAGTCCGAGCGTTGCTTGCGGCGTTTGGTAGCCCCGTGCTGCCCGGGAGGATTCAATTTGTTGGAGGCCTTGAGTTTGTCGAAACCCTTGTCCGCGCCGAACAATTTTTGGCCGAAGGCCCGGGATATCTTGGTTTTTGGTCCCGTATAGCGTGCCATGATGGGGATATTGTGGTAATGGAAAAAATCGGAATGAGCAGTGGCCGACGGGCGTTTACACGCGACGGCGTTTGGGCGGACGGCAGCCGTTGTGCGGCATCGGGGTAATGTCGCGGATGACCGTTACCTTGATGCCAGAGGTATCGAGAGCACGGATAGCGGATTCACGACCGGAACCGGGACCTTTAACGAACACTTCGACGCTGCGCAGACCGCATTCGTAAGCCTCTTTGGCGGCTTCGTTGGTGGCCACTTGGGCGGCGAACGGAGTGTTTTTCTTGGAACCGCGGAAACCAGCCTTGCCGGCCGATGCCCAAGAGATGACTTGGCCGCGACCGTTGGTGAGGGTCACGATGATGTTGTTGAACGAGGCTTGGATGTGGGCCATGCCCGGGCCATCCACTTTTACGTTCTTTTTCTTGGCCTTTTTGGAGGAAGATTGTTGCTTCGCCATAAAACTGTGCTGAAATGAAGGGTTGCCGATAAAGAATGGGACTTGGCCAGCAGGAAACCGGACAGATTATTTGCCGACCTGCTTTTTGTTGGCCACCGTTTTGCGCTTGCCCTTGCGGGTACGGGCATTGGTGCGGGTGCGCTGACCGCGGAGCGGGAGGCCTTTGCGGTGGCGCAGCCCACGGTAGCATGCAATGTCCATGAGGCGTTTGATGTTGGTCTGGACTTCCCCACGGAGCGCACCTTCGACTTTGTGGTCGTCATTGATGATGCGGCGGATGTCGCGGATGTTTTCTTCGGTCCAATCTTTTATCCGGACATCTTCGCTGATCCCCGCCTTGGCGAGGATGCTGATGGATGTCGGACGGCCAATGCCGAAGATGTAGGTTAGACCGATAACACCCCGCTTGTTCTTGGGAAGGTCGATGCCAGCAATACGTGCCATATAAAGATGATCGTTTTGAGTATGGGGAATTATCCTTGGCGCTGTTTGAAGCGAGGATTTTTCTTGTTAATGATGTACAGCTTGCCATTCCGACGCACGATTTTGCAGTCGGCGGTACGCTTCTTGATGGATGGTCTGACTTTCATGATAGAGAAACTATAAAGGATAAGCGAAACGGTTATTTGTAACGGTATATGATTCTTCCTCTGGTGAGGTCGTAAGGCGACATCTCCACGGCCACTTTGTCGCCAGGGAGGATGCGGATGTAGTGCATGCGCATTTTCCCGGAGATAGTGGCCAGAATAACGTGTTCGTTTTCCAACTTCACGCGGAACATCGCGTTGGAAAGCGCTTCGGTTATGGTGCCGTCTTGGCGGATGAGGTCCTGCTTGGGCATAGGTTTCGGAAATTGGACTGCAAAGATCTAATTTTTTTGGGGAATGGGAACCAATTCGGGGTTGTTTTTTATGGCCGCCTCTGCAAATTCGTGGGTACTCAGGATTTCAGCGGCGTTTTTGCGGACGACCACCGTATGCTCGTAATGGGCGGACGGTTTTTTGTCGGCCGTCAGGATAGTCCACTTATCAGGCGCTTGCCGGACTTCTCGACGTCCCATGTTGATCATGGGCTCGATGGCGATGACCAAACCATCTTTGAGGAGCATTCCTCTTCCCCTTTTGCCATAATTGGGTACTTGGGGATCTTCGTGAAGGCTTTTGCCTATACCGTGACCTACGAGATCTCTGACGACCCCATATCCGTTTTCGGTTTCGGTGAACGACTGTATGGCGTGGCCGATATCCTCGAGGCGATGGCCGGAAACTGCCATGGCTATGCCCCTGTACAAGGATGCCAAAGTGACTTCACAAAGCCGGAGCACCTCAGGTTGGACGTTGCCCATGGCGAACGTATAGGCCGCATCGCCGAAATAACCTCCAAACAGAGATCCGCAATCGACCGAGACAATATCGCCGTCGCGAAACTCACGATCGGATGGTATCCCGTGCACGACGACTTCGTTCACCGAAACACACAGCGTGTTGGGAAAGCCGCCATATCCTTTGAAGGCTGGTTTTGCCTTGTTGTCCAATAGGAACTCTTCCGCGATTCTGTCAATGAACTTGCCGGTAACCCCCGGCCGGATATTTTCTCCGACAATGCCCAAGGTTTTAGAAACCAACAAGCAGCTGTAGCGGATTTTTTCTACCTCTTCCTCAGTTTTGTAATAAACCATACGAACGTGGGCTTTCCCGTTGATGCCGTGTGGCTTATTCGACGCTGCTGAACGCGCCGCGTCCCTTGATGCGGCCTCCTTGGATCAATCCATCGTATTTTTTCTCCAACAGATGGTTTTCGATCTGCTGGAGCGTGTCCAAGGCCACGCCGATCATGATGATCAGGGATGTTCCGCCAAAGAAATAGGCGAACGTATTGGCCTTGACCAAACCGATGCCCATCACTATGGGCGGGATGATGGCGATGATGGCCAAAGACAAAGCACCGGGCAGGGTAATATCCGTGACCACCCGATCGATGTAATCTGCGGTGTCCTTTCCGGGTTGCACACTGCTTATGAACGTGTTGTTGCGCTGCAAAAACTCGGCCTGTTGGGTGGGATTGATCACCAATGCCGTGTACACATAGGTAAAAAGGACGATCATCACGAAATAGATGATGTTGTACATCAACGAGTCCGGTTTGTTCAAAGCATCGATAAAGGCATTGGATCCACCACCTGCCGTGGCTTGGTACACTGTGGCGGGGATAAACATCAGCGCTTGCGCAAAGATGATCGGCATGACGCCGGATGTGTTCAATTTGATGGGCAGGTAATCGCGTACACCGCCGCTTTTGTCGGCCGAGGAACGCACACTGCGGGCCGAGCTCGCCATGGCGCGCTGCAAGGGGATGCGATAGATCGCTTGGATGATCGCGATCGTGCATAGCGTGATGCCCACAAAGAGGGCCAATTCCACCGTGAAGAGGATCAGACTGGTTTTTCGGAGGTCGAACTCGCCGAAGAAAGCTTCGGGCAAACGTGCTATGATGCCGACCGCAATGATCAGTGAAGTACCATTGCCCAAACCATGATCGGTGATCCGTTCGCCGAGCCACATGCAGATGACCGTGCCACAGGTGATCAGCAACGCATTGCTGAAGTGTGCCACTTCACTGCCCGTGACCACTCCCGGGAAAGCCCCCTTGATGTAGCCGAGGTAGGTGATGGCTTGGAAAATCGTGATCACGATGGTGAGGATGCGTGTGATCTGGTTGAGCTTGCGCGTACCGGACTCACCTTCGCTCTGCATTTTTTTGAACTGCGGAAGAGCAAATCCCAACAACTGCACCACGATGGACGCCGAGATGTAGGGCATTATCCCCAAGGCGAAAATGGACACGTTGTAGAACGAGCCTCCCGTGAATGCATTCACGAGGTTGAGCAGGTCGTTGCCGTTTCCGCTGTTGGCCTGTGCGGCAACGGCCGCTCCGTCCACACCGGGCAGTACGATGTACGAACCCAAGCGATAGATGAGCAACAGGGCCAAGGTGTAGAAAATCCTGTTGCGGAGCTCTACGGTCTCAAAGATGTCTTTGAGCCTGGTTTTGGCGAGAAGTCGTTGAAAAAAATCCATAAGGCTGTAGCGATCGAAGGGATTGCGGAACAGGTATTATTTTTCCAAAACGGTCACCGTTCCCCCGAGGGCTTCGATGGCCTGTTTGGCCTTTTCGGAAAAGGCATGTGCCTTCACGTCAATTTTGGCAGTCAATTCACCATGTGCCAGCACTTTGATCAAACTGTCTTTTTTGATCAAACGGGCCCCGTATAGGCTTTCCGGGGAAATTTCCGTGAGCCCGTACGCCTGGATCATGTCCTCGAGACGCCCGAGGTTGAGCCCGAGGTATTCCACGCGGTTCACGTTCTTGAATCCGCGCTTGGGCAGGCGCATGTGCAGGGGCATTTGGCCGCCCTCGAAATGGCGCTTTTCATTGTGGCCGGTGCGGGCCTTGGCGCCCTTGTGGCCCTTCGTGGAGGTACCGCCTTTTCCGGAGCCTTGGCCGCGTCCGATGCGCTTGCCTTTTTTGTTGCTTCCTTGGGCCGGGGTGAGATTGTGCAACTGTAGCATAAGAGATATCGTTTTATCGTCCTATCGTGGCATTAGGCCTGCTCGACGCGGACGAGGTGTTCTACTTTTTTGATCATTCCCAAGATCTGGGGGGTCGCTTCGTGTTCGACCGTGTGGTTGATCTTGTGGAGGCCCAACGCCTTGATGGTGTTCTTTTGGCGATGGGGGCGGTCGATGATGCTTCTGATTTGGGTAATCTTAACCTTGGACATGGCCGTTTGGATTGTATCCGTCGGAGAGCCGATCGGATGGGTGATCAACCTTTGAATACTTTTTCGGTCGTCAAAGTGCGCTGGCGGGCGACCTCTTGGGGAGAGCGCATGCGAACCAACGCATCAATGGTCGCCTTTATGACGTTGTGCGGGTTGGAACTTCCGAGCGATTTGGCGAGCACGTTGGTCACACCGGCTGTTTCCAGAACGGCGCGCATGGCCCCACCGGCGATCACGCCCGTACCGTCGGAGGCAGGCTTGAGTAAGACCCGTCCGGCGCCGAACTTGCCGTGTTGCTCGTGCGGAACCGTACCCTTGAAAACGGGCACCGTGACCAAATTTTTCTTGGCATCGCCGATGGCCTTTTGGATGGCCTCTTGGACGTCGCGGGCCTTGCCCAAACCTTGGCCTACACGGCCTTTGCCATCACCGACCACCACAATGGCGGCGAAGGTGAAAGTACGGCCGCCCTTGGTGACTTTGGCAACCCGGTTGAGCTCGACGAGCTTGTCCTTGAACTCGGAGTCCTGGACTTTCTCGCCTTTGTCGGAACGATTGCCGTCGCGGCTACCCTTGTTCTCGCGGGGCTCTCTCGGTTCGCGGCCGCGATTGGTGTTTTGCTGATTAGCCATAATAAAAAGTGATCCTGCTGTTGCGGGTTAGGGATTCAGAATTGCAGACCGCCTTCACGGGCACCGTCGGCCAGGGATTTCACACGGCCGTGGTACAGATAGCCTCCGCGGTCGAACACCACGTTATCCACTCCGGCGGCTTTCGCCTTGCGGGCGATGAGCTGGCCGACGCTCTTGGCCTGTTCGACCTTGGCCCCCGATTGTCCGATTCCTTCCTCGCGGGAAGAGGCGGCGCAAATGGTACGACCGGTCAGATCGTCTATGATCTGACAGTAAATCTGGCAGTTGCTGCGGAAAACAGCGAGACGGGGACGCGCGGCGGTGCCGAAAATGCGCTTGCGGATGCGCATCTTGATCTTTTCGCGGCGAATGGCTTTTTGACTCTTGCTCATATATCGCTTGAAGTTTAGGCGGCTCGGAAACGAGCCGGAAAACGGAACAGGCCGTGTGGTGAGGAGATAATAAAGTGGTTACTTCTTCGCTGCGGCTTTGCCGGCCTTGCGACGGATCGCCTCGCCGGCAAAACGGATACCCTTTCCTTTGTAAGGCTCCGGAGCACGGAAAGAACGGATCTTGGCGGCCACCTGGCCGATGAGCTGCTTGTCGTGGCCCATCAACGTGACCAATGGGGGCTGACCCTTTTCCATTTTGGTCTCCAACTTGATCTCGTTGGGAACCACGAAGAAGATGGGGTGCGAATAACCGAGCTGCAACTCGAGCAACTGGCCGCGGTTGGCACAACGGAAACCAACGCCGTGGATTTCCATCGTGTGCTTGTAACCCTCGGAGACGCCCACGACCATGTTGTTGATCAAGGCACGATACAAGCCGTGCAGCGCGCGATGGCGCTTCTGGTCCGTTGCACGGGTGACGACGACAGACCCGTTGTCCAACGAAACCTTGATGGCGGGATCTACTATTTGCTGGGAAAGTTCTCCCTTGCTGCCCTTGACCGTCACGAGACCTTTGTCGGTCACGTTCACCTGGACACCGGACGGCAGGGAAATGGGCAATTTACCTATACGAGACATGGCGGAGAAGATTTGTCGGATTAGTAAACATAACAGAGCACCTCGCCGCCCACGTGCTGCGCACGGGCCTCTTTGTCGGTCATAATGCCGCGCGAAGTGGAAATGATGGCGATGCCCAGACCGTTGATCACGCGGGGCAACTCCTCGGCCTTGCTGAATTTCCTCAGACCGGGACGGGACACACGGACCAAGCGCTTGATCACAGGCTGCTTAGATTCGCGATCGTACTTCAGGGCGATCGTGATCACGCCCTGCTTGTTCTCGGTTTCCCCGAATTTGTATTTCAGGATGTACCCGTTGTCGTACAGGATCTGCGTCAAACTCTTCTTGAGGTTCGATGCGGGAATATCCACGGTACGGTGACCAGCCATTTGGGCATTGCGGATACGGGTCAGGTAATCGGCTATGGGATCCGTTACTAACATGCCAACAATTTAAAATAAAAGGTTCATATTAAAGATGTAATCGAAGGAGGTGTCCCCAAAGGGATTCTCGCAACTAATGTACTTCCTTTCGAGAACAGGGTATCGGAAATCCGTTACGCCCGTTCGGAATGCGGTTCCAAAGAAGCGGCTGCAAAAGTAAAGCGCTTTTCGACAAAAAAAAACTTTCCCAAAAAAAAATTCAAAAAAAGATCGGGGCTTCCACAAACGGAGCTTTTCTACTTGATCATTTTCATGAAAGTGCCCACAAACCAAGACGCCTCGGCCCGGATCAGACTGTCCAAAGTGGAATCGGCCTTGTGCGCGAACATCCGGATGTCCTGCACGGTCATCCGAAAACGCTCCACGTCACGATGGTCGCCCTCCACTTCGCTGATCTCGTTGAGCACCTTGATCACGGGCTCCAACTCTTTTTTCTTGCGCTGCACGATGATCTTTCGGATCACTTCCCACATGTCGCGCTCGGCGATGAAGTATTCGCGGCGGTCGCCCGGACGAAGTTCCTTGAACACCAGCCCCCAGTCGATGAGCGCGCGGATGTTCATGTTGGCGTTGCCGCGCGAGATCTGGAGCTGCTCCATGACATCGTCCGCGGAAAGGGGTTCCGGAGAGATCATCAACAGGGCATGCACCTGCGCCATGGTGCGGTTGACGCCCCAGTCGGAGGCGAAGGTGCCCCAGGCTTGGATGAATTTTTCCCTCGCTTCTGAATATTCCATGATCGGACGGACGGCTTGCTTTTGGGAGATTTTTCCAAAATTTTTCTCAATAATAAGGCATTTGGAGGAAAAAAGTTGGCTTTGGACAAAAATCGACCGCCGATTGCTCGCCACAGTCTATTTTTGCCCGCCCACCAATCCCCAAAACCGCGACCCATGAGCGAAAAAATCTTGATCGTCGGCGCCCTCGGACAGATCGGCACCGAGCTCACCGAAGCCCTGCAGGGCATTTACGGAGAAGACAACGTCATCGCCTCCGATATCGTGGAGCCCCGTGCCCTGAAAGGTTTCGACGGCCGCTACGAACACCTCAACATCCTGGACCGCGAAAACCTCGGGGCCATCGTGGACCGCCACGGGATCACCCAAGTGTATCTGATGGCCGCCATCCTGTCGGCCAAAGGCGAACAAAACCCGCTTTTCGCTTGGCGACTCAACATGGAAGGGCTGCTCAACATGCTGGGCATGATGACCGAAAAACGCATCGGTCGCCTTTTTTGGCCCTCTTCCATAGCGGCGTTCGGTCCCAACACTCCACGCCGGAACACGCCCCAGCATACCGTCATGGATCCCACCACGGCCTACGGCATCAGCAAACAGGCCGGGGAACGATGGGCCGAATATTATTGGTTGACCCACCGAGTGGACACCCGCAGCCTGCGCTATCCGGGCCTCATCAGCTACCGCACCCCGCCGGGTGGCGGCACCACGGATTACGCCGTGGACATTTTCCACAAAGCGCTCGCCGACGGCGCCTACGAATGTTTTCTGCAACCGGGCACTTACCTGCCCATGATGTACATGCCCGATGCCATCCGCGCCACGCTCGAACTGATGCACGCAGATGCCGACAAGGTCCGGGTGCGATCCAGTTACAACGTGTCGGCCCTGAGCTTCGACCCCGAGGAACTGGCCGCAGAGATCCGACTCCACATGCCGGATTTCTCCCTTTCTTATCGCGACGATTTCCGCCAAAAAATCGCCGACGGCTGGCCACAGAGCATCGACGACTCCGCCGCCCGCGCCGATTGGGGCTGGGCGCCGCGCTACGACCTGTCGGCCATGACCGCCGATATGCTGTCGAACCTGAAAAAAATCAACGGGAAATAGGTCTTTCCCCGATCGGTTCAATCGTCCGCCAGGACGGGTCTCGGCCCCGTCCACGGGGGCTGATCGTCCTTGCGGAAATGGAAATCGCCGACGATCAGGTCGTCGATGCCGCTGAGCATGAAGCAGCGATAGGCATCCTCCGGGGTGCATACGATCGGTTCGCCCCGCACGTTGAAACTGGTGTTGACCAGCACCGGGCAGCCGGTCCTCGCCTCGAAGGCCTTGAGCAGTTCCCAAAAAAGCGGGTGACGATCGCGCCCGACGGTCTGCACCCGGGCCGATCCGTCCACATGGGTGACGGCGGGCAGCGACGAACGGCCGAACGCCAACTTGTCTTCCATCGGCCAACCCGAGTACCCGTCCGGCAGCAAAGCGCACAGTTCCTCCCGGACCGGTGCCGTAAACAACATATACGGCGAAGAGCCGACGCCCGCGAAAAATCGGTCGGCCGCCTCCTCCAACACCGCCGGGGCAAAAGGCCGGAACGATTCGCGGAACTTCACCATCAGATTGATCTTGCGCTGCATGTCGGTTCGGCGGGGGTCGGCCAAGATGCTGCGCCCGCCGAGTGCGCGCGGACCGAATTCCATACGCCCTTGGACCCAACCGAGGACACGCCCCTGGGCCAACAGGCCGGCGGCCTCGCGGCAGGTCTCCCCGAAATCGGCTAACCGCCGGAACACGGCTCCGTGGCGCACCCGCAGGATTTCCACCTCCGCCGCCGTGAACGAAGGCCCCAGCAAAGCCCCCGACATCCCGTCCGTCTGCCCTTGCGGCTCCCTTGCCCTCTTGGCGTGGAGATGCCAAGCCGCCAAAGCGGCCCCAGGCGCGCCTCCGGCATCTCCGGCCGCCGGTTGCACGAACAGCCCCCCGAAAAGACCCGAATCGCGCAAGCGGCCGTTCGCCACACAGTTGAGGGCCACTCCGCCGGCGAGGCACAGATTGGCCGATCCGGTGAGGCGGCACGCTTCACGGGCCATCGCCAATACGGCCTCCTCGCAAAAACGCTGGACCGCCAAGGCCATGTCGCAATGGCGCTGTTCGAGCGCCTGCTCGGGCAGGCGGCGCGGCAGCCCGAGCAAATCCTCCCAACGCCGATCGTCGGTCATCGCCAGTCCGGTGGCGTAGCGGAAGTAGCGTTGGTCGAGCCACAGGGATCCATCGTTGTACAGATGCGCCAACGAGCCGCGAAGGGCAGAGGCACAGCGGGAATAATCCTCCGAACGGTCGCTGCCGTAAGGGGCCAGCCCCATGAGCTTGTACTCACCGGAGTTGACGCGGAAACCGAGATAGTAGGTGAACGCGGAATACAGCAGCCCAAGGGAATGGGGGAAGCGCAGTTCGCGCAGGATCTCCAGTTCGGCGCCGCGGCCGTGGGAAATGGATGCCGTGGCCCACTCCCCCACTCCGTCCACCGTGAGCACGGCGGCCTCTTCGAAAGGTGACGGGTAAAAGGCACTGGCTGCATGCGACAAATGGTGCTCGGGAAACAACAGTTGGGTCTTGCGCGGGTCGAAAGGGCCGATCTTGGACAGTTCTTTGCGCAACAGGTTTTTCAAAAACAACTTTTCGCGCAGCCAAACGGGCATCGCCGTCACAAAGGACGACACGCCCCGGGGCGCAAAGCCGTGGTAGGTCTCCAGCAAGCGCTCGAACTTGAGTAGGGGCTTGTCGTAAAAAGCCACCGCCGAAATGTCGCCAAGCGTGGCCCCAGCCTCCGAAAGGCAGTACCGCAGCGCCTGCGCGGGAAAAGCCGGATCATGCTTTTTGCGGGAAAAACGCTCCTCTTGGGCGGCCGCAACGACCCTCCCGTCCGCCACCAATGCGGCTGCGGAGTCGTGGTAATAGGCCGAAATACCGAGAATCATACGGAATGTGCCGTTTTTGCGTTCAAGTTGGTGGTGCAAAATACCGACTTTTCCGAAAACAGCCCCCCAATAGATAGTGTAATTTTTACACGAATTGTCCGGCTGGGCCCAACTTTTTCCGAGGGGAAAGCGTATATTTGCCGTTGACTATTTTTCAGAACCTCATATCTTATGTCCAAAATCGATATCCATTTCCAAAAAACCAAGACGCTGGCCACGGTCGGGCCGGCCTGCAACGACTACAACACGCTCCTCGAACTGGTCAAGGCCGGCGTGGACGTTTTCCGTCTGAATTTTTCGCACGGTTCGCACGAAGACCACCTCAAGGCGATCAACTACATCCAATACATCAACAAAAAATTCGATCTCAATGTCGGCATCCTCGGCGACCTGCAAGGCCCCAAACTCCGCATCGGGGAGATCGAAAACAACCACCTGCCCTTGACCAAGGGCGATGTGCTCACCTTCGTCAACGAGCGGTGCGTGGGCAACAAGAGCAAGATCTACATGAGCTACGAACTTTTCCCCCAAGACGTGAAAGTAGGGGAAAAAGTGCTGCTCGACGACGGCAAAGTGGTGCTCCAAGTCTTGGAAACCAACCAAAAGGATACGGTCAAACTCCAAGTGCTGCACGGCGAAGTGCTCTCTTCCAAAAAAGGGGTCAACCTGCCCGACACGAACGTTTCGCTGCCTTCCATCACGGAAAAAGACGAGGCAGACCTCGAATTCATGCTCAAGCATCCGTTCAACTGGATAGCGCTGTCGTTCGTGCGCCACGAAAACGACATCCACGAGCTGCGCCGCCGCATCAAGGAACGCCAGCACCGCGCGCGGATCGTGGCCAAGATCGAAAAGCCCGAGGCCATCCGCAACCTCGATGCGATCATCAAGGCCACCGATGCCGTGATGATCGCCCGGGGCGACCTCGGCATCGAAATGCCGATGGAAGATCTGCCCCTGCTGCAAAAAGACATCATCAACCGCTGCATCCACTCCGCCCGTCCGGTGATCGTGGCCACCCAGATGATGGACAGCATGATCCAGAACCCCTCGCCCACCCGGGCCGAAGTGAACGACGTGGCCAACGCGGTGCTCGACGGCGCAGACGCGGTGATGCTCTCCGGCGAAACCTCCGTGGGCAAGCACCCGGCATTGGTCGTGGAAGCCATGAACCGCATCATCGCCAAAGTGGAAAACGAGGGCAACATCTATATGAAAGGGCTCGTCGCGGAAGAAGGCTCCAAAACTTTCCTCAGCGACGCCTTGTGCTTCAACGCCTGCGAAATCGCTTCCAAACTCCGGGCCCGCGCCATCGTGGGCATGACCAAATCGGGCTACACGGGCTTCATGCTATCGTGCTATCGCCCCAAGAGCGATGTCTTCATCTTTTCCGCCGATCCCGACCTGCTCGGCGCCCTCAGCCTGATCTGGGGGGTCAGGGGATTCGCCTACGACAAATTCACCACCACGGACGGCACCATCCAGGATGTCAACGATTTTTTGAAAAAAAGAGGCTTCGTGAATTCCGGCGACATCGTCATCAACACCGGCTCCATGCCCCTGCACGAACGCCGGCGCACCAATATGCTCAAGGTGTCGGTGGTGGAGTGACGCCGCGGCCTTTGTTGACAAACCACCCAAAAAAAGCGCCCCCGTTTCCAGGGGCGCTTTTTTTGGGCAGCTGGCACATCCGCATCACTTGCGGCGCGGCATCGTCGGTGGACGCATGCCAGGACGCATGCCGCCGGGACCGCCCTGCATGTTCGAAAACTGGTGCATCATCTGGCGCATTTCCTCGAACTGGCGGATGAACTGGTTGACATCTTCCATCGTGCGGCCACAACCCTTGGCGATGCGTTGCTTGCGCGAGCCGTTCAGGAGGGCCGGGTTGGCCCGTTCGGCGGGGGTCATCGAAAGGATAATGGCCTCCACGCGGTCGAGCATCCGATCGTCCACCTCTTCGAGCTGCTTGGCCATTTTGTTCATCCCGGGCACCATCGAAAGCAGCGACTTGAGATTGCCCATTTTCTTGATCTGGGCGAGCTGGGTCAAAAAGTCGTTGAAATCAAACTGGTTGCGCTTGATTTTTTTCTCCAGTTTTTTGGCCTCCTGCTCGTCGAACTGATCTTGGGCGCGTTCCACCAGCGAGACGATGTCGCCCATGCCGAGGATGCGTTGAGCCATCCGGTCGGGGTAGAAGATATCGAGGGTGTCGAGTTTTTCACCAGAGGAAACGAACTTGATCGGCTTGCCCACCGTGTAGCGGATCGAGAGGGCGGCACCGCCGCGGGTGTCGCCGTCGAGCTTGGTGAGCACCACGCCGTCGTAGTTGATCCTTTCTTGGAAAGCCTGGGCCGTGTTCACCGCATCTTGGCCGGTCATCGAGTCGACCACGAAAAGGGTTTCCTGTGGCTGGACGGCCCGCTTGACGTTTTCGATCTCGCGCATCATCTCTTCGTCCACGGCCAATCGGCCCGCGGTATCCACGATCACCACGTCGTGTCGGTTGCGGCGGGCGAACTCGATCGCGTTGAGGGCGATCTGGACCGCGTCCTTGCTTTCCGGCTCTTTGTAGATGGTGGCACCCACTTGCTCGGCCAGCACGGTCAACTGATCGATGGCGGCCGGGCGGTACACGTCGCAGGCCACGAGCAGCGGGCGCATCTGGCGCTTGGTGCGCAGGTACAGGGCCAACTTGCCCGAAAAGGTGGTTTTGCCGGACCCCTGCAGACCGGCGATCAGGACCACCCCGGGAGCGCCTTTGACATTGATGCCGGCAGATTGGCCGCCCATCAGGGCCGTCAGTTCGTCCTGTACGATCTTCACCATCAACTGGCCGGGCTTGACGGCCCGCAACACGTTTTCCGTGCCGAGCGCCTTTTGGCGCACCTTGTCGGTGAACTCCTTGGCGATTTTGTAATTGACGTCCGCGTCCACGAGGGCACGGCGGATTTCCTTGATGGATTCCGCCACATTCAGCTCCGTCAAACGGCGGTCGCCGCTGAGGGTCTTGAAGGCGATGTCGAGCCTTTCCTGTAAATTCTGGAACATAAAGGAGATCGTTGATTTTTTTTGCGGCCGCAAATATAACCAAAAGTAGAGACTCGGCCCATCGCACAGATACGGCATGGAACGGAGCACACAAACACTGTATCGAAAGGCACAATCCCGCCACACAACCAAAATTCCGTAGGGGCTATATAAGGGAACGGTTTCGAGCCCTCGCACAAACCCAAATGGCTTTCACGGGCATGATCACTTGTTTTTTCGGGAAAAATTTTTCCGAAAACCGCCCTTGTCCCGCTTTTCAACGGATCTTGCAGCAAAATATCGGCGCTTTTGCACAGCAGTCTTTTTATTTTTTTATAAAAAATTGATTTTTAAAAAAATATCATTCGCTTGAACCGATTGTTCGAACCAGAAATATGGACACCTTGAAAAAAAACTGGTTGTTGGTGGCACTGCTGATCGTTGGCGCTTCCGTGTGGCTGGGCCGACAGTTGTACATGGCCCCGAAGCTGGGGCTCGGTTCGGCCGCGGACGACTTCTCCGCACCGCTGCTTGGCGGCGGGGAACTGCGGCTGTCCTCCCTGCGCGGCAAGGTCGTGCTCTTGGATTTTTGGGCCAGCTGGTGCGGTCCGTGCCGCCGCGACAACCCCGCCCTCGTACGGATCTGGGACGAGTTTTCGGAAAAAAATTTTGCGATCGTGAGCGTTTCGCTCGACACCAAGCGCACGGCATGGGAAAAAGCCATCCGCGAAGACGGTCTGCGCTGGCCGCTCCATGTTTCAAACCTGATGGGATTCGACGATCCGGTGGCCGGACTGTACCAGGTCAGGTCGATACCCACCAAGTACCTGCTGGCAGAAGACGGGGCCGTCATAGCCGTCAACCCCGACGAGAAAAAAATCCGCGAAGTGCTGCAAAGACGGCTGCAATGAAGCGTCGCTGACAAACTGTCAGTGCCCGGCGGCATGGCGCAAAGTTTGATACGCGCTGCCCGCCGCCCGTGAACGGGCAGCGGTCTATTTTTTTTGTAAAAAAAACAGAGATGAACCATAACCAACACCCCGACCACGAAGAAATCGTCCCGGACAAGAGCGTCGAAGAACGACCGGAAACGCCCGCCGAGGCATTCGAAGAGGCGGACAGTGCCCATGCCCGGTCCGCCGAGAACAAACCGTCGGACGAATCCGCTGCCCTTCGGGCCGAACTGGAAGACCTCAAAGACAAATACCTGCGCCTGTACGCGGAGTTCGACAACTTCCGCCGACGCACGGCCCGGGAAAAGATCGAAATGACCCAAACGGCCTCCCGCGAACTGATGACGGCCCTGCTGCCCGTACTGGACGATTTCGAGCGCGGCATCAAAAACGACCCGTCCGTTTCGGAGGGAATGCGGCTCGTGTACCAAAAAACACTAGGGCTGCTCGAGCAGAAAGGCCTCAAAGCGATGGAGTCCAACGGCCAGCCCTTCGATGCCGACCTGCACGAGGCCGTCACGGAATTTCCTGCGCCTTCACCCGATCTCAAGGGCAAGGTCGTGGACACTCTTGAAAAGGGCTATTATCTCCACGACGTGATCATCCGCTACGCCAAGGTAGTGGTGGGACGTTGAACCACATTTCCCCAAACACCCCTCGCCCCTGCACCCGAACATGGCCAAGCGCGATTACTACGAAATTCTCGGCGTGGAGAAAAACGCCGGCAAGGACGACCTGAAAAAGGCCTACCGCAAGTTGGCCATGGAATTCCACCCCGACCGGAACCCGGGCGACAAGGCCGCCGAGGAGAAATTCAAAGAGGCCGCGGAGGCCTACGAAGTGCTTTCCGACGACGAAAAACGGGCGCGCTACGACCGCTTCGGCCACCAAGGCGTGGCCGGCGGCCCAGGAGGCGGCTACCAGAACGTGGACGTTTCGGATATTTTCGACCGCTTCTCCGACATATTCGGCGACTCATCCTTCGGTTCTTTTTTCGGGGGCGGACAGCGCGGCCAGCGCGAAAAAGGCCAGCGCGGCACCAACCTGCGCATCAAGGCCCGCCTCACGCTCGAGGAAGTGGCCAACGGCGTGACCAAAAAAATAAAGGTCAAAAAATATGTGTCCTGCAAGACCTGTGACGGCAGCGGCGCCCGCGACAAAGATTCGGTCTCGACCTGCTCCACCTGCAAAGGCTCCGGATATGTCCGGCGAGTGACCAACACCTTTTTGGGACAAATGCAGACCACCACGCCCTGCCCCACCTGTGAAGGCGCCGGACAAACGATCACCGCCAAATGCGGCAGTTGCCGGGGCGACGGACGCGTGTACGACGAGGAGGTGATCTCGATGGACATCCCCGCCGGTGTGGCCGAAGGAATGCAGTTCCAAATGGGCGGACGCGGCAACGCCGGCCTGAACGGCGGCCGACCGGGCGACCTGCTCGTCCTGATCGAGGAAGAGCCCCACAAGGATTTCTCCCGCGACGGCAACGACCTCGTGTACGAACTGCACCTCAACATCGCCGATGCCGCGCTCGGCCACAAGGCCGATATCCCCACGCTCGGCGTGCCCGTGCGCCTGACCATCCCTGCCGGCACCCAATCGGGCAAGGAGTTCGTGCTCAAAGGAAAGGGCCTACCCGTGCTGCAAGGCTACGGAACCGGCGACCTGCGGGTGTACGCCACCATTTGGACACCCAAAGAACTCTCCCCGGAGGAAAAGCAGATCTTGGAAAAACTGCGCTCGTCGCCCAACTTCTCGCCCGGAGCCAACAAGCCCGAAAAAGGCTTTTTCGAGAGAATGCGCAACCTTTTCGGCGGCGGGCAGTAGTTTTGCGCCCGGTTTGACGGACCGAACGCCCGATCGATGAACGGGCTTCGGAGCAAACTCTTTTTTTCCTGCTTTTTTCACCACCCTTTTCCCACCAGTTCCAATGGGTCTCAAATGCGGTATCGTCGGTCTGCCCAATGTGGGCAAGTCCACCCTTTTCAATGCCCTGTCCTCGGCCAAGGCACAATCCGCCAACTTTCCGTTCTGCACCATCGAGCCCAACCTCGGCACCATCACCGTGCCCGATGAACGGCTCAACCGGCTATCGGACCTTGTCAATCCACAACGGGTGATCCCCACCACCATCGAGATCGTGGACATCGCCGGGCTCGTGAAAGGCGCTTCCAAAGGCGAAGGCCTAGGCAACCAGTTCTTGGCCAACATTCGGGAAGTGGACGCCATCGTGCACGTGGTGCGCTGCTTCGACGACCCCAACGTGATCCACGTGGACGGCAGCGTCGATCCCGTGCGCGACAAAGAAATCATCGACACCGAACTGCAGCTCAAAGACCTCGACAGCCTCGAAAAAAGGCTCGACCGCTACGAGCGCAAGGCCAAAGCGGGCGAAAAAGACGCGGTGCGCCAAGTGGAGTTCATCCGCGGAATGAAGGCACATGTGGAACGAGGTCTTTCCGCCCGCTCCTATCCCACCTCCGAGGAATTCGTGCCGCTGGTCAAAGAACTGCAGTTGCTCACCACCAAGCCCGTCATCTATGTGTGCAACGTGGAGGAAGGGGCCGTGCTCACCGGCAACGCCCACACCGAACGGCTCCGGACGGCCGTGGCCGACGAAAACGCCGCAGTGGTACTGATCAGCGCGGCCATCGAGGCCGATATCGCCGAGTTGGCCACCTACGAGGAACGCATGGAGTTCATCCGCGACATGGGCCTCGACGAGCCCGGCGTCAACAAGGTCATCCGCGCCTGCTACAGCCTGCTCAACCTGATCACTTACTTCACGGCCGGCGTACAGGAAGTCCGCGCATGGACCATTCAAAAAGGCACGCTGGCACCCCAGGCCGCCGGCGTGATCCACACCGATTTCGAACGTGGGTTCATCCGGGCCGAAGTAATCGGATACGACAACTACCTCCACTACAAATCTGAACAGGCGGTCAAGGAAGCCGGAAAAATGGGCGTCGAGGGCAAAGAATATGTCGTCAAAGACGGCGACATCATGCACTTCCGGTTCAACGTCTGATCCCGCCGCCGAGAACCACTCCCCCTCAAAAACGCCATGCTCGACAAACTCGCCTCCGTCAAAGAACGGTACGAACACTTGGAACAACTGCTCTCCGATCCGGAAGTGACTTCCGATATGGAAAGGTTCACCAAGATCAGCAAGGAATACCGGGGACTGGAACCGATCGTCAAGGCATACGATGCCTACGCGAAAGTGATCTCGGACATTCGGGGAAGTCGCGAAATCCTCGCCTCGGAACGCGATCCCGAACTCCTCGACATGGCCAAAGAGGAACTCGCCGCCGCCGAACCCGAAAAGGCGCGGCTGGAAGAGGAAATACGCTTGCTGCTGATCCCCAAGGATCCGGAGGACGAAAAGAACGCCGTCCTCGAGATCCGCTCCGGAACGGGCGGCGACGAGGCCAGCATCTTCGCCGGCGACCTGATGCGGATGTACGAACGGTACATAGCTGGCCGGGGCTGGCGCATGGAACCGCAGGAAAGTTCGCCCGGAACCGCCGGCGGTTACAACCGCGTCATCGTGGAAGTGTATGGCGACAATGTATACGGAACCTTGAAATACGAGTCCGGCGTGCACCGCGTGCAACGGGTGCCCAAAACGGAATCCCAAGGACGCGTGCACACCTCTGCCGCCACCGTGGCCGTGATGCCCATCCTCGAACTCGAAGATGTACAGATCAACCGATCCGATCTGCGCATCGATGTTTTCCGCGCCAGCGGCGCGGGCGGTCAGCACGTCAACCGCACCGAATCCGCTGTCCGGATCACCCACCTGCCCACCGGTACAGTGGCCGAAAGCCAAGAGGCCCGTTCCCAGATCAAAAACCGCGAGATCGCCGAACAACGCCTTTTTGCCAAGATCTTCGAAATGCGCAAGGAAGAACACGACCGTTCCATCTCCGAACGCCGCCGCACACTCGTGTCCACCGGCGACCGCTCCGCCAAGATCCGCACCTACAACTACCCCCAGAACCGGGTCACCGACCACCGGATCGAAATGACTTCCTACAATTTGACCGCGTTCATGGACGGCGACATCCAAGCCTTCATAGACGCGCTCCAAATGGCCGAAAACACCGAAAAGCTCAAAGCCGCCGACGAATTGGTCTGACGGTCCCAAGCCCCGATGAGCCCCGAAGCCCCGACATTGCTGTCCTATCGCCAACACACGCGCGATATCCTCGTCCTGTCGCTGCCCGTCGTGGCCGGACAGATCGGGATGACGCTGCTCGGGCAGACCGATGCGCTGATGATCGGCCAACTCGGCCATGTGTACCTTTCGGCGGCCAATCTGGCCAACAGTATTTTCTACATCCTCACCGTGGTGTGCTTCGGCATCACCTACGCGGTATCCTCGCTGGTGTCCGAATCTGTGGGATCGGGCGAACCGCACCGGGCGGGACTTTTCCTGCGGCAGGGCCTGTGGGCCGGATTGGCCGTGGCGGCGATCACCACCGCACTGGGCTATTTTTCGGCCGATCTGCTCCCGCTGATGGGGCAGCCGCCCGCCGATGTGGCCCTCGCCGCACCGTTCCTGCGCATCATCGCCCTCTCCACGCCCTTCATGGTCGTGTTCATCGTGTACAAGCAATACGCCGACGGACTGTCTAGAACCGTGCCCGGCATGACCATCACCATGGGTATGGTGGTGCTCAATGTGGTGCTCAACTGGTTGTTCATCGAAGGCCGCTGGGGTTTCCCGCGGATGGAACTGGAAGGGGCCGGCTGGGCCACCTTTCTGAGCCGCCTGCTGGGGATGCTCGCGTTCATGGGCTATGTGCACGGCACCCGGGCCTTCAACGGATATGGCGGCGAATCGGCCGCAGCGGTGTCGGCCGCCGAAAAACAGTTCTACCGTTGGCGCCCGGACTTCGCGGCCATTCGAAAGATCTTGTCGCTGGGACTGCCCATGGGCTTCCAGTTTTTTTTCGAGGTCGCCGCTTTTGCGGGTGTGGCCATCATCATCGGCTGGCAACAGGATGCCTCCGTTGCCCGGGCCGCCCACCAGATCGCCCTTGGCGTGGTGTCGTTCACCTTTATGGTCGTCATGGGCCTGTCCACGGGTGCCAGTGTGCGCGTGGGCACATTCAAAGGGATGGGCGACCGCGGCAATCTGCTCCGCGCGGGCCTGTCGGGCCTGGGCCTGAGCGTGGCGTTCATGGGGACCGCCACGGTCCTGATATTGGTTTTCCGCCACCGGATCGGATACTTGTACGGCATCGAAGAACCGGAAGTGCTGCGCTTGGTGTCGGGACTGATGCTGATCGTGGCTCTTTTCGAGATATTGGACGGGATCCAAGGTACGGCCAGTGGTCTGCTCCGCGGGCTGCAGGATGTCCGTTTTGCGACCGGGCTCACCTTCGTGGCCTACTGGATCGTCAGTCTGCCGCTCAGTTATTGGTTGGCCCTGCCCCTCGGCTGGGGCGTCTATGGCGCTTGGACGGCCTTCATCTTCTCGTTGGCCATCGTGGCGGTGGGGCTGACCGCCCGGTTTTGGTATCTCGCCAAGCGCGTCTGATCGGGCGCAAACCTTTTTTGGCAACAGGTGTTTAATTTCTGAGTCGGCGTGGCCAAACACCTTCCCGGCCGCACCTTACCCGCACCGTCCAACTTTTTCCTGTCAAGGATGTTTGTCGTCTGTGCCTTTGACATAGTCTGACTTTGCACCCCTTTTTCTTTTTTCGGAAAAATTTTTTTAAATAAATAAAAAAATTGACCGAACCTTTTTTCGTGCCGAAACCACAAGCTATTCCCTGCAAGATTGTCCCGTTCCGGTCTCTATGGAAATCATCGAATTGCTGAAAAAATGGTTTGCCTCCAACGGGGCCACCGCGTCCAAGATGCCGCCTTTGCCCGGTCAAGGGGCAGAAATGGAGGCATACGAAACTTGGAAACGCACCGTTTGGCAACAGGGCCTCCGCCTGTGGCTGTTGGCCCAATACCGCCAATATGCCCATGGGAGCGGATCGGTGGACGGGGCCGTCCATTTTCTGTGCTGCAAAACGACCAAGGGGTTCACTTGGCGCTTCGATCCCGATCGCTGGTCGCCAGAGGACTTCCTGTTCATGTTCGCTTTTTTGCGCGAACAGTCCACCCAGCTCGGCTACACCGAAGCACGCAGCGAGAGTGGACGCGATGCCTGCCATGGCTCCGGGGGCGATTTTTTCCACCGCAGTCTGCTCCGCGCCAACGGCGACAACCAAGAAAACCGTTTCGGCGACATTTTGCTTTGTTTGGCCGAACAGAACGGGAAAGTCCATTCCGTGAAATTCAGCGCCACCGCCTGTCGCGAGCCGGACTGCTCTTGTGAAAGCCGTTTCGGCGAATTGATCCGCCGCCTGCTGCTATGACTTTTGGTCCGTCGCCCCTTGCGACGGCATTTTTTTCTCCCCCCATATGCCCACACCATGCAATGGACCCCTTTGACCGATCCCGAACAAGTTGACCGGGCCATCGCCGGATCTTCCCAACGGACGATCGGCTTTTTCAAGCATTCCACGCGCTGCAGCATCAGCCAAATGGCGCTGCGATTTTGGGAGCAAGACTGGGACCCAAACAGTCCTTTGGTGGCGGAGTGGTATTTCGTGGATCTTTTGGCGCATCGGCCAGTATCCAACCGCATCTCCGAAGCGCTGCAGGAGCCGCACGAATCGCCCCAATTGCTGCTGGTGCGCGATGGCGAGTGCATCTACGAAGCGTCTCACAGCGAAATCCGCACGGACCGGGTAGAGGCGTTCCTGCGCGGGCTTTCTTGAAAAAAGCGTTTCCGGGCATCAAAGCCGGTGCGAGCGCCCTCCGTATTTCTTTTTCGGCGGCTCGTTGTAAAAAGGCCATCCCCTGCGTTGCGGAGCCGGCCGCTTGGGCTCGAAAGGCACCAGTTCGTCGGGCACGACAGCCACTGCCAACGACTCCGAAACCAGCTCGCCCTGATCCGTCCGCACCACGAGGGGCGGAATGCGGTGGGTCCCCAGCTCCGTGGGCTTCAACAGATAGGTGTAAGAAGTGGAAGAACTGGTCCGACCATTGACGATGGTGGTCTGCGCGGCCACATTGGGCCCGGCCTGCACGGAAAGCCCGGGCAGTTCGGGCAGTTGGAAATCCCGCGGACGGGCGTTCAATACCTCGACCTGCATCCGGACAGTGCCGTCGAGGCCGATGCTGTCGCGGCTCACCTGTACGCGGACGGACGGTTTGGCAGATTGCCCCCAAAGTGGTTGGAGCGATGGTGCGATGCCCAACAGGACGATGCAAAACAGCTTCGGGCCAAATGAAAGGACGTTCATGGAGACCGGAGTTTTGAAAGCGTTTTTCGAAAGGCGTGGATATGTTTTTTCAACGGACAAAAGGCGTTTTTGTTTGCCGCCCGCGGCCACAAAAAACATGCCGTTCATCCCAAAACCACATTCGCAAGAGTTTGTCCGCATACGCCGATCACATAGCCCCAAAACACTTGATCGAGCGTATGGGCCTCCAATATCAGACGGGCGGTGCCCACGGCGCCGGCCACCAAAAAAACGCCGGCCAGCCAAAACGGCGAAACGACATAGTTGTGGGGGATCAGAAAAAAGGCCATGCAGGCCAGTCCGCCCATTCCCACGGCGTGGGCGCTCACTTTGTCGAAAATGTTGAGGAAAAAAGCCAAAAAGAGCGCGATCGTGCCCCCCAAGACAAATCTTGTGTACAGGGGCGGATAACCCTCGATGCCCCAGTTGAGGTTGATGAAAAACCACAGGTAGCAGATCCCGGCGGCGATGTACGGCCCATAGCGTTCCTCCCTGCTTTTCAGCTCGATGGAATCCACCATTCCCAAAAACCGCATCATCAGCACCGCAAAACCGGGAAACAAAAAGGTCATCTGGCATACCCGCACAAAAGGCAGCACGTTGGATCCCAAGGCTGCGCTGAAGTCGTGCCCTCCGAACGCGAACGGATTGGTGTACATCATCAGTAGGTAGGCATACACCAACACGGCCAGCGGATGGAATATCCAAGACAACAAATGGGCGCAGAAGCGGATCAAAATCGGGTAAAATGCAGGGTAAAAAAACTGTCGCGCCAAAGATACGCTTTGCGGCAGAGTTCCGCGATTTTATCGGCGCAAATGGCCCGTCACGAAACGGATGCTCGCATCCACGGCCCGCTCGGCCGAGACCGGCAATTCTTGGCCCGGCCAAGGATGCGCGCCGCCGAAAACATGGTCGGCCTCTTCCACCGTCACCACCTCGGACTCCGAACGCACAAAGTCCTTCAATTCTTCCACGGCCCGGTAGGGCACGGCCGGATCGGCGGTGCCGTGCACCAGACAGATCGGAACGGCCAACCCCGGCACCCGTGCCGAAAGGTCGAAACGCGCCCGATTGTGCTCGTAGTCGTCCAAAAACTGCCGGCGCAGGGGCATTTGCTGCCCGGTTCGCGCGTTGACGACGTGGGCAAGGCCTTTTTCCCGCAGATCGGCCAGCAGCGGCCCGTGAAAAAGGAAACCCATGTCCGAAACCGATGCCCAAGTGACCACCTGCGCGATGCGCGGCTCCTCGCAGGCGTGCAGCAGGGCCAACCCGCCGCTGCGGCTGTGCCCGATGGCCACCAAGTTGCGCCCGTCCCAGCAATCCTGTTCAAAGGCCCAGTCCGTCACCGCGGCCCAATCCTGCAGCTCCAAGGTGTAATTGTTGGCGGCAAAAGCCTCCATGTCGGTCGTTTCCGACGGACTCTCGGGCGTGGTGCCGTTGTGCGACAGGTTGAACTTCGCAAAAGCGATGCCCGCCTCGGCAAACTTGCGGGCCGCCAAATGCCACCAGCCCCAGTCCTTGAACCCTCGGAAACCGTGCGCGAACAGCACCAGCGGCGTATCGGCGGCCGGTCGTTCGGGACGGCAAAGATCGAGCAGCAAAGGACGGCCGTGGGCGGGCACAACGGTCGTATCGGCAATGGTCAAGGTGCGAAAAACGGGCATGGGGAGGCGTTTTTTTTCTCAAAATTGCCGCTTTTCCCGAGAACAGCGGTAGGCCGCAACCAAATTTCCCTTCGGATGTTCCTATCTTGCGCCAAAACCGACTGCCCGAGCAGGGGTCTTTTTCGGCAACGGGCCGCCTTTGCCTTTTTTTATGCGTAAAACCCTTACTGAAATCACCGCACCGGTCGAACAGGAGCTCAAACAGTTCCAGCGCCAGTTCCGGGACGCCCTCAAGAGCAATGCGCCGCTGTTGGACCGCATCGCCGCGTACATCGTGCGCCGAAAGGGCAAGCAGATGCGGCCGATGTTCATTTTTCTTTCCGCCAAATTGTTCGGGCCCGTCCGGCCTTCGACCTACCACGCCGCCGGCCTGGTGGAAATGCTGCACACCGCCACCTTGGTGCACGACGATGTAGTGGACGATTCGTTGGAGCGCCGAGGTTTCTTTTCGGTGAACGCCCTTTGGAAAAACAAGGCGGCCGTGCTCGTGGGCGATTACCTGCTCTCGCGCGGGCTTTTGCTGGCCCTCGACAACGGTGAATACCGCCTGCTGCAGATCGTGTCGAGGGCCGTCCGCGAAATGTCGGAAGGCGAAATGCTGCAAATGGAAAAGGCACGCAGATTGGATATCCGCGAAGAGGTATATTTCGACATCATCCGCCAAAAAACCGCTTCCCTTATCGCGGCATCTTGTGCCGCCGGGGCCGCATCCGTGACCGACGACACGGATGCCATAGAACGGATGCGGCTTTTTGGCGAACACGTCGGCATCGCCTTCCAGATCCGCGACGACCTGTTCGATTTCGGCGACGGCGACCCGGGCAAGCCACAGGGCAACGACCTGCAGGAAAAAAAGATGACCCTGCCGCTGATCTACGCGCTCCAACACGCCGATGCGTCACGCCGGCGAAGGCTCATAGACCTGATCAAAAACCACAACACCGAACCGGAACGGATCCGAGAGGTGACGAACTATGTGCTCCAAAGCGGCGGGATCGAATACGCCCGACAGGCCATGTACGACCACCGCGAAAAAGCCCTCCAAGTCCTGCGCACTTTTCCGGACGGCACGGCCAAACGGGCATTGGAAGAATTGATCGAATATGTGACGGAGCGCAAGAAATAAGCCCGCCATCGCTGCCTTGCAACCGAACATCGGGTTTGGAAGGATACCGATTCGATCGGTTCGACTTTTTTGGAAAAAAATTTTTTTCTCAAAAAAAGCTCTCAAAAAGCAGCCGCCCGGGACAACATGGCAGTGAAAAATCCCTTTTTCCGGCCCTCCGAGCAAGACCACAGAGACCGTTTTGGGCTTAACTTTGTGCTATGCGCATATTGTTGTTTACCGGAAAAGGGGGCGTGGGCAAAACGACCGCAGCGGCGGCCACGGCCTTGCGGGCGGCCCGCAGCGGGCTGAGGACGCTGGTCATCTCGACGGATCCGGCCCACAGCCTTTCGGACGCCCTCGACATGCCTCTGGGCCCGGAGCCCGTTCCCGTGATCGAAAATCTTTGGGGCCAAGAGTTAGACGTGTATTTTTCGATGAAAAAATACTGGGAGAACATGCGCCAGCTGATGTACACGGTTTTCCGCTGGCAGGGCATGCGCAATGTCGTGGCCGAGGAACTTTCGGTGTTGCCCGGAATGGAAGAGGCCTCGGCGTTCCTGTGGATAGACAAGTATTTCGCCGAGGGCTTTTACGACCTCATCGTCATCGACAGTGCGCCCACGGGCGAAACGCTCACCCTGCTGACCCTGCCGCAGGTCACCCGCTCGTGGCTCACCCGCGCCTTCCCCGGACAAAAATTCGCCATCAAGACCTTGGGATCGGTGGTGCGCCGGACCACCGGCGTGCCGTTGGACAGGGGCTACGAGGAATTGGAGCGCCTCTTCGACAAGCTCGAGCGCATCCAAAAGGCGATGCTCGACCCCGACATCTGTTCCATCCGGCTGGTGGCCAATCCGGAGCGGATGGTGGTGCAGGAAGCCAAGCGCGCCTACACCTATCTGCAGCTCTACGGCTACAATGTGGACGCCGTGATCGTGAACCGCGTATGGCCCGACGAACTGGGTGCTGCGGGGCAACTTTTCGCGAAATACCTCGCGTCACAAAAAGCACACCTGCTCGACATCCGGGAGAGTTTCGACCATTTGCCCGTGCTGCAGGTGCCGCATCTCGGCGAGGAAGTGTTCGGGCTGAAACTATTGGAAAGGATCGGATCAACCCTGTACGCCCGGCACGAGGTGGCCGATGTATACTACCGTGAAAAGCCCATCGTCGTCGAGGAAGTCGAAGGCGGGTACGAAGTGCGCATGCGACTTCCTTTCATCAAAAAAAGCGAATTTTCCTTGCAGAAATTCGGCGACGAACTGGTCATAGACTTGGGAAATCGCCGAAAAAACGTTTTTTTGCCGCGGTTTGCAAGTTTCATGGAAATGACGGGGCATTCTTTCGAGGCCCCGTGGCTGACCGTCCAGTTGTCCAGATAATTTTTTCAGTACGCCCACATGCGCCTTTTTTTCTTCCTCGCGCTCATCCTCTCCGGGTGGGCCCTGCAGGCCCAAAACCGCTATGTAGTCGAGACCGCGGAGTCGGGCGACGGCGCGCTGACGCTTTTGGGCCGCTATCGGCTGGACCGTGATGCCTGCAACCTGGACGAATTTTACAAGATCAACAAACTCAAAAAAAACGAAGGCCTGAAACTCGGAGTCCGGTATAAATTGCCGATCATCATCTACAAGTTCAACAAAAAAACCATCATGGGCTCCGTGGGCATCAAAGACGAGGCCCTCGCGTTGCGCATCGACGAATACAACAAAAGAATGTTCATCCGCGGCATCAAGGCCAAGACCTACCAATCGGACCTCGAACTCTGGGTCCCGCACGGGCTGGTACACTGCTCCCCCACCGTGTTCAAGGCCCCTAAACAGCGGGAATATGGTTTTTTGGGGAAAAAATTCAAAAACATAACCCTGAAAGACAATAAATTGGCCGGGGCCGTGTACTACCTGATCCCGGGGCACGGCGGACCTGACCCCGGCGCGGTGGGTAAAACGGGCAAGCATGTGCTCTGCGAAGACGAATATGCCTACGATGTGACCCTCCGGCTGGCCAAAAGCCTGTTGGAGCACGGCGCGGTGGTGTATTTGCTGGTGGAGGACCCCAACGATGGCATCCGCGATATCCAATACCTGCCCGCCGATTCCGACGAAAAGGCGTTCGGTAACAAAAAAATCCCGGTCAACCAAAAAGCCCGCTTGCAACAACGCACGGACCAAGTGAACAAACTCTACGAAAAACACCGCGGCGAGGGCACCACCTATCAGCGGGTGATCGAAATCCATGTGGATTCGAGGGCCAAACACGAGCGCATCGACCTGTTTTTTTACTACTCCCCCGGCAGTACGGTGGGCCGTGGCACGGCCAAGGCCATGTACGAAGTGATGAAAAACCGCTACGCGGAAAACCGCGAGAACGGCCGGTACGAAGGTTCGGTCATCCCCCGGGATCTGTTCACATTGGTCAACTGTACCCCGCCCAGCGTTTTCATAGAACTGGGCAACATCCAAAACCGGTACGACCAAAAGCGGATTACCGTGGTCGCCAACCGACAAGCGATCGCCGACTGGTTGGCAGAAGGCCTTATGTTGGACTACTGAAAAAAGCGGGATGGACCAAGCGATTTGCACAGTGACTTTGGCGCCCTTGCGCCGCGAACCCTCGGATGCCTCCGAGATGGTGTCGCAACTGCTCTTCGGCGAAACCTTCGAGATCCTCGGGGAAACGCCCAAATGGCTGCGCGTGCGCTGCCTCCACGACGGCTACGAAGGCTGGATGGATCCCAAGCAGGGGCAGCGGTCGGACGCCCCGACGCCCTCGACCGCAATGGCCCTGGATCCGGTGGGATACCTGTGGCGTTCGCCGTACGAACGGCAACCGGTGCTGATGGGCAGCCCGCTGCCCGGGCGCACTTCCACGGGCGAACTCCCTTGGTTCGGCGAAACCTGGCGCCACGAGGGCGAAGCCTCTGACCCCACCGCCGAGCCGCCGACCGAGGGCCGGTTGCACCGCATCGCGATGGGATATTGGCACGCGCCCTATCTGTGGGGCGGCCGTTCGCCGTTCGGCATCGATTGTTCGGGACTGTCCCAACAGGTATTTCGGTTTTTGGGCCGCCCGCTGCCGCGCGATGCTTGGCAGCAGGCGCTGGAGGGCCGGCCGATCGATTTTTCGGAAAGGACCACGGGCGACCTCGCTTTTTTCCGCAACGACGAGGGCCGGGTCGTGCATGTGGGGATCGTTTTCCCGGAAGGCTGGATCCTGCACGCTTCCGGAGAAGTGCGCCTCGACCGCTGGGGGCCCGACGGCATTTTCCGGGAGCGGGAGGTGGCTTGGTCGCACCAAAAACCCGAGGTGCGGCGCATGATGCCCCTTTTCTGATCATAAATCCGTAAAATTGCGTTCTTTCCGAAAACCGGTCACAAAGCCTTCCGGAAAGAATCCCGTATGACCAAAGCCGCCGTTTTTTTTCGCGGGTTGACGCGTTCGTTCCCGGTACAGTTGTTTGTGCTGCACTTCCGATCGAATACGCTGCTGACCTCCGTATGGGTCTTGCTGGCCCTCATGGTGGCCGGCAGTTTCGGCCGCCGTTTCGGGCTCCACTACCTGTTCCTCGACCCGGAATACCTCGGCCGGGTGAGCTTTTGGAGCTTTTTTCTGGTGGGGTTCAGTTTCAGCGGCCTGCTGATGGCCTGGCAGACCACGGTGTACATCGTGAACGCCTACCGTTTTCCCTTTTTGGCCTCTCTCTCGCGACCGTTCGCCAAATTCTGCATCAACAACAGTTTGGTGCCCGTGTCGTTCGTGGCCTTTTACATCGGCCGCGTGGTGCACTTCCAGTGGTACAACCAGTTCGAGGCCGAATACAGCATTTTTTTCCTCTGCACCGGCTTTTTTTTCGGGATGTTCACGGGCCTGTTCGGTGCCTACCTCTACTTCCAGGCCACCAACAAGGACATCCTTTTTTTTACTCAGAACGCCGACCCCCTCAATGTGCGGCGCAGCCTCCGGAGCCTGTTCAGGAGCAAATCGGCCGCCAAGGAAGAAAAGCCGAAAGAAGACATCCACCGCCACGCGCGGCCCGTTGAATTTTATCTGACCGAATACCTGCGCCCGCGACCGGTGCGCAGCGTGGCCCACTACGACGACGAGATGCTGCTCCAGGTGTTCCGCCAAAACCATGTCAACGCCCTCGTGATCCAGATCGTGGGCATCACGGTGCTCGTCGCGGTGGGCATGCTCATGGAGAAACCCATGGCCCGGATACCCGCCGCGGCCAGTATTTTCATCCTTTTTTCCGTGGCCACCTCCATCCTCGGCGCCATCACCTACTGGCTGCGCGAATGGCGGGCGTTGTTCCTGATCGCCCTGTTGGTCTTGGTGAACTTTATGACCGGCAAAGGATATTTCGACCACAAAAACAAAGCCTACGGACTGGATTATTCGACCCCGGCGGCTTATTCGGTCCGTTCGTTGGACAGCCTCAGCGGTTACTCGGGCTATCGGGCGGATATGGACAGCACACTCCGTATCCTGAACCGTTGGCGGAGCCGTTTCGGCGGCAGCGTGCTGAAAAAGCCCAAATTGGTGGTGATCCATTCCACCGGCGGCGGTCTGCGGGCGGCCGCTTGGACCGTCCGGGTGCTGCAGCAAGCCGACAGCGTCCTCAACGGCCGCCTTTTTCCGCACACGGTGCTGATGACGGGCGCCTCCGGGGGCATGTTGGGCCTCGGTTATCTGCGCGAGGTGTACCTGCGGCAGCAAGCAGACAAGTCCATCTCCGTGGCCGACTCCAATTTGTACCCCAACATCACCAAAGACCTGGTCAACTCGGTGGCCTTTGCCATCGCCACCAACGACATCTTCGTGCCGTGGATGAAGTTCGAGCGCGAAGGGCACACCTACCTCAAAGATCGGGGCTACATCTTCGAGCAGCAGCTCAACGAAAACCTCGGGAAAATACTCGACAAACGCGTGGGCGACTACGCCGGACCCGAACGGGAAGCGCTCTGCCCGCTCATGTTCATCACCCCCGTCATCATAGAGGACGGTCGCCAATTGGTGATCTCTGCCCAGCCCGTTTCCTATCTGCACCGGCCCGGCGTGGGATTCTCCCGCACGGTGCCCACGGACGTGGACGCTATTTCCGCCCGTGCGCTTTTAGGAGAAAAAGAAGCGGCCGCCATGGGATTTCTGTCGGCTCTGCGGATGAACGCCACCTATCCCTACATCTTGCCCAACGTGTACCTGCCCACTTCGCCCGGTACGCAGGTGATGGACGCCGGTTTCCGCGACAACTTCGGCACCAAGACCGCCTGCCGGTTCCTCATCAGCTTTGCCGATTGGATCCGCCGCAACACCGACGGCGTAGTCTTTGTGGATATCCGGAGCGCCTCCCACGAATTTGCCGCCGAGGACGGGCAAACGCCCACGATGGCTCAAGGAACCGGTTTTTTCGAAAAAATTTTCAATCCGATGGGCGCCGTCGCCAAGTTCACCGACATCCAAGACTACGCCCACGACGACCTGCTCGACCACCTCGCCGACCTGTTGGGCGAAAGACGGGTCCATGTCGTGCGCTTCGATTACCGGCCATCGCGGCTCAACGAAAGGGCCTCCCTTTCGCTCCATCTCACCAAGCGCGAAAAACTGGACATTTTCTACGCCATGAACCTGCCCGAGAACCAGCAGGCCCTTCGCCAGCTCCGAAAGCTGATCCGATAGGAAACATTTTGTATCTTTGTGCCGCCATGAATCCAAACCTGAATCCCCATCCCGAACGGCTCGACAACGAGGACAAGGCCCTCGAACGCGCTCTCCGGCCCAAAATGCTGGAGGAGTTTACCGGCCAGCCGTCGATCGTGGACAACCTCAAGGTGTTCATCGGCGCCGCCAAAAAACGGGGCGAAGCGCTCGACCACGTCCTGCTGCACGGCCCGCCCGGCCTTGGTAAGACGACTCTGTCGCTGATCATCGCCAACGAACTGGATTCCGACATCAAGATGAGCTCCGGACCGGTGCTCGAAAAACCGGGCGATCTGGCTGGCGTGCTCACCAAATTGGAGCCGGGCGACGTGCTGTTCATCGACGAGATCCACCGCCTCAACACCGTGGTGGAAGAATACCTGTACTCGGCCATGGAAGATTACAGGATCGACATCATGATCGACAGCGGCCCCAACGCCCGCAGCGTGCAGATCGCCCTCAACCCGTTCACCCTCGTGGGCGCCACCACGCGGATGGGCCTGCTCACCGCCCCGATGCGCGCCCGATTCGGGATCAAATGCCTGCTGGATTACTACGACACGGCGACCATCGAACGCATCGTGCGCCGTTCGGCCCAGATCCTACAGGTGCCCATCACTGATGAAGGCACCCACGAGATCGCCCGCCGCAGCCGTGGCACCCCCCGCATCGCCAACGCCCTGCTGCGCCGCGTGCGCGATTTCGCCCAGATCAAGGGCAACGGGACCATAGACCTCGACATCGCCCAATACGGCCTCGCCGCCCTCAATGTGGACGCCGACGGCCTGGACGAAATGGACAACAAGATCCTCAACACCATCGTACAAAATTTCAAGGGCGGCCCCGTCGGACTCAACACGATCGCCACCGCCGTGGGCGAAGACGCCGGCACCATCGAAGAGGTGCACGAGCCCTTCCTCATCCAACAGGGCTACCTCTCCCGCACACCCCGGGGCCGCCAAGCCACCGACCGCGCCTGGACCCGCTCCGGATTGAATCCACCGGGCAGCATGGGCACTTTGTTCGAGTTCGGGTAAAATCCGGAATTGTCATTGGGGAAAATGACAGGATTCTTTGGGGGGCTTGCGGTATAAGGGGAAATGAATGCGGAACTTTTTGCGCCTCTTTTTTGCCCGAACTGCCATTTGTTTCATTTTCAGAAAATTGTTATTTTTGACTCCTCTGAGGCACAAACGTCAAACACGTCATCTTTAAGAAACCCAAGATAATCGAGCAGAACACGCGCACGGCC
>JBEIJQ010000003.1:0-47822 GCA_040380145.1 Lewinellaceae bacterium | reverse complement strand
GTACCGAGGTGGTGCCGGCGGGCAGTTGCACGGCCGTGGCCGTGGTCTCGCCGTTGCCCCATTGGAACACATAGCCGGGCGTGCCGCCCGAGGCGACCACCGTGGCAGAGCCGTCGGCGGTGTTGAAACAGGAGGTCGGTTGGATGCCCGTGACGGCCAGGACGATCGGCGTGGGATCGTCCACCGTCACCGTGGCGGAGGCCGTACAGCCGCCCTGATCGGTAACGGTCACGAAATACGGCACATCGGGAGTAAGCCCCCAAACGGTGTCGTTCTGCAACTGGTTGCTCCACTCAAAGGTATAGGGCGGGTTGCCGCCGAAAGGATTGGCGATGGCCACCCCGTTCGCCAGTCCCGCGCAGGTGGCATCGGCGCCGGTGATCTGAACGCCGACCGGGATTCCGGGTTCCGTGACCAAGTAACTGGCCGAGCCCGTGCACCCCACCCCGTCGGTCACGGTGACCGTGTAGGTACCGACAAACAGGGTGTCCAATACCGGTCCGGTTTGTCCGGGCACGCTCCACTGGTAAGAAGCGGGCGTTCCGATACCGCCCGTTATGCCGGTCACGGTGATGGAGCCGTCGTTGCCGCCGGCGCAGTCCACATTGTCCACCACCCCGTTGACCACCACCGGTTGCAGTTCGGTGACCGAGATGCTGGCCGTGCCCGAACAGCCGGTCGCATCGGTGACCGTCACCGAGTAAACGGCCGATTGGTAGGCGTCGATCGTGGGCGTGGTCTCGGAGGTGCTCCAAAGGTAGGAAGCGAAGCCGGGCGTGGCGTTGAGCGGGATATTGGTGTTGAAGCAGAAACTGGGGTTGGGCGTGGTCACGAATACCGACAGCGCTTGCACGACATTGACCGTAACGGCATCCGTGGCCGAACAGCCGAGGGCATCGGTGACGGTGACCGTAAAGGTCGTGGTGAATTGCGGCGAGACAGAAACATTGGCGCCCAGCAGACCGCCCGACCAGGCGAAGGTATAGGGCGGAACACCGCCGTCAGCATTGGCGGCGAGGGCAGCGGTGTTGTTGCGGCAGATGGTCTGATCGGTGCCAGCGTTGACCGTAATCGCTTCGGCCATGTTGACGGTCGTTTGGCCGGTGCCCGTGCAAGCGTTGGCGTCCGTGACGGTCAGCGCGTACAGGGTCGTATCCGTCGGAGAAACGCTCGGCGTAGCTGTGTTGGGCAATCCTCCCGTCCATGTGTACGAGAAGGGCGCCGTTCCGGAAGTCACCGTGGCTTGGAGCGAGGTGGTGGCCCCATTGCAGATGCTTTGGTCGGTGCCCGCATCCACCACGGGATTGGGATTGACGGTGAAGACAGTGGCAGCAGTGGCCGTGCAGCCGTTTCCGTCGGTGATGGTCACATTGTAAGGGGTCGTGGTCGCGGGAGCCAGCGTGTGCGAAGAAGCATTGGGCAGACCGTTCGACCAAGCGTACTGGTATGGGGCCGTTCCGCCGAGGGCGAGGGCCGTGAGCAAGGCAGTGTTGCCCGCGCAAACTTCCGGCGAATTGATGGAGGCCGTGGGCAGGGCATAGACGACGATCTGGATGCTGGCAGAACCGGTGCAGCCGTTGTTGTTGGTCACCTGCACCGAATAAGTCCCGGAGGCATTGACTTGGATGGTCGAGGTCACGGCGTTGTTCGACCAGAGATAGTTGTCGAAAAGTCCAGCATTGAGGGTGACCGAACCTCCCGTACAGAAGTTGGTCGGGCCGTTGGGCGCGATCGTGGGTGTGAGGTTGGGAGCCACGATCACCGTGGCGGAGGTCGAACCCGTGCAGCCGTTGGCATCCGTGACCGTGACTTGGTAAGTGCCGGCCGCAGCGGTGGTGATAACCGCGTTGGTCTGTCCGCCCGGCGACCACTGGTAAGCGGCATAGCCCGCGCCGGCATCCAAAGTGGTGGGCACGCCCGCACAGATAGTGGTGGATCCGGCGATGGTGGGAACGGGTGCGGTGAACTGGGTAACCACCGCACTGGTGGATCCCGTGCAACCGTTGGCATCGGTCACGGTCAGCCCGTAGGTTCCGCCCGCGTTGACGCTGATGCTGGCGGCAGTTCCGCCGTTCGTCCACAAGTAGGCGGCATAACCGGGTTGGGCCGAAAGTGTGGTGGTGGTTTGCGGACAAATATCCAAAGTCCCCGTGATCGCCGGGACGGGACCACCGACAGTGACGGTCACGCAGGAAGAGCCGGTACAGTTGTTGGCGTCCGTCACCGTGAGGCAATAGGTGCCGGCGGCGTTGACCGTGAGGTTTTGGGAGATGGCGCCCGTGGACCAGCTGTAAGAGGCGAAGCCCGCCGGTCCGGAAAGCGTGGTGGAATTGCCCGCACACAAATTCGTGGCCCCGCTGATGACCGGCGTAATGGTCGGACAAGTTTGCGGGCAACAGGTCAGCGATACCGGTGTGCTGCTGCCGCAAAAACCGCCGGGCGGTTCAAGCGCCGCAACGGAAATTGTCGCGCAAGCACCGGCAGGCAAGCCGCCCTGTACATAGAAAGTATCTGTTTGAGTAAAAGGCGCTCCGCCGTTGACGCTGATCTGATAAGAAGCAGCGCCGGGCACGGGCGGCCAAGTGAAAGTGACCGAATTGATAGTAGTGGGGCCGCATGATAGCACCGGGGGCGACAAGGCGCCCACCTGCACCGTCACTTCGGCGGTGTCGGTGCAACCGAGGCCACTGGTGGCGATCACCTGATAGGTCGTGTTGACCGCCGGCGAAGCCACTGGGTTGGGACAGTTGGTGCAGGAAAGGCCGGCAGCGGGCGACCATTGATAGCTGATCGTGTTCAGGTTGGCGAAATTGAGGGTCACCGAGTTGAAGGTGCCCTGCTGGCCGCCTGCCTGTGAGTGGCCGATCTGGAGGATCCAAGTGCCGTTGTTGTTGCCGCCCAACAGCGGGGCAAAACCGCCTGCCTGTTCGGGTATGAACGACGAGTTGGCCGGAATGGCCTGGAAACCAAAGGTCCCGATGCTGGGGAAGCCGGTGGGATAGAAACAGACGTTGTTGTAGCCCGAATTGGTGAAACCGCCGTTGGCCGTGGAAAGCATCACCTGCTGGCCGGTGGGCGAGATCAGGTAAATGTTGAGGTGGCCTGTGATGTTTTGGGCGATGTTGAGGCACACCGAGAGCAAGTTGCCCTGTTGGAAGGTCGGCGGTACGAGTCCGCCCACATTGATGGGGATATTGGTGGTTTGACCGGGCGGGATGGGCGTTACGGTGGTGTTGCTGAAGGTGAACTGGTTGGGGGTGGCGACCGTGGCGTTCAGTTGGACGCTTCCTCCGCCACACAGCGATTGGTTGGGGAGGGGCGGTATTTCCAACGAATCAATGGTGATCAGCACATCGTCGGAGACGTTGACCAAGGTTCCTGCACAAGTCTGATAACTGCCTTGAGCCGTGTAGGTGGTCGGGACGGTCGGGCAGACGGTGAAGTTGAGACCGGTGCCGATCACCTGGCCATTTTGCAACCAGCTGACCGTGAAATTGGGCGCGCCGTTGGGCGTAAAGCGCCAAGCATCGTTTTGTGCCGTCCAATTGCCGGGGAAGTTGCGGCCGGGGACGACCACCGCGGCCGTGCCCGTGGCATTCTGGATGCCGTGGATGGCCGCTCCACCGTTCCAGTTGGGACACGAGGGCTTGTTCTGGATATAGGTTTCGATGATGTTGGTGGTCTCGTAGATGGCGATCTGCTGGGTGGACTGCAGCTGCGTGCACGAAAACATCGCGCACTGGTCAAATGACACCACGAAAACCCGACAGGGTGCCACGCCATAGGTGGCATAGCGGATATCGCCCGATATACTGGGGTCAATGTCCTGAAAAGGGCAAGTTATACAGTTCGTAGGATTGTTGGCCGATGGAAAAGCCGCATTGATCGGCCATTGGCAATACCCACCGGCGGGAGCGGTGTTGAAAGAGATCAGGCCGTTGGAGCCGATGATGAGCTGGTTGTAGTTGTTGCCGTAAAAACAAAAATTGAACCCGATGTTCAGGATACTCGACCAGGTATCGTCGATGTTGATCAACACCGATGTACCCTGGTTGTACGGATAGGGCGTATAAGGGATCTGCGAAACGGCATAATCGGTGGTCAAGGCACCGGCCACGGCCGTGGCCGTGAGGTTCACGCAGGATCCCGGACAGACAGATGCCGTGGGCGATCCTCCCACATTGGCCGTTACGGAGGGACAGGCCGTCTGCTGCGACCAAGCGATGCCGACCGAAAAGACCATTAACAGGGTAAAAATCGATTTTTTCATACCAAAAGGGAGATCAAAAATAAATTCAGGAAAAATCCGTTCAAGACTTTCCTTGGATTTGCGAAAAATTCATAAGGTTTGGCCGCAGCAAAAACAAAAGGCTTCTCTGAATAAAAGCGCAAAACTAACTTTTGCAAAGATAACCCGACTTCGATCAAACGTTTTTTTCACCCAAAAATTTTAACAAGACATGAGAGCACCCGCAGTCTACATAACGTCCCCCAAAGCACATCCGTTGCTCGCTACGAAAACGACGACCGCTCCGCGGGCATTCCTTTTTTTCGACAAAAAAGACATCCGCACTCTTTTCATCGCCAGCGGTCTGCTGTTTTTGCTCTGTACGCTCGGCTCGGCGCAGGGCACGGGCAAATCTGCGACGATAGAGCGAGAAATCCGTTTTTCTTTTGCCAAAAGCGATATCCGTCCCGCCCACCTCCCTATGTTGGACTCTTTGGCGGCCATGCTCCTGGCCGATGCCGGCACCACACTGACGGTGGAAGCGCACACGGACGCCGCGGGCAGCGACAGTTTCAATATCCTGCTTGCTCGACAAAGAGCCGTCAACATCCAATCTTTTTTCGAGAAAAAAGGGATCTCCCCGGACCGCATCAGCTGCATCGCGCATGGAGAAAGCAGACCGATTTCCGACAACACCACCCGCGCCGGGATGCAAAAAAATCGCCGCGCGACGCTGACCTTACGCACGGCACAAAAGGAAACGCCCGCCCCTCCCAAGGAAAAGGAGCCGGAGCCGATCGGACAGGCTCCCACCGCCGATACGCCCTGTGGAGATGCCGTTTTCATCGTTCTCGACGAAAAAACGCTCGCCCCGCTCGCCGCTCGGGCCATCGTGCGCCGCAACAACCGTTCGGACACCCTTTTTTCCGATAAAAAAGGTCGTTTTCAAATAGCGCTCGTCGCCAAACAAACGCTGGACATGGAGTTTTCCGCCCAAGGACATATGTTCAAAAAGGCCAAAGCCGCCTTCGATTGCCACCCCGCGGAAACTACCGTTCTGCTCCAGCCGCTGGAAGTGGGCGGGTTGGCCGAACTCGAAAACATCTACTTCGTGTCCAATGTGGCCGAACTGATGCCCAAATCCATGCCCACGTTGGAAGCCCTCCTGAGATTCATGAAGGAAAACCCGCTGGTGGAAATCCAGATCAACGGGCATGTGAACTACCCATATCTGCCACCCGTGGACATCCAATCCGGAGAGTTCAAACTTTCGGAAAGAAGGGCCGAGGCCGTGCGAGATTACCTGGTCAAAAACGGGGTCGCCAAAAAGCGTATGTCCTGCAAAGGATACGGCAACCACCGGATGAAATATCCGAACGCGATCACCCCAGCAGAAGAAGAGGCCAACCGCCGCGTGGAGATCGTGATCTTGAAAAACGGCAATTAATCGGCCACGCAAACGCGGCTGACCCGTTCGGAAACGCCCGTTAGCACTTCGTATGGAATCGTGCCCAGCCAACCGGCCACTTCCTGTACCGGGAGGTCGGCCCCGAAAACGATGACCTCGTCGCCCTCCGCGGCGTGCGGCACATCGGTGATGTCGATCATGGCCATGTCCATGCACACATTGCCCACCACCGGCACTCGTTGCCCGCGCAGGAGCACCTTGCCGACACCGTTGCTCAGGCGCCTGTCGAATCCATCGGCATACCCGATGCCGATGGTCGCGATGCGGGAATCCCTCTCCACGCGCCCGGCGCGGTCGTATCCGATGGTTTCACCCTTGGGCACGCGCTTGATCTGGGAGATCGTGGCCTTGAGGGTGCTCACGGGTTCGAGCCGCCCGCCGAGCAGGCTCGAACCGTCCACCCCGTACAGTCCGATGCCGAGACGCACCATTTCGTAGCGGTAAGCCGGGTGGCGGGCAATGCCGCCGGAATTGAGCAGGTGGCGCAGGGGCATCCGTCCCAACTCTTCGGCGATCCGGCCCGACATGCGCTCGAATCGCTCGGCCTGCAAACGGGTGAAGCCGTCGTGCTCGGGCGCATCACTGGCCACAAGATGGGAAAAAAGACTGTTCACCTCCAGCAGAGGGTGCTCTTTCAGCCAACGGAGCAGGTCGGGCAGGTCGCTTTCTTCGAAACCGAGCCGTCGCATGCCCGTATCGAGTTTCAGGTGGACCGGTATTTTTTTTCCCGAAAAATGGTTTTCGTAAAAAAAGGTCCAGTTTTTCAACAAGGGCAAGCTGTACATTTCCGGCTCCAGTCGGTAGCGGACCATCGCCTCGAAGCCGTTTTCCTCGGGGTTGAGCACCAGGATCGGGGTTTCCACGCCGGCCTGTCGGAGTTCCACGCCCTCGTCGGCATAAGCCACCGCCAGATAATCGGCGCCGAGGTATTGCAGGTAATGGGCCACTTCGTGCGACCCGCTGCCGTATCCAGCCGCCTTGACCATGCACATCACCTTCACAGAGGGGCCCACGAGTCCACGGAACACCTGGAGGTTGTGGCCCAAGGCATCGAGGCTGATCTCCAGCACGGTGCGGTGGGCCTTGCGCTCGAGCAAGCGCACGATGCGTTCAAAAGCAAAGGCCCGGGCACCTTTGACCAAGATCGTTTCCTCGCGGAAACGCTCCGGGGCAAAGGTGCCCACGAACGCGTCGGTGTCGGGGTGCCACTCCGATCGGGAGAGCAGCCCTTCATCCATAAACTCCCGCATCGCACCGATTTCCTCGCCAATGGCCACCAAGCGGTCCACTTTTTTTTGCGCCAGCAAACCCGCCACATCCCGATAGAGCTGTCGGGGCGTGCGGCCCGTTTCGCGCAGGTCCGACAGCACCAGCGAGCGCTGGCGCGACGGGCTTTGCTGCACCAAAAAATCCAGCGCGATGCCCAGCGACAGGAAATCGGCGCTGTAGGCATCGTTGATCAGCACACAACCGTTGATGCCCACTTTGGCCTCCAAACGGAGCTCCACGGGCCGCAGTTCGGAAAGCCGCCTTACGATGGTCTCGTCTTCGTGGCCCAAGAGCCGCATCAAAAAAGCGCAGTGCAGGGCGTTTTCACAAGAAGCCCGATCGGAAAAGGGCAGCTCCCGCAAAAAAACCCGCGCGTCGGGATCTTCGAACGACCAAGCCACATGCTCGCGGTCGGGGTAGCGCTCGGCCAATATCTCCGCGACCAAGCCGTGGTCGCGGCAATACACCAATCGGCGGGCAGCGGCGAACAGGTCGCTTTTCTCCCGCACTTTGGTGGCCCAGTCGGCAAATCCCTCGTTGTGGGCGTCGCCGATGTTGGTGAAAATCCCGATGTCACAGGCGATGATCCCCGCCAAGCGGGCCATTTCGCCCTTTTTGGAAATCCCGGCCTCGAAAATCCCCAGTTCGTGCTCCGGACCGATCTGCCATACCGAAACGGGCACCCCGATCTGGGAGTTGTAACTTTTGGGACTGCGCACCACCGAAAGATCGGGCGACAACAGTTGCCAGAGCCATTCCTTCACCACCGTTTTGCCGTTGCTGCCGGTGATCCCGATCACGGGCAGCGAAAAACGCTTGCGGTGGGCGGCGGACAGGGTCTGCAAGGCTTCCAGCACATCGTCCACCAACAAAAAAACGGCCCCGGAAAAAGCCTCCGTTTCCACCGCTCGCGAAACCACGAAATGCCGCACGCCTTGGGCGTACAGTTCGCCCAAGTAGCGGTGGCCGTCGTTGCGGGGACCGGAAAAAGTAAAAAACAGCGATTTCGGACCGTTGACCAATCGGCGGCTGTCGAAAACCAAGTGTTCGACCGTTCCGTCGGGACCGTTGCCCAAACGGGTGGCGCCGATGATGGCGGCGATTTCCGAAACGGGATAGGCCAGGGACATGTCGAAAGCGAATCCGGCTACTGCCTGACCCAAATGGCCGTGCAGAGGGTATCAATGCCCGAATAGGTCAGATTGGCGTAGGCGTAATGGAAGCGGATCGTGTCCAACGTGGCGTTGATCCGTCCGCCGCCGCGGATGCGGTAGGTGGAGTTCACGATGTACGAGGTCGGAATGTTGAACGAATCGCGCAGGAGGTTGGCCGAAAGACTGTCTGCCGTGGGCAAGCCGTGCAGCCCCCGCAGGATCAGCCGCGAAACGTTGAAAAAGGCCGTGTCTATCGTGCCCGCATAGGTCAGTCCGTTGGGGCCGCAGGTTTCCTCGGCGGAAAAGGCGCCGAGAAATTTCGTCCTCGACAAAAATTGACAGGTATCGCCCTCGTAGCCACTCGCGCAGATGCAAGTGTTGTTGAAGCATCCCGTGGAGCGCGGACCGCAGTAGCGGAGCACGCAGGAGTCTAGTACTACCGTGCAGCTGTCGCCCCCCCATCCGAACGGGCATTCACAGGTGCCGTCGAGGCAGATACCGCCGTTGTAGCAGCGCACGCCCTCGCACAGGTATTCGGGATAGCAGGCCGTGAACAGACCGGCCAAGACAAGTAAAAAGACGATGGCTCTCTTCATAAAAAAGAATGGATGGGAAAAAATCGGCTGGGCCGGCGTCAAAGATACGGCAAACAATTTTTCGGAAAAAAATGGCCAGAAAAAGACCGATCCCGATGTTTTCCGATCAATGGCCCACCACTACGCGCTCCATCCATTTGCCGCTTTTTCCGCGCACCATCACATAATAGATGCCCTGTGGCAAATGAGCCGCGGGCACCGAAGCGCGGTTGGCGCCCGAAGCCAGCGGCATCGGACGCATCAGGACCGCTTTTCCGGACATGTCCCAAACCTCCAGCACGGCCTCTTGGGCAGTGGATGACTCGAGGGCGACGGAAAATTCCGCGTCGGCGGGCGAGGGAAACACCTGCAAGCGTCCGGTTCCGGGCATCAGGGGCAGTGTGCCGGTCTGCAACAGGGAACTGTCCTGCAGGATGAACTGGTCGCCATTTTGGTACGGGGTATATTGAAAATAGACCAGCATCATTTCGTCGGTGGTGGCCTCGCCCACCCAGACATCCTCGGGCGGATTGTTGGGATTGTGGGGGTTGTTCACGGTGTTGTCGTAATGGGCAAAGGCTTCCAGCACGCTGCCCACCGGAATCGGCTGCAGGTATTGAAAGCGGTAGCCGCCCTGCCAATGGAAATCCCATTCGTTGATTCGGATCAGCGGAACGGTGTCTTGGGAAGGCAAAATCGCATACACGATCATGGAGTCGCCGATCAGGTGCATGTGCGGGGAGGCGGAAATCAAGGTAGCAGACCCCGGCATGGTGAAGCGCTCCTGAAAAATCCGCGTGGTGTTGGCGGGAATGTAGAGCGGGCCGTTGACCAGCGAGGTGACATGGTTGAGTATGGGCGCGGCGCTCACTTCGCGCAGCCCCGGCGCGGGATCGAATTTGAAACGCACCGAGGTCTGATCCTGCTGGCCGATGGTGCCGCGCGGGTAATGGACTTGGATGACCACATCCGTCCCGGCTTTCAGGCGGATCCCGAATCCGCTGGGCAGTTGGCTATATGCGGAACCGGGCACCCAACCGCCGATGAGCTTGGCGCTGTTGGAACCCACCCCGCCGAACGAGGAATAGCCCGGTGCAGGATCGGCAGCGTCCAAGGCGGCACAATCGCCCGAGTCGTCTTGGTACACCAGCACATGGTGCACAATGGAAGGCGTTCCGGGGACGATCTCGTAAGAAGAAATGAAGCGGTCTATGTTCGTTCCGGAGGGGATCACAAAACAGCGATACTCGTCCTCGGCCAACGCCTGCGACGCGTAGTTCGGCATCGAAAGCACCATATCGGCATTGCCCAGTTGGGGCCCGCCACCGTGCACGGGTTCTGCCGGCGCCAAGGCCAAGTCGCCCGATGGGCCACCCTGCTGGGCCCATTGCACGACGGTGTTGATCTCATCGGCGGTCAGCAGGCGTTCGTCCATCAAATGGCGATAATTGGGATCGGGCGGCCAAGGCGGCATGTGCCGGTCCAGCACGGAGTGCGCCACCGAAGCCCTATTGGCATACGCATCGGCATACGTCGTGAGCGAAAAAGGCGCTATTCCACCGTAGTGGTGGCAACTGGTACAGTTTTCGTACAAGATGGGCGCGACATGTTCGCTCCAAGTCGGAGTTTGGCTTTTTCCCAAAAAAGGGATCAGCAAGAGCAGGGCAACGAGAAAACGCATGGTAGAGATCGGATTTTTTCCAAAAGAGTATTCTTGTAAAAGTAGGAACTTTTCGCACGGTAGGATGGTAAGTTGGGGAAAAAGTTTAATTTTGTGCCCGAAAACGCTTCCGTAGCTCAATTGGATAGAGTGTAGGCCTCCGGAGCCTAAGGTTGTGAGTTCGAACCTCGCCGGGAGCACCCCCCTACCGCAGATCGCAAGGTCTGCGGTTTTTTTTTTGCGAAAAAGCTCCCCTAAAACACTTCGCGCGATCTGTGGGCGCTTCGCGCATTTTTTTCTTTCCCCCCTTTCCAATTTTTTTTCGAAAAAAAAGCCCCGAACCACAAAGGATCCGGGGCTTTGAAATGATGTTGGGAAAATGCCCTTACGGTTTTTTCACCGTGACCTTGTGGGTCAGAATCCTATCGCCGCTGACGATGCGCACAAGGTACATACCGTTGGGCTGGGCCGAAAGGTCCAGATTCACTTGGTTGGCCTCAAACAAGCCTTCGGAGTGCAGCATGCGGCCTTCCAGGTCAAAGACCTGCACGGCGCCGGTGAGGGTTTCGCCGAGGGTGATCGTGGCGCGACCAGTGGTCGGGTTGGGGAATACCATGGTGGACTCTGCCTGGTCGCCGATCGGCTGTTGACGGGCGAAGAGCAGCGGGGTCGTGCGCTCGTCGCAGCCCATGTCGATGCCCTGGCCGTTGGGGCGAGCGTCTCCGTCGATGTCAATCGTGGGCGCACCGGACAGCGTACCCATGTTGATCCCCGGCGCACCGGAGATCAGGTGCAGGTCGCCCGCCACCGGGTTGACGAAGACCGAGGCCGCCGGGGTGGCCAACAAGAGGTTGGAGCCTCCGTTGGTAAATACACCGTTGCCCGTATGGTTGCTGGCAAAGGTCGTCTGGTCGAGGTGTGAGAACGAGGGATTGATCGTTCCGGCAGTGCCCAACGAGTGGAAGGTTCGACTGGTGGCCGATGCCGGGTTGCCCACGAGAATCGAGTTGATGAACCGCAGCAAAGAAGGCGACGGCGGGGTGGAAGTACCCGCGTTGTTGAAGGCCACACTGCCCTGCTGTGCAGCGTTCGCGTGGAAAGAGCAGTTCATGAACGTGGACGTGGCCGGGGAGGATGATACCGTTGACTGGTAGATGGCAGCACCTTGACCGATGTTGGTTCCCGTCGTGATGCCGTCGTTCGACCAGAAAGCACAGTTGGTGAAGTCCCCTACCGCATTCGTGCCCGGATTGGTGACCGAAAGCACGCTGGAGGAGTTGTAGTAGGCTCCGCCGCGCTGTGCCCCGTTGTTGTTGAAAAACGATCTGGAAACGTTGTTCGTGGCCACGGAGCTGCGCATCGAGATGTTGGCGATGGCACCGCCGCCGAGCGTGGCCACGTTGTTGGTGAAGGTACAACCGGTAAAGTTCATCACACCGTTTCCGCCGGCCAATTCGCAATAGTTGCGAGCCGCAGCGCCCATGTAATCCGCAGTGTTGTTCGAGAATGTACAGTTGTTGACGATGCAGTTGACCGGTCCACCCTGTGCGTGGCTGTGGATGGCCGAGCCCGAGTTGGAGGCGTTGCTGGTAAAGGTACAGGACGTCAAGTTGATGTTGCAGATAGCTCCGGCGCGAGCATAATTCCAGACCGCTCCGCCCCACTGTTCACAGCTGTTGCCGGTGAAGGTGCTGCCCGTGACGTTGCAGGTGAGCGTGGAGTTAACGCCGTAAGCGTACAAGCCGAGCGCACCGGCGCGGCCGGCCGTGACCCCGGGGTTGAAGCCGCGGTTCTGCGTGAACTGGCAGTTGGTCACCTGCACGTTGATCGAGGTGTTGTCGAGCGTTTGCAGGTACAACCCTCCGCCTTGGGCGGTCGCTTGGTTGTTGAAGAACGAACAGTTGATAAACTGCGGGTTGGCCTGTGCGCTGTTGCTGGTGGAGACCCCTACCCCGGCACCGTTTCCGGCGACGTTGTTGGCGAACACGCAATTTCGCACGATCAGGCTGGTCTGGTTGCCGATGCCGTCCGCCACGAGGTTCATACCTCCACAGAAGCCTCCCGAAAGGGATCTCACCACATAGAAGCCATCGAAGATCGATAGGATGGGATCAAATCCGAGGTTGACGCCCGTCAAAATCTTGGCGTTGATGTTCGTGCCGTCCAACACAGAGCGATGGACATGCGGGGAGCGCTGGGCAAAAGTACCGCCGCCGGTCGGGAAACCGCCGTAGATCGGCACCAAGGGTTTCAGGTTATAAGTGCTGGAGGACAGGTTGCCGGGGCGGTAAGTGCCCTTGGCTACCAAGATCGTGTCGCAGTTGGGCGTGGCCACGGCCAAAGCATCCTCCAAGCGACGGAAGGCGTTGACCCAAGATTTGCCGTTGTTGAGACCGACCGCCGAACTGTCCACATAGATGTACTCACAAGGATCCACCACCAAGGTGACCATGAACGAACAGGTGCCCGTATTGCCGGCGGCATCGGTGGCGGTCATCGTCACGGTGATGTTCTGGTTGTTGGCAAAAATCAACCCGGGCGACGGCGATTGCACCAAGGTGAAGGTGCCGCAGTTTTCGGTGACCGTCGTCTGGGGCACGAAATTCGGAAGCGCGTACGGCGTTTGCTGGTTGACGGAATAACTGCCCGGGCAGCTAGGAACAGGTGGTTGGAGATCGCTGACTCGTACAGTGAAGGTACACGAGGAGGTGTTGCCGACATTGTCGGTGGCGGTGACCGTAACCGTCGTGATACCAACCGGGAAGAGCGAACCGGGCTGATGGCTGTAGGTGACCGTTGCACCGCCGCAGTTATCGCCCGCTGTCGCGCTGAACAAAACCGCGCGGGAGCATTGTCCGGGAGAAGTCGTGGTGACGATGTTGGCCGGGCAGGCAATCGTCGGTCCTTGCAGATCGGAAACCGTGACAAGGAACGAGCAGGTGGTGAAGTTGCCGTTGTTGTCGACAGCGGTAGCCGTGACCATGGTACCGCCGAGGTTGAAGGTAGAACCAGAGGCCGGAGAATAGGTCACCGTGGGGCTGCCGCAGTTGTCGGAGGCAGTGGCAGCAAAAGTCACCACAGCGTTGCACTGGCCGAGCGCCGTACCGACGAAAATGTTGGCCGGGCAGGTCAAAACGGGCACCTGAAGGTCTTGGACGGTGACGGAGAACGAACAGGTCGCCGTATTGCCCGAACCATCCGTGGCGGTGGCAGTCACCACAGTGGTGCCGATCGGGAACGCAGAGCCGGGCTGGGCGCTGTATGTGACCGTGGGCGCCCCGCAGTTGTCGTTGGCCGTGGCCGAGAAGTTGACCAAAGCGGTGCATTGTCCAAGATCGGCATCCAGCAAGATGTCGGAAGGGCAGACAATGGCCGGAGCCTCCGCATCCGTCACCGTGACGGTAAACGAGCATGTGCTCTGGTTGCCCACCAAGTCGAATGCAGTGACGGTCACGACCGTAGAGCCCAAGGCAAAAGCAGAACCGGGCTGAACATCGTAGGCAACCGTTGCAGAGCCACAGTTGTCGGATGCAGCAGCGGAGAAGTTGAACAAGGCCGTACACTGTCCGGGATCGGAATTGATCGTTGTATCGGTCGGGCAAACCAACACAGGAGCCTCGAAGTCGCTCACGGCAACCGCAAACGAGCAGGTGGTGGAATTGCCGTTGTCGTCCACGCTCGTGGCCGTGACCGTCGTCAAGCCGATGGGGAAAGTGGATCCGGAGGGAATATCGAAGGAAACCGTCGGCGTCGCGCAGTTGTCGGTGGCCGTTGCCTCAAAAGTGACGATGGCAGAGCATTGTCCTGCATCCGCATTGACCGAGATGTTGGCTGGGCAGGACAAGGAAGGCGGCTCTTGGTCGGCGACCACGATATCGAACGAACAAGTGCTCGAATTACCGTTGTCATCGATGGCCGTGGCCACGACCGTCGTGGTACCCACATTGAACACCGAACCCGGTTGGATGTCGTACACCAGCGTGGGAACGCCGCAGTTGTCGGAGGCCGTCGCGCTGAACGGAACGACCGCCGTGCATTGGCCCGCGTCCGTGCTCACCGAAAGAGAGGGCGGACAGCTGATCTGGGGCAGTTCGCTGTCCACTACAGTAATCGTGAACGAGCAGGTAGAAGTATTGCCCGCTGCATCGGTGGCGGTAGCCGTCACGATGGTCTGGCCAAGGAACAGAACACTGCCTGGCGCCACATTATAGGTGACCGTCGGCACCCCGCAGTTGTCGGAGGCGTTGAGCGCAAACAGCATGCTGGTCGTACACTGGCCCGGATCGGCCGAGATGGTCGTATCAGCGAGGCACTCGAGGATGGGGGCCTCGCCATCGGATACCGTGACCGTGAAAGTACAGGTGCTGGAATTGCCCGCATCGTCGGTCGCGGTGGCCGTGACAACGGTTGATCCGATCGGGAAGGAAGAGCCCGGAGCGAAATCGTAGGAAACGCTCGGAGTGGAGCAGTTGTCGGTAGCCGTTGCTTCGAAGAATACGATGGCGGAGCATTGACCGCTATCCGCAGACACCGTCGCATCGGAAGCGCACACGAGCACGGGCGATTCATTGTCGACCACGGTGACCGCAAAGGCGCAGCTCACTGAGTGACCATCGTCGTCGATGGCGGTCACTGTAACGGTGGTGGTGCCGATCGGGAAAGCAGAACCGGGAGCGAAATCATATGTGACCACCGGAACCGAGCAGGCATCGGTTGCCGTGGCGGCAAAGTTGTACACGGCTCCGCACTGACCGGGATCCACGAAGATCGTCGTATCGGAAAGGCAGGTCAGCACGGGAGGCAGCGAATCGGAGACAACCACATCGGTTGAGGCTGTACCCGTACACCCGGTGGCGTCAGAAAGGGTGACCGTGTAGGTACCCGCCATAGCCGGCGTTGCGCCCGTGATAAGGGGATTTTGGTCAACGGATGTGAAGTTGTCGGGACCGCTCCAAGCGTAGGTCGTCCCTCCCGTGGCATTCAGCTGGATATCGCCTCCTGGGCAATAGGGTCCCGTGTTGGAGGCTGTCGCCAAGGCCTGCCCACCCAATTGTACCACCGTGGAGGCGGTGGCGGTACAGCCGCCCAAGCCACTCACCGTGACCGTATAGGTACCGGCCATGGATGGGTCGGCACCCGGGATCAGCGGGTTTTGGTCGGGAGAGGTGAAACCGTTCGGGCCGCTCCAAGCGTATGAGGAGCCGCCCGAGGCATTGAGCTGGATGGTCGCTCCGCCGCAGTAGGGACCGGTATTGGAAGCCGTTGCGGTCAAGGTGCCGTTGACGGTGACGTTGAAAGAGCAGGTGGCGGTGTTGCCGGCGTTGTCCGTGGCGGTGTAAACGATGTTGGTCGTCCCGACGGGGAATACAGCACCGCTGGGCAAACCGGCCGTCAAAACGGTATTCACGGTTGCCAAAGGTCCACAGGCCCCGACTTGCTGCAACAGGTTCTGCGCGTATTGCTGCACCTGTGCATTGGAGTAGAAAAAGCCATTGCTGCCGGCCCAGAGGAAGTAGAACAAGCGGGTGGCATTGCCGATGCCCGTCACCTGATGGAGGCCGTCGTTGGTGTTGTTGGCAAAAGTCTGTGTACCGCCGGCTGCATTGACGATGATCAACTGGTTGATGGAAGGGTCGCCAGCGTTGTACACCCTTCTATAAAAGGCATAAAAAGTGCAATTGCCTACATTTATGGTAAAGGAGAAACCAGAAGTCAGGCCACTGCCATCCGCCCCGAGGTTACCGGTGGTGTAGAAAGTGTTGACGTTGTTGATGTCGGCCGCCATGAAGAACATAGCGGGCGAACCGGCATTGTATCGAGTGAAATACCGTCCGTTGGGACCGAACGCCGTGGCATTGTTGATGATCAGGTTATCGGTGTACTGGATGTTGGTCTGTCCGTTGGTGTTGAGGATGTTGCCACCATCGTACATGTCGTTGCCACCGTCGCTGATCTGGTTGCCGTTCACCCCGTTGTCCATGGCAAAGTTGTACCCGTTGACGATGGGGGAGCGGATCGGGGCCGTATTGGCGTTGAAATTGGCCAGGATGGTGGCCAAAGCAACGGGCAAAGGTTGGGCACAGTTGTCGGTCGCCGTAGGAACGGTGTAAGTGACCTCTGCGTTGCACTGGCCTTGGGCGGCATTGAAAGTGATATTCTGCGGACAGTTGATGACCGGGGGAGTGATGTCACCGGTCAAAACCGTCAAAGTCGAAGATGCCGAACAACCGTTGCCGTCGGTCACCGTCACGGTGTAGGTGCCGTTTTGGGTGATGGTGATCTGATTGGTGGTCTGCCCGCCGGGTCCCCAGTTGTAGGTATAAGTGACCAGCTGGTTGTTGGCGGCAAAATTCAGGATATTGGCCCGGAGGTTGTCCGCATTGGGTTGGGGGCTGTGGAAGTTCGAGGTGGTCATGCCTCCGAACAGCACCCGACCCGAGCCATAGTCGAGCTGGGCGAGCACATTGAAGCCGCCTCCCGTGATGAGGGGCGTAATATTCGGACCTGTCACGTGGGCGTGCGAGAAACTGCTTCCCGTAAACGGTCCGGTGCCACAAGGCAGGCGAGGTCCGGCAAAGATCGGATGGCCAGCTTGTCCGGCCGCGGCGTTGACGGTCCCCTGCGCGTTGTTGTAGTTGAGAACAACGCCACCGAAGCCCCAGTTCATATTGCCCCCTTGGTTGGGCGCGGAGTTCATCACCAAACGGCCACCGCCACTGACCCAGTTTTGGATGGTCGCGAGGTTGTTGGTCACGAAGGTGTTCATCGCCGTGGCCCCGTTGTCGGAACCGTCCATATACACAAAGCGGGTAGCGGCGGAAAAGATGGTGCCGGCGTTGGCCGTTTCAAAGAAAGTCGTGTTCCACTGGCCCGCCCCGAAGATGTCGTTCATCGCCGCGACATTGCTTTGGGAACCCCAAGGTTCACCGGCATTGCTGCGCATGTAGTACACTTGGCCATTGGGATTGGCTCCACCGGCACCGCCAGTGGCATTGGCCGTGAGGGTAACGTTGATCTGTCCGCAGGGGGCCGCCTGCGTCTGGGAGATGTTGACGGTGGGCGGCGGGGAAAGGTTGACTTGGATGGTATCCAAAGCCGTGCATCCGTTGGCATCAGTCGCCGTGACCACATAGGCACCGTTGACAGACACATTGATTACTTGGGTGGTCTGACCTCCGGTCCAGTTGTAGGTGACCGCACCGGTACCGCCTGTCGGGGTGGCTGTCAAGTCCACGTTGGCGGCTCCACAGGCACCACCGGGCGGAGTGGTGATGTTGACGAACAGGGACGGCGGGAAATTCATCACAATGGAGTCCACAGCCGTGCAGCCGTTCCCGTCGGTGACGGTCACATAATAGGTGCCCGGCTGGGTGATGGTGATGGCCTGCGTAGTAGCTCCCGTGTTCCACTGATAAGTGTAGGTGACCAAAACGGCGTTCGCCAATCGGTTGAGGATGTTTTGGCGGATGTTCTGGGATTCCAACCGCGGGGTATGCCAGTTCGGGGTGGTCAAACCTCCGAAATAGACCAGACCTGCTCCCCATGTTTTTTCGGTCAAGCTGGGTTGTCCATTGGCGTTCAGCAGATTGGTACCGCCGTTCACGATATACGAGTGGACATAATAGTTGCCGTAGAAATTGATGGTAGTGGGCAGATATGGTCCCACCATGATCGGGTGGGCCGGCTGGGTGTAGTTGACGTTGTTGATGAGCCAAGCCGGCGTGTAATCCAGGATCACACCGCCGAAGCCCCAGTTCATGTCGCCGCACTCGTTCGGTGCCGAGTTCATGTACAAACGGCCGCCGCCATTCACCCAGTTTTGGATAACGCCGATGTTGTTGACCACGAAAGTGTTCATTTCACAGGCCCCGAAATCGGAACCGTCCATGAAGACGGAACGGGTGTTGTTGTTGAAGATGTTGGCGGCCAATGCGTTTTCGAAGAAGGCCAACTGCCAGCCCCCCGCACCGAATACGGCGTTCATGGCTTGGACGTTGTCTTGGCTGCCCCAAGGCTCGCCTCCCTGGGAACGCATGTAGAACGCGGCTCCATTGGGTGCTCCGCCACCGCCGCCGTTGGCCGTGGCCGTGAGGGTGTACTGCGCCAGACCGCATTGGCCGGCCGGCGGGTTGGCCGCAATATCCACTGTCGGGGGTGGCGATAGGGTGACACTGATCGTATCACCGGCCGTGCAGCCCACTGCATCGGTGGCCAACACGAAATACTGTCCGTTCTGGGTCACGGTGATCATCTGAGTGGTCAAACCTCCGGGGTTCCACAGATAGGTGAATGCCCCCGTTCCACCGGTTCCGTTGGCGGTCAAATCGAGGGAAGCCGCTCCACAAGCACCGCCGGGCGGATTGGTGATCGTTACGGTGGGCTGGGGATTGATCTGCACATTGATGGTCGCCGAAGCCGTACAGCCATTGGGATCGGTGATGGTCACGTCGTAGGTGCCCGTTTGGGTGACGGTGATGACGTTGGTGGTCTGACCGTTGTTCCAGGTGAACGTGTAGGGAATGGGCGGAGAAATGCGCACACCGCCGTTCATGCTCCAAGTGCCGTTCTGGAGGGTCTGGCCGTTGGCATTGTTGAATTGGAAGCCTTGGGTGCCCGTCTGGACGGGGTTGGTGGTGATCCCCATGATCTCCACGATGTTGGTGCCTTCATACAGGATGATCTGTCCTTGGCTGAAGTTACCAGCACCTGCACCGCCGAGGTGGGCAAAGTTGTTGAAGCAAATGACCAACACCCGATTGCCCGGAGTACCCGTCACGCCCCAGGTGATATCGCCCGGATCGGCGTACATGTCGTCCCAACAGAGGGCTATGGTCGGCAGGGGGAAAGCCCCGCTGGGCATGGCCCCGTTTCCATAGGTGGCCGTGTAACCTCCGCCGCCCAATTGGATATTGCCGTTAGTGGAAATGCCGAACTGGTTGTAGGTCACACCGCCGAACACGAAGTTGAAGCCGATGTTGTGCGGACCGCTCACCGCATCGTCGCCACTGGGTCCGGCATTCGGGCCGCAGGGGCGGAAAGCGTTGGGGATGTTGGCTACATTGTAGGCCAAGGGGTTGTTGCCGCCACCGCCGCCACCGGCCGGCGTGGCCGTCAAGGTGACGTTTCCTCCGCAGATGATGCCCTGCGGGTTTTGGGCGATGGTGACCGATGGGGGAGGTACCAAGTTGACGGTGATGGTATCAGCAGCGGTACAGCCCAAGGCATCGGTCGCGGTGACCGAATAAGTGCCGCTCTGACCGACCGTGTACACTTGGCCGTTGGCACCGCCCGTCCAGTTGTAGGTGACGGCACCGGTTCCGCCGGTGGGGTTGGCGGTCATATCGACGGTCACCGCACCGCAGTTGCCCCCGGGGGGAATGGTGATGTTGACGTTGAGTGCGGGATTGAAGTTGACCACCAACGTATCTGTTACAGAGCAACCGTTGCCGTCGGTGACGGTCACGATGTAGGTTCCGGGAGTGTTGACCGTGATGGCTTGGGTCGTGGCACCCGTGTTCCACTGATAGTTATAGGTGACCAAAACAGCGTTCGCCAAGCGGTCTACGATGTTCTGGCGGATGTTTTGGGAGGCTTGGAGGGGATTGTGCCAGTCGGGGGTCGTGATGCATCCGAAATAGACCAACCCGGCACCCCAGGTTTTTTCGGTCAAACCGGGTAGACCATTGGCGGTCATCAGCGTGGTGCCGCCGTTCACCAAGTAGGAATGCACATAGTAATTACCGAAGATATTGAGAGCCGTCGGTAAATAGGGGCCCACCATGACGGGGTGCGCCGGCGCGGTGAAGACCACGTTTTGGACCAAGTGGGCCGGCGTGTAGTCCAAGATGACCCCGCCGAAGCCCCAGTTCATGTCACCGCACTCGTTGGGGGCGGCGTTCATGTAAAGGCGTCCACCGGCGTTGACCCAGTTTTGTATCAGACCGATGTTGTTGTTCACGAAAGTGTTCATTTCACAGGCCCCGAAGTCGGAACCGTCCATGAATACCGAACGGGTGTTGTTGTTGAAGATATTGGCGCCCACGGCTGTTTCGAAGAAAGACAGCGTCCAACCGCCGGCTCCGAAGACAGCGTTCATCGCTTGGACGTTGTTCATGTCGCCCCACGGCTCTCCGGCCTGTGTGCGCAAATAATAGGCAGCCCCCACGGGCGCTCCGCCGCCACCGCCGTTGGCCGTGGCGGTCAGGGTGTAGTTGGCAGCGCCGCAAACGCCGGGCGGCGGGTTTTGGGTAATATCAACGGTCGGTGGGTTGGTCAGGGTGATGTTCTGGGTATCCCTTCCGATACAGCCGACCGCATCGGTCACCACCACAATGTACTGCCCGTTTTGGGTCACATTGATCATTTGGGTGGTGGCCCCACCGGTCCAAGCGTAGGTCAAGGCGCCCGTTCCGCCGGTGACCCCTGCGGTGAGGTCAACATTGGCCGCACCGCAGGCTCCTTGCGGGGGAACGGTGATGTTGACGTTGACCGGCGGGTTGAACACGATGTTGGTGGTAGCAGTGTTGGTACAGCCGTTGAGATCGGTCACCGTGACAGTGTAAGTCCCGGCTTGGCCGACCGTGATGGTCTGCGTGGTGTTGCCGTTGTTCCAAGCAAAGGTAAGCGCCTGCGGAGGGGAGATGCGCACACCGCCGGTCATGCCCCAAAAACCATTTTGGATGGTCTGTCCGTTGGCGTTGTTGAACTGGAAGCCCTGTGTTCCTGACTGGATATTGTTGGTGGTGATCCCCATGATCTCCACGATGTTCGTCCCTTCGTACAGGACGATCTGCGCTTGGCTGAAGTTGCCCGCACCGGCACCGCCCAAGTGAGCGAAGTTGTTGAAACAGATCACCAGCACCCGGTTGCCGGGCGTACCGGAAACACCCCAAGTGATGTCGCCCGCATCGGCGAACATGTCGTCCCAGCACAAAGCGATGGTGGGGAGGCCAAAATTGCCGCTGGGCATCGCCCCGTTGCCATAAGTAGCCGTATAGCCACCGCCGCCCAATTGGATATTGCCGTTGGTAGAGATGCCGAATTGGGTATGGTTCACCCCTCCGAAATTGAAGGTGAAGCCGATGTTGTGCGGCCCACTCACATTATCGTCGCCCGTCGGACCGGCATTGGGACCACAGGGGCGGAACGCGTTGGGAATGTTGGCAATCGTATAGGCGAATGGGTTGTTGCCACCGCCACCGCCCGGCACGTTGGCCGTAATGGTCACGTTCTGGTTGCCGCAGACGGGGCTGGGCGGGTTTTGCACCAGCGTGATAGCCGGAGGAGGCGTCACCGTCACCGAGAAAGTGGCCGAAGCGGTACAGCCGTTGGCGTCCACAACGGCAAGGGTGTAGGTGCCGGTCTGGTTGACCGTAAATACAGATCCGTTGCCGGTCTGCCCGACACCCGACCAAGAATAACTAATCGGCGCCACACCGCCCGTGACCGTGGAGGCCAGATCGGTAGTGGCGGCACACGCGGCGTTCTGACCGGTAATGGCCACACTGACGCCGGGGAAAAACTGCACATTGATGGAACCGCTGGTCGTGCAACCGTTGCCGTCGGTAACGGTCACGGTATAGGTACCGGCGGCCGTTGCGGTGATGTTCTGGGTGGTCGCGCCGTTGCTCCAAACATAGGAGTAGGAAACAAAGTTGGTGTTTCCGAGGAAATGGAGCATGTTCTGGCGCAAGTTGGTCGCATTCGGTTGCGGACCGTGGTAATTCGTGGTGGTCATCCCGCCGAAAAATACCTGGCCCGAACCAAAATTCAGGAAGGTCACGGGGTTGACCCCTCCGCCCGAAATCAACGGTGTGGCGCCGCCGCCCGTGATGTGGGCGTGCGACCAGCTGCTGCCGGTGAATGCCCCCGTGCCACAGGGCAGGAAAGGACCGGCAAAGATCGGATGGCCAGCCTGTCCGGCAGCGGCGTTCACCGTTCCCTGCGCATTGTTGTAGTTGAGCGTCACGCCGCCGAAGCCCCAGTTCATGTTGCCCCCTTGGTTGGGTGCGGAGTTCATCAGCAGGCGACCGCCGGCGCTGACCCAGTTTTGGATGGCCGTTATGTTGTTGGTCACAAAAGTGTTCATCGCCAAGGCTCCGGCATCCGACCCGTCCATGAACACGAAGCGGGTGGCCGGCGAGAAGATCGTGGCCGCCACGGCGGTTTGAAAGTAACTGTTTTGCCATGCGCCCGCGCCAAATACGGAGTTCATGGAGTTCACATTGGTCTGGGATCCCCATGGCTCTCCGGCATTGCTGCGCATGTAGTACACGGCGCCGTTGGCGTTGCCGCCCCCGCCGCCGGTCGCTTGTGCGGTGAGCGTCACTTGGTTGACCCCACAAGCGGGCGCCTGTGGGTTCTGGACAACAGTGACCGTTGGCGGCGTGCCGATGTTCAGGTTGATACTGGCCGTCGCGGTACAGCCCACTTGGTCGGTGATGGTGACCGTATAAGTGCCAGAGCCAGTGGCCGTGTACAATTGTGCCGTGGATCCGTCGTTCCATAAATAGGTCTCACCGCCGTTGCCGCCGCCGGCCACGGCCTGCAATTGCCCTACCCCACAGTTGGCACCCAAGTTGGTGATGGAAGCCGTAAGCGCCGGATAGATCTGTATGTTGGAGGTCGCTTCGGCGGTACAGCCGTTGGCATCCGTGAGGGTCACCGTATAGGTGCCGGTCTGGTTGACCACGATCTGTTGGGTAGTGGCACCTGTGGACCAAGAGAAAAGATATCCCGTGGGCGGGGTCAAACGCACCCCGTTGAGCATTCCCCAGACACCGTTGCGGATGGTCTGACCGTTGGCCGCGTTGAACTGGTATCCCTGGGTGGCGGATTGGAAATCGTTGGTGGTCTGGCCCATGATCTCCACTACATTGGTGCCCCTCATACAGGACGATCTGGCCTTGGCTGAAATTGCCGGCCCCCGCACCGCCCAAGTGGGTGAAATTGTTGAAGCAGATCACCAGCACCCTCGAACCCGGAGGGCCCGAAACACCCCAGGTGATGTCGCCCGCATCGGCAAACATGTCGTCCCAACAAAGGGCAATGGTGGGCAGGGCAAAACTGCCGTTTGGGAAGACCATGTTGGTGTAAGTGGCGGTATATCCGCCGGCGCCCAACTGGATATTGCCGTTGGTGGATATACCGAACTGGGTATAATTGACCCCGCCGAAATTGAAGGTGAAGCCGATGTTGTGCGGACCGCTCACCGCGTCATCGCCGGTCGGTCCCGGGTTGGGGCCGCAGGGGCGAAAGGTATTCTGGAGCTGCGTGAGCGTGTAGTTGAAGGGATTTACCTGCCCCCCGGCACCGCCCGCAGCATTGGCGGTTAAAGTCACGTTGGCGTTGCCGCAGATCACCCCGGTCGGGTTCTCGTCGATGTTCACCGTCGGCTGAGGATTCACGGTCACGTTCAGGGCAGCGGAAGCCGTACAGCCGAGAAAGTCGGAAATCGTTACCGAATAGGTTCCGGAAGCCACCGCGAACTGGGTGCTCTGGTCGCTGCCGTCGTTCCAAGTGTAGTAATACGGATCAGTGCCACCCGTGGCCACGGCCTCCAAAAAACCGAAACCGCAGAAGGCATTGCCTCCGGCGATCTGGACCGAGCATTGCGCCCGGAGCGACGAGGGCGCACCGATACCCAGGATTCCGAAAATGGACAGGGCAAGGAAAAAAGCGTAATTTTTTTTCATAATAATGGACCGTGAATGGTTGACTGGATGCGAAGAAGAGCAATTTCCAATAGGAAAAATATAAAAAATTAAACTTTTTGAAGAAAAATTTCGAGAAAATGGCCTTTTAAAGGCATTTATTTTGATCGTAAAGATACATTTTTTTTCCTTATTCAGTAAAAAACAGGTTGGACTTTAACAAAAAAACAATCGCACGAGCGCCTCCAAACTTTTGCGGGCCTCCTTTTTTTACCCAAAAAACAAGCAGAAAAAAGCGGAAATCCATCAATGGACCGCCCCTCACGAATATTGCAAAGAACCGTTTTTGTGCAAAGAAATCTGAAAAAACCTTCGGAAAATGGCTTCAGGGATACCTACTATCCCACAGCCAAACGAATCGATCGATCATAAATTTCACCGCCCCATGAAAATCGGCACTTCGCCCAGACAAATCCCGTTTCACATCGGCACCTCGACGCGGTTCAGTATCTCGCCGATCACATCGTCCACCCGGACTCCTTCCATTTCGCGCTCCGGCGTGAGGATGACGCGGTGGTTGAGCACGGGAAGACTGACGCTGCGTACGTCGTCGGGCGTCACGAAATCCCGTCCGTCCATGGCAGCCACGGCCTTGGCGGTCTTCATGATCGCCAAGGAAGCGCGCGGCGAGGCGCCCAGGAACAATCCTGGGTGGTTGCGGGTCTGGAAAACGACCTGCGCAATATAGTCCAAGAGCTCCGGACGGACAAAGACCTTTTCCACCGCTTTTTTGCTGCGCTCGATCTCCACGGAAGAAAAAACTGGGCGCACGGTATCGGCGGTCCGGCCGGAAAAATCCTCGCGGAAACGCTGCAAGATCTGGCGCTCTTCTTCCAAGTTGGGATAGTGGATGCGGACGCGGAACAAAAAGCGGTCGAGCTGCGCCTCGGGCAAGCGGTAGGTCCCCTCCTGTTCGATGGGATTCTGCGTGGCCAGCACCATGAAAGGCGGCGCCATCGGATAGCACTTGCCGTCCACCGCCACCTGGCGCTCCTCCATCACCTCGAACAAAGCGGCCTGGGTCTTGGCGGGGGCACGGTTGATCTCGTCGATCAACACGATGTTCGAAAAAATCGGCCCGCGGTTGAACACGAACTCGCCTTGCTTCGGGCTGAACACCGAGGTGCCCGTCACATCGGCGGGCATCAGGTCGGGCGTGAACTGGATGCGGGAAAAATCCACCGAGAGCGTGCGCGACAAAAGTTTGGCTGTCAGAGTTTTGGCTATTCCGGGAACACCTTCCACCAGTACATGCCCGCCGGCCAACAGGGCTGCGATGAGCTGGTCCACCAGTTCGTGCTGCCCCACGATCACTTTTTGGATTTCGCTCCGCACTTCCCGTACGCGTTGCTGGAGCAATTCGAGATCGGGGCTGGATCCAGGCAAGGGGGGCAATTCGGCAGGCATACGGAAAATGGAGGTGTTTTTTCGAATAAAAGGTGCAGAGCGACAAAGATAGGTTTTGCGAAGTTTTTTTCTCGGAAAAAAAAGGGCGGAAACCGCTAATTTTGGCCTCCTATGTGCGGAATAACCGGCTGGATCACCGCGCGGACGCCCATTGAAAGGCCCGTGCTCGAACGGATGCGCGACTCGCTCGCGCACCGCGGGCCCGATGATGCCGACCTTTGGATATCGGAGAACGGTACCGCCGGCCTCGGACACCGCCGGCTGACCTTTCTCGACCTCGGGCAGACAGGACGCCAACCGATGGCCAACGAAGATGGGACCCTTTGGCTGGTTTTCAACGGAGAAATATACAACTACCTGGAATTAAGGGCCGAATTGTCGGGGCTCGGCCATATTTTCCGCTCCCAAAGCGATTCCGAAGTACTGCTGCACGGCTACGAAACCTGGGGGAAAGCGCTGCTCGGTCGCCTGAAAGGCATGTTCGCGTTCGCCCTTTGGGACGAAAAGCGCCGCCGCTTGTTCTTGGCCCGCGACCGGTTCGGCATCAAACCGCTTTATTGGGCACGTTTCGGAGAGCATTTCCTGTTCGGCTCTGAGCTCAAAGCCCTCATGGCCAATCCGAACGCTCACAAACAAATCGACCGCGGGGCCGTACTGGACTATCTGACCTACCGGTACGTGCCAAGCCCGGGCACCATCTGGGAAAATGTGCAAAAACTCCCGCCGGCGCACTGCCTGACTTTCGATGCGGAAGCTGGAAAAATTTACGTGGAAAAATACTGGTCCATCCCCGACCGTGCCGTTTCGATGCCGGAAAAGGAGGCCATCGAAAAAGTGGACGCGCTGATCGAACGGAGCGTTGCCGAGCACCTGCGGGCGGATGTGCCCATCGGGGCATTCCTCAGCGGGGGGTACGACAGCAGCGCGCTGGTCGCTTATCAAGTCCGGCTCGGCCAACGGCCCGCCACTTTTTCCATCGGCTTCCGCGATTGGGACGAGAGCGAGCACCGGTACGCCCGGCAAGTGGCCGACCATCTCGGCGTGCCCAACGCGCATGTGCTGGTGGGCGACGAACAATTGCCGCTGCTCGAACAGCTGATGCATTTTTACGACGAGCCGCTCGGCGATATTTCCATCCTGCCGACCTACCTCGTCAGCCAACTGGCCGCCACCGAGCGCAAGGCCGTCCTGTCGGGCGAAGGGGCCGACGAACTGTTCGGCGGGTACACTTGGCAGAAGTCCATCGCCGAAACGCCGCTGTGGCGCTATTGGACCCTGTTCGACCGCCGCGATTGGCTGACGCGCCGCTACGCCGAGGCCATGGCGATGGGCCGGTTCGACCGGGAAACCTTCGCCCGCCTGCTCGGCCCGGATTGGGCCGCCGCCCGCCCCGACCCCGACCGTTTCTACCGCGAAAACGCCCGGCCCGACCTGCCGCCGCTGAAAGCCTTCCAGCATCTCGACACGCGGGCCTTCATGGGCGAACTGGTCCTGACCAAGATCGACCGGGCCAGCATGGCCCACTCGCTCGAGACCCGAGTGCCCTTCCTCGACCACGAACTGTTCGAATCCGTGATGGCACTGCGCCAAAGTTCTTTTTTCAGAAAAGACCGGACGAAATTCCTGTTGTACGAAAACCTGAAAGGACGGCTTCCGCAAACGATCCTCGATCGGAAAAAGCAGGGGTTCGTGGGTCCCGACCGTTATTACATGCGCTTCGATTGGTACGCTAGGGTCCTGCGCGACGGGGCTCTCGTGGAAGCCGGCCTACTTTTGCCCCAAGGCTTGGAATCGCTTTTGGAGGAAAAAGACCATTGGAGGCTGTGGAAATTCGCCGTCCTCGAATGGTGGTGGCGCAACTGGATGTAGCGCGCCGATCCGGCAATTTTTTTTAGAAAAAAAATCCCCCTTCACCATGTGGCTGTTTGTCGTCTGCGGCGCCGCAGAACACCTCGAAACCCTGAATTTTTCGCTCCGGGCGCTGAAAAAGCGGACCCACCTGCCCATCCGGGTGATCACCGATCTGGCGCGCAACAGCGGTCAGATCGAACACGACGATGTGGTGGACGTGCGCGTGGATCCCCGCTACGATCACCACCAGGCCTCCATTTTGCTCAAAACGGGCCTTTACCGGTACGTGGATCTTTCGGAAGGAAAAAAATATGCCTATCTGGACACCGATGTGGTCGCCATCCGCCCGGACGTGGAACGGCTGTTCGACCACTATGCCGCGCCCATATCATTTTGCACGGACCATTGCCGGATGCGGCAGTTTTCGCCCACAGCGGTACACGGCGAGGAGCACGAAAAGGTGTTGGCCCTGCAAAAGCAGCTGCATTCGCTGATGGCAGAAGCCGAAAAAAAAAGCGGAAGTCCGGACAAGATACGGACGGTCCGCTCGCTGCTGCACGAATGGGAGCAGAGCAGAAAACTCCGGGCTACCGGGGGGCTGTGGCAGCGCTATGCCGATTGGGGAAAGCCTTTGTGGCTGCGCCCTTTGGCCAAGGCTTGGTACCGTTTTTCGGGCCACCGCATATACCACGAGCCCAACGGCGATTGGTATGCCAGCAAGACGCCGCCCTTCGAGCCGTTTTTCGCGGGACACGGCTTCCGCTACGACCGCGCCGACGAAAAATGGTACCATCTGTCGGGCGAAACGGTATGGGATACCGGCTTGGCCCGGCGTTCGATCGAGGCATCGACGGAAGTGCGCTGGGACGTGCATCGGCAGCGCTGGGGCGCTCCCGATGGCACCAACGCACTCGGGGTCATCGAATCGGATACCCTGCGGCAGCGCATCGCCGAAAAATTCGGAGTGGAGGTGACCGAGCCAGACTGGCAGCATTGGAACGGGGGCGTGTTCGTGTTCGACCAACGCTCGGAACCGTTTTTGGAAACCTGGCATGATTGGACCAAGGCGATTTTCGACGATCCCCAATGGAAAACCCGCGACCAGGGGACCCTGATCGCCACCGTCTGGAAGCACGGCCTGCAAAACCACCCCACCCTTCCCCTGGAGTTCAATTTTCTGGCCGATTACCACCACCCCACCATGCGTCACTTGGGAGGGCTGCGGTTCGCCCTTGGGCCGGGCGAAGCGCCCGTTTCCCCCCGGTTGCTGCACATCTACCACCATTGGGGCGACCAGGACTGGGATGTATGGAACGCGGCCGTCGAAGCTGCCTTTTCTCCGGATTAGTTTGTCGAAAACGACGGTGCGAGTTCAAAATTTCTTAACTTTGCGGCCGCTATGGAAATCCACCAATATATAGATCATACCGTGCTGAGGCCGGATTGTTCGAGATCCGATGTGCAAAAGATCTGTGCCGAGGCCGTCCAGCACCGTTTCAAGGCCGTGTGCATCCCCCCATATTTCGTGCGCGATGCCCGCCAGTGGCTGGAAAACAGTCCCGTGCGTCTTTCCACGGTGATAGGTTTCCCATTCGGATATTCCACCACCCCGGCCAAAGTCGAGGAAATGAAGCGGGCCTTCGACGACGGGGCCCATGAATTCGATGTGGTGATCAACAACTGCGCCGTCAAAGATGGGGCTTGGGCCTATGTGAAAAACGACATCGACACGATGACCCGGGCGGCCCACCTCCGAGGGAGCATTGTCAAGGTGATCTTGGAAACCTCCCTGCTCCAAGAAGCGGAAATAGACCGCCTGTGCGCTATCTGCGCCGAACTGGGCTGCGATTTCGTCAAGACCTCCACCGGCTTCCACAGCGATGTCGCAACCCCGGAAATGATCCGATACCTGCGCTCCAAACTTCCGTCCAATGTCCGCATCAAGGCTTCCGGCGGCATCCGAACGCTGCTCCAAGCGGAGGAACTTGTCCGGGCCGGGGCCGATCGCATCGGCACCTCGTCGGGGACGGTCATCGTCGGCGCGGTCAACTGACCATTTTTTCACCCTTGTCCATGAAACACCTCCTGTTCCTGTCGGCCTTTTTTTTCTGCGGTCTCTGCCCGGTTTTGGGCCAAAACATCCGGCTGACCGCCGATGAGCCCATCGAGCGGATGATGTACGCCCACATCTCCATGCACGAAAATACCCTGCACAAGGGCTGGAGCATCCAATTGTTGGTCACCGACGACGCCGTCAAGGCCAACAATGCCAAGATCCTGTTCCTGCGCAGATACCCGGACATAAAGGCCAACCTCCAGTGGGAAGCTCCCTACCACCGGTTGCAGGTGGGCGCGTTCGTCAACCAGAACGACGCCAACCAACTTTTGAAAAGATTGGCACCGGAATACCCCGGCGCATACCTGATCATCAACAACGGCATCAAATCGCGCGATCTGATGGAAAGCCCGTTCTGAAACCGGCTGCCAAAGTTTTTGTCCCCTTTTGTTGGCAGGTTGGGCGATATTGTTTTTCTTTGCCGCGGTTTTTTCCGCAAAGTGGAAATTCCGCATTGATCCACAGACCTTTTTTTTCCCAAAAAATCTTACTCATCATGTCTTCAATCGCAGAAAGAGTAACCAAAATCATCATCGACAAACTCAGTGTCGATGCGAGCCAAGTGACCCCAGAGGCCAACTTCACCAAAGATCTCCGTGCGGACTCTTTGGACACGGTGGAACTTGTCATGGAATTCGAAAAAGAATTCGAGATCTCCATCCCGGATGAGCAGGCCGAGAACATCAAGACGGTCGGCGATGCCATCGAATATCTCGAGAAGCACCTGGAAGGCTGATCGCCTTTTCGTCCAAAGGGAGCATTCCGCCTCGGCGGAATGCTCCCTTTTTCTTTTTTGGCCCCCAAGAAGTACCTTTGCAAGCCCTGAACTTTTCCACTAACCAAACCATCGGACCATGCAACAACGCCGAAGAGTAGCCGTAACCGGGTTGGGCGCCGTGACGCCCATCGGCAACGACGTGCCCGCCTATTGGGAAGCCCTCGTTGCGGGCAAAAGCGGGGCCGGCCCCATCACCCGTTTCGACGCCTCGCGCTTCAAGACCAAGTTCGCCTGTGAGGTAAAAGGCTTCGACGGCGAGGCGCATTTCGGAAAAAAAGAAGCGCGCCGGATGGACCTGTTCACCCAATTCGCCCTATACGCCGTGCAAGAGGCCATGCGCGACGCCGCTTTCGACATCGAAGGGCTCGACCGCGGCCGCTGCGGCGTGATCTGGGGATCCGGCATCGGCGGGCTGCGCACCTTGGAAGAAGAAATCAGCGCCTATGCCACCGGCGACGGCACGCCCCGTTTCTCGCCCTTTCTCGTGCCCAAAATGATCGTGGACATCGCCGCCGGCATGATCTCCATGGAATACGGCTTCCGCGGCATCAACTACGCCACGGTATCCGCCTGCGCCACCTCCAGCCATGCCATCGGCGACGCCTTTTTCCACATCCGCGAAGGACGCGCCGACGTGATGATCTGCGGCGGTTCGGAAGCGCCGATCACTTTCACCAGCGTGGGCGGGTTCACCGCCATGAAGGCCATGTCGGAACGCAACGACGACCCGGCCACGGCCTCCCGGCCCTACGACAAAGACCGCGACGGCTTCGTGCTGGGCGAGGGCGGCGCCTGCCTTGTGCTCGAGGACTGGGAACACGCCAAACGGCGGGGCGCCAAGATCCACGCCGAAATCGTGGGCAGCGGCATGACCGCCGATGCCTACCACATCACGGCACCTCACCCCGAAGGACTGGGCGCCGCAGCGGTCATGCAAATGGCCCTCGACGAGGCGGGACTGACGGCCGCCGACATCGATTACATCAACACCCACGGCACCGCCACACCGCTCGGCGACGGGGCCGAACTCAAGGCCGTGGCCGCCGTGTTCGGCGAACACGCCTTCCGTCTCAACATTTCGGCCACCAAGTCCATGACCGGCCACCTGCTGGGCGCCGCTGGCGCCGTGGAGGCCATCGCCGCCATCCTCGCCTTGTCGAACGACCTGGTGCCGCCCACCATCAACCACTTCACCAACGATCCGGACATCGACCCGCGCTTCAACCTGACCTTCCACAAGGCCCAGCAGCGGCCCGTCCGCGCGGCGCTGAGCAACACTTTCGGATTCGGGGGCAAAAACTCCTCCGTGATCTTCAAAAAGCCGGAATGATCCGGCCTTTTTTCCCAGGTTAACCCCTACCCTATGCCCAAGCTTTCCCAACGGGGCCTCTCGATGCCGGCCTCGCCTATCCGCAAACTGGTCCCCTTTGCCGAAGCGGCCAAAAAGCGCGGCGTCAAAATCTACCACCTCAACATCGGCCAACCCGACATCCTCACGCCGCCCTCGGCCATGGACGCGGTCAGACATACCGACTTGAAGGTGCTGGAATACAGCCACTCCGCCGGTTTCGAATCGTACCGCCGCAAACTGGCGGGATATTATGCCAAACTCGGCGTGTCGATCGACCACACCCAAGTGATCGTCACCACGGGCGGCTCCGAGGCCATTTCCTTCGGCTTCATGAGCTGCCTCGACCCGGGCGACGAAATCATCATACCCGAACCGCTGTACGCCAACTACAACGGGTTCGCCTGTGCCGGCAGCCTCACGGTGCGGCCCGTGACGGCCACGATCGAAAACAATTTCGCGCTGCCCCCCATCAGCGAGTTCGAAAAGGCGATCACGCCCAAGACCCGGGCGATCATGATCTGCAACCCTGGCAACCCCACCGGATACTTGTATTCCCTCGAAGAATTGCAGGCCCTGCGCGATCTCGTGATCAAATACGACCTGTTTTTGTTCGCCGACGAGGTGTACCGCGAATTCGTGTACGGAGAAAACAAGTTCCATTCGATCCTCTCGTTGGAAGGTCTGGAAAAGCACGCCATCGTGATCGACTCGATCTCCAAGCGCTACAGCGCCTGCGGGGCCCGCATCGGCATGTTGGTGTCGCGCAACCCGGAGGTGATGGACGCCGCCCTGCGCTTCGCACAGGCAAGGCTCAGCCCCCCCACCCTCGAACAGATCCTCGGAGAAGCCACCCTCGATGTGCCCGACAGTTACCTCGCCGATGTCAACCGCGAGTACGACGCACGCCGCCGACTCCTCGTCGAACGCATCCAAGCCATTCCCGGCGTGGTATGCCCCAATCCCGGTGGCGCGTTCTATGTGCTGGTCCGCCTGCCCGTGGACGATGCGGACACCTTCTGCCGCTGGATGCTCGAATCCTTCGACCACCAAGGCGAAACGGTGATGATGGCCCCCGGTTCGGGTTTCTATGCCACGCCCGGCCTCGGCCGTCAAGAAGCGCGCCTCGCCTATGTCCTCAAACAGGAAGACCTGGAGCGGGCAGTGGAATGCTTGGCCAAAGGACTGGAGGCGTACAACGCAAGGTGATTTTTCCCTTTTTCAGAAAAAAAATCCCCCGCACTACACCGTCCGGATCGCCTCCCGATACGGAACCAACGCTTCGATGCGCTCGAGCGGGGCCATGGCCAGCCCCAAGAGAAAGCCGCCGCCACCGGCCCCGCAAAGTTTCAGGGAAAATTCGCCCGTGTCGAGCCCCGTTTCCCAAAGCGGCTGCAGATCCTCGGGGATCATGGCCGAGAAATGCGACGACTGGAAACGGGAAATGCCGCTCCACGATGCCCACAGCCGCGCGGAATCGCCCGCCAAAAGCGCGGAAATGGCCTCGGCAGTGTGGGGCGTCAGCCCGTTCAGACAGGCGTTTTGGTAGCTTTCTTCTTGGCAGCGCTGCAAAAAAACCTGCACCAAGGGCGCCGTTTGGCGCGGACGACCCGTGTCCAACAAGAATATGCGCGGGGATACCGGCAGCGCCAAACTCTCCAAGGCGACGACCTCGGTGCGGGAACGCAGCAGCAGAGGCTTGTTCAGATACGACACCAACGGATCCACCCCCGAACTGTTGCCGTGGAAAAAATGCTCCATCTCGGCGAAACGCTCCCGCAGACGGGGCGCATGGACGGCTTCCGCCGGCAAACGATCCTTGCAGAAGCGGTGGTAAACGGCCGCGCACAAGGCCCCACTGCTGCCCAGCCCGTACCCTGTGGGAATGTTGCCGTCGAATCCCCAACCGGCGTCCAACTCGCCGCGCAGGGCGGCCGTGTCGAATCCGCCGAGGGTCTCCAAATAGCCCGTCAGGTCCAACAGGACATCCCGATACGGCACTTTTCCATCGGGAAATCGCGCCCAGGAACCGCCGAAAACGGGATAGGGCATCGCCAGACCGGGAGAACCCAGCAACAAGGTATATTCGCCGAAAAGCAGGAGCTTGGAGGGGAAAAAAAGTCCGCCGGACATGGGGTTCTTCGTTTGGTGGAAAAAAGGCCGTTTGCCGCAACGGCGCCCGTTTGCGGAAACAAAGGTAAATTTACCCGAAAATCCCGTTTTTCCCGCACTTCCCGCCCCCTTTTATGCAAGCCTTCGTTTTTGCCGCCGGAATGGGCTCCCGCATGCGCGGTTTGACCGCCGACCGCCCAAAGGCGCTGGTCGAGGCCGGCGGCCGCCCGCTCATCGAACACGCGATCGAAAAACTGCGCCGGGCCGGCGTCACCGAGATCGTGGTCAACCTGCACCACTTCGCCGATCTGCTCGAATCGCACCTCCGCGGCCGCAATTGGGGCGTCGCCATCCGATTTTCCGACGAACGGGACCTGCTGCGCGATACCGGCGGAGGCCTCCTACACGCCGCCCACCTGTTGGACCGGCACGGGCCGATCCTCCTGTGCAATGTGGATGTGCTGACCGACCTCGACCTCGGCGCACTGGTCGGCGCACACCTCGCATCGGGAGCGATCGCCACACTGGCCGTGCAGCGGCGCGAAAGTTCCAGAAGGCTGCTCTTCGACGAAAACCTGCGCCTCGTCGGCTGGACCAACCTGTCCACCGGAGCCGTGCGCCGTGCCGTGCCCGAATCGGCCGAAGCGCCCCATTCTTTGGCATTCAGCGGAATACAGGTCATTTCGCCCGAACTGCCGGGATTGGTCCGGCAGACAGGCGTTTTTTCCCTCGTGGATCTCTACCTCGACTTGGCCGCGCAATACCCGATACTGGGCTACGATCATACGGGCGGAACCTGGTACGATGTGGGAAGTCCCGAAAAATTGCGCGAAGCCGAGGAAGGCGGGATCATTCCCACCACATGAACAGCGTGTGGGTCGTCTCGATCTCGTTGGCGAGTTCCTCTACGGAACCCACGATCGTGATGATGTCCGGACAGATCGCCTGCACCTCTTTGGCAAAGGCCAGCGTGTCGGTGGGCACTTCGAGGAAAGCCACCTCGACCCAGCTCAGATCGGCGCCGGTGACGATGAACGGGAAACGGGAATCCCATTCCTGCAGCTTGGCAATGATCTCTTCGGTGGTGATGCCGTCGTCGGCGCCCGACATCGTCTGGCGCGCCCGCACCACCTCGAACATATCGTCGGTCTTCAGGACACCGACTTGGTCCAGCGTCTCTTCCTCGTCCATTTCGGCCAAGAAGACATAGTATCCGCTCTCGTACCACTTGTCGTGCAGCTCGTCGATGATCTCGTCGGCCAAATCGGGGTTGCACCCAAAGGTGAAACCGGCCAACTGCACCTCGAAGCTACGGTCCTCCTCGGTTTCCGGATCGAAATCCAGCTCCGTCATCGTCATTTGCTCGAACTCTCCCTGTTTGGGGGAAAAACGGCGTATATCTTCGAACAGGGTCACGGGAAATTCCAGTTGCTGTGCGAGCAGGATGTCTTTTTCGGTCAACATTTTTTTTAAAAAAGAATGAAAAAATACCCTTGGGGGTGAAAAACAGGTGCAAAAAAAAGGCCCCTAAAGGGCATTTGCCCCGCAAAGGTAATCATTTTCCCATCCTCCGGCGCAAAGGCCCCGCGCAACATTTTCGGGTGCGGGATGTTTGGAAAAAAGGCCTCAAAATGGCCGCCCCGCGCCCATGCAACCACCTCAGATCGCCACGCTCGGCCAGCTCGTCGCCACCGGCTACCGCTCCCGGAGCATCAAAGAAGAACTCCGCGAAAACCTCGTCCGCAAACTCCGCTCCGGGGAAACCCTCTTCCCGGGCGTACTGGGCTTCGACGACACCGTGCTGCCCGATGTGGAACGGGCCGTCCTCTCGCGCCACAATTTCTTGTTGCTCGGACTGCGCGGACAGGCCAAAACTCGCCTCGCCCGCCTCTTGGTCAACCTCCTCGACGAATGGATGCCCATCGTGGCCGGCTCGGAACTCAACGACGATCCTTTGCGCCCCCTGTCGCGCTTCGCCAAAGACCTGATATCTGAAATGGGCGACCGGACGCCCATCGCTTGGGTGCACCGCCACGACCGCTTCGTGGAAAAACTCGCCACCCCCGATGTCACCGTGGCCGACCTCATCGGCGACCTCGATCCGATCAAGGCCGCCACCCTCAAACTGCCCTACTCCGACGAACGGGCCATCCACTTCGGCCTCGTGCCCAGGGCCCACCGTTCCATCTTTTGCCTCAACGAACTGCCCGACCTCCAGGCCCGCATCCAGGTTTCGCTGTTCAACATCCTGCAAGAGGGCGACATCCAGGTGCGCGGATTCAAGATGCGCCTACCGCTCGACATCCAGTTCGTGTTCACCGCCAATCCCGAGGACTATACCAATCGGGGCAGCATCATCACGCCGCTCAAGGACCGGATCCCCAGCCAGATCCTCACCCACTACCCCCGAACCTTGGAAACGGCCCGGCAGATCACCCAACAGGAAGCCAGACTTTCGCCCGAACAGCGCGAAACCGTCGCGGTGCCCCGCCTGTTGCAGGAACTGCTCGAAAACATCGCCTTCGAGGCCCGCGAAAGCGAACTGGTGGATGCCAAGAGCGGCGTTTCGGCCCGTTTGACCATTTCGGGATTCGAAAACCTCGTTTCGACCGTGGAACGGCGCATCCTGCGCAACGGCGAAGCCACCGGGACCGCGCGCCTCACCGATTTTTGGGGCGTAATCCCCTCCATCACCGGAAAAGTCGAACTGGTGTACGAGGGCGAGCAGTCGGGCCCTTACGAGGTGGCACTGCAACTGTTGGGCAAGGCCGTCAAGAAAATGTTCCTCCAATACTTTCCGGATCCCGACAAGCTGCGCAAAGGACAGGAAAAAGATCCCTACGGCACGATCAACGCCTGGTTTTCCGGCGGCAACTCGGTGGACCTGCTCAACGATGCGCCCGAAGCGGATTACCGCGCCCAACTCGATGCCGTGGCCGGACTGGCCAAATTCGTCGAGGCCCGCCAAGTGCCGCCCGCCGATAAATACCTGTTCATGGAATTGGTCCTGCACGGTCTGACCGAATTCGACGCGCTGAGCCGCTCCTTCATCGAGGGCCATTTCAATTTCCGCGACCTGCTCGCCGATATGCTCCGCGACGACGACGAGGATTGATCCCGAAATTTTCATCGGGGAAAATCTCCAATGGCCCCGATTAGGCTGCATTTCAGGTGTAAAAAACTGAAATGCAAGCCGTAAAATATAGGCAAACGCTTCGGGAATCGAAGATCGACTCGGAAGGAAATCTTACCGGTCAATGGGAGCGAAAAAAATCCTGTAAATCCTAAAATCCTGTAAATCCTGATTCTGACAAAATAGGCGGGCAGGATTCAACTTGTAAATCCAACATCGCCCCAAGGCCTTCCGACAGCGGTCAATCGCTACGGTTTCGGCTCTTGCGGGCGCTTGGATAGCCACCACAGGAGCAATCCGCTGGCCAGGGCCACATAAAAGCCCGGCATCACGCTGTTGATCAGGGAGCGGAGCACGAAAAATCCCACACCGATCAGGACGCCCTTTTGGGCGTAGGGAAGAAAAGCGTTGTCGCCGAAGATCGTGCAGATCACAATAAAAGCGCAGCTGAGCGGCACGATGGACAAAAACAGACCGCCCGTGCCGAAATCGGTCATCAGTTCAAAGCCGGACAGGAAGACCTCTTCGCCGATATAGCCCGCGCTGTTGGCCCAAGAAAAGTATTTTCCGGGCAAAAAAAACCAGGCCAGTGTCAGCACTGCGGCCCAAAAATCGAGGCGTAAAAACCGTTTGTCCATCCGATCGGGAAATGTTTTGCGCGTATATTGCGGGGGACAAATATACGATCCGCGAGCGGTTCCGCACCGGGCCGCCCGCCAAACCCTCCGTACTGCCGCCATGCTCCCTTTGGCCGAACGCCTCCGCCCCCGCACCTTGGACGATTACATGGGCCAGCAGCACCTCGTCGGTCCCGGCGGTGCCCTGCGCCGCGTGTGGGAAAACCGCTACCTGCCCTCGCTGATCCTGTGGGGGCCGCCGGGCGTGGGCAAGACCACCCTCGCCCGCTTGCTCGCCGAAGGCCTCGAAAGGCCCTTCCACGCGCTCAGCGCCGTGAACGCCGGCGTCAAAGATGTCCGCGAAACCCTCGAACAGGCCAAACGCGGACGCTTTTTTTCCCAGCCCAGCCCCATCCTGTTCATAGACGAGATCCACCGGTTCAGCAAGTCCCAACAGGATTCCCTGCTCGGAGCGGTCGAACAGGGCGTGGTCACCCTCATCGGCGCCACCACCGAAAACCCTTCCTTCGAGGTGATCCCGGCCCTGCTCTCGCGCTGCCAGGTATATGTGCTCGAACCGCTCGGCGTGGAAGACCTGACCCGTATCGTCCACCATGCCGTCCAAGCCGACGAGGTACTCTCCAAACGCCGTTTCGATCTGCGCGAACTCGACGCGCTGTTCCGCTTTTCCGGCGGCGATGCCCGCAAACTCCTCAACGCCCTCGAACTGGTGGCCGGCGCCAGTACCGGCGAAACCGTGACGGTGGACAACGAAACGGTGCAGGCGGTCATCTCGCAGAACATGGCGGCCTACGACAAGCACGGGGAAATGCACTACGACATTGCCTCGGCCTTCATCAAATCCCTGCGCGGCAGCGATCCCCAGGGCGCGGTGTACTGGCTGGCCCGGATGATCGAGGGCGGCGAAGATCCCCTGTTCATCGCCCGACGCATGGTGATCCTCGCCTCCGAGGACATCGGGCTGGCCAACCCCAATGCCCTGCTGCTCGCCATGCAGTGCTTCGAGGCCACGCGCGCCGTGGGGCTCCCCGAGGCGCGGATCATCCTCTCCCAAGGCGCCATTTATCTGGCCACCTCCCCCAAGAGCAACTCCGCCTACATGGCCATCGAGGAAGCCCTCGACCTGGTGCGCAAAACGGGCGATCGGCCCGTGCCCCTGCACCTGCGCAACGCACCGACCAAACTCATGAAGCAACTGGATTACGGCAAGGGATACCGCTATGGGCACGATTTCCAGGGCAATTTCACCCCGCAGCAGTACCTGCCCGATGGGCTCGCCGACAGCGTTTTCTACCGCCCGGCCAACAATCCCCAGGAACAGGCCATCAAGGAGCGGTTGGACAAATGGTGGAAAACTTGAGGGAAAACCAGCAAGCCGCTCGTCGGTCCGATGCTGGTTTCGGGAAAAACCGTTTTCTGCTTCCTGCCTCGCTTCCCGATGAGCCCGCCGCCCCTGCATACCAAGGCCCGCTTTTTTTCCGTTAGGGCAAAAACAGTCTTTCGGAATGCGTATTTTTCTCAAGCTCATGGCTTGCTGGGCTCTTTTTGCCCCGTTGAAGGCCCAAACGCCCGTGCTCGGCACTCCGCAGCAGGCGGGCGAAAAACCGGAACACCTCGTGCTGGCCTATCCGCCGCTGCGCGAGGCGGATGTTTTTTGGGAAAAAAGGATTTGGCGGGACATTGATCTGACGGTCGTCGAAAACCGGCATTTCGCGCAGTGGGAAAGTCCTTTTTTCCAGCTCGTACTGGACGGATTGGCCAACGGACAGCTCGTGGGATACCGCGCCGACGATTTCGCGGAACCCGTTCCGACGGAGGAAATGCGCGGAAAGATCCGCCGCCTCGACACGCTGCTCTTGGCGGACGAAAACGCTCCGGGCGGCGTCTGCACCGATATCGTGGACCGCTCCGTCACCGCCCGCGATGTGATGCGCTTCCGCGTACAGGAAATCTGGTTTTTCGACAAGCAACGCTCCCGTTTCCAAGTGCGCGTCATCGGCATCGCGCCCCTTGCGTTGAAGCGCGACAACTTGGGAGAGCCCTACTGGGAATACCCGCTGTGCTGGATCCATTATCCCGACAGCCGCTTGTTCTTCGCCCAACACGCCGCTCCGCTCGATCCGCGAAGCCGCGTGCGCGTGAGCTGGGAGGCACTTTTCGAGGCCCATTATTTTTTTGGCCCCATCACCAAACTGTCCAATGTCTGGGACGCCTCTTTGGAACAACTTTTCGAAGAAGAAGACGCGCGGATGATGTCGGAGCGCATACAGGAAAACCTGTTCAACTTCGAACACGACCTGTGGATCTATCAAAAATAGCGCTTGTCGCCTGTGGCCCGCACATAGTCCACCACAAACCGTTCGATGTGGCGGCGCAGGTTGCGGTCGATGCCCTTGTCGTAGCGCTCCAGCACGAACTGGAATTTGAAAACGATCTTGTCGCGCTGTAGTTCCCAGATCCGCAGGATGTGCGATCCGGGACGCACTTGGTGGACAAAAGGCTCCATGCTGCGGATGATCTGCTCCTCGAGATCTTTGGCCGATTTGACATAGCGGTAGTCCATCTCGAAATCCACCGTCGTTTTTTTCACGTCCCCTTTGGAGTAATTGACCACTTCCTTGGACATCACGAGGTTGTTGGGCACATAGACGATGTCGTCGTCGTCGTTGAGCAGGCGCACATTCGAGAGCGTGATGTCGATGATCTTGCCCTCGTACTCGCCGATGCGCACATAATCGTCGATGGACAGTTCGTTGGCAAAGGTGATCAGCATCCCGTTCAGGAAGTTCGTCACATAATCCTTGAAGGTGATGGCCAACGAAGCTGCGACGATGCTGAACGACAGAAACACATCCTTGATGTTGAGGTCCAGCAATTTGAGCACCGTCAAGGCGATGCCCGCAAACAGCAAAAGGTTGAAGATATGACCGACCCCAAGGATGAAATTATCCGTTTTGTGGTCGGGGCAGTTTTTTGTTGCGGCGGTAAAACCACACCACGGTCCAATAGATCAGATCGAGCACCACGGTGAAGGCCACGAAAATGCCGAGATAATCCAACCAGTCGTAGCGGCTCTGTCCCCAGCGGCGGAAAGCGGGCTCCTGCTTGAGCTGTACGATCTTGAGCTCGTGCAACAAGTAGGCGATCACCATCGCGATCCGCAAAAGAAAGAGCAGGACTTTCATCTCGGGTACCGGAAAAGACCTTTTTTTGAATGGATTTTTTTATAAAAAAAAGAAAATCAAAATTATATAAAAAAACGGATCGGACGCAAACGGTCTGCCGGGCGCTGATCAGGAATCGGCCGGTTCTGCGGCGGACGATGCTTCCTGCGCATTTTCGCGGTTGAGCACCGGCAACAGTCCGAGGGCGGCCAGGCCGATCACGACATTGAGCCCTTGGACGAACATGAACACGATGTTGGCGAAAGTGAAGCCGTCGAACTCGGCGATGCCGTAAAATTCTTTCAGGGCCAGGGTGGTGGCCAGGTGGAAGGCGCCCATGCCCCCGGGCGAGGGGAACAACATGCCGAGCGAACTGGCCACGAAGACCAGCAGAGCGGCCACGGGCCCCAATCCGGAGGTGGGGGCGTAGGCCAAAAAGCCGAAATACACCATCAGGTAGTACATCAGCCAGATGTTGAGCGAATGGAACATGAACCAGCCGCGCTGCTTCACCTTGCCCACGGTTTTGATGCCTTCCCAGAATCCGAGGACGATCTGTTTGATTTTTTGGAAAAAAGTCATTTTGACCAATGTTTTCCCAAAAAACAACCAGAGCGCGGCGGCTATGACCGTCACGGCCACCAAGACCAGCACGAGGGGGCTGGTCAGAAAACTGCCGCTTTCTTCGGCCCCGGCGGGATTGTCGCCGCGGCCTTTTTGTACGAAAGCGGAGATTTTTTCGAATTCCAGCAAAAAAGTGAGGCCGATGAGCGACAGCAAGATCGAGATGTCCACGGCGCGGTCCACCACGATGGTGCCGATGAGGCGGTCCAAGGGCACTTTTTCGTAGCGGGCCACGGTGGCCGGTTTGGCGATTTCGCCTGCCCGCGGGAAAAGGATGTTCACAAAATAACCGATGATCACCCCGAAGAAAGTATTGTAGGTGCGCGGTTTCACGCCGAGCGGTTCGATCAGGTAGTTCCAGCGGATGGCCCGGCTGAGGTTGCTGAAAAAGTAGGCGGCAAAAAGGGCGAACATCCAGCCCCAGTGCAACTGGGTGAAGTCATAGCCGATTTTTTGCAGCAGGGTGCAATCTTGGAGGCCCGGGGGGCAGACCTTGTCGGGCGTTTTGCTCCAAGATGCCTCGAACTTGAGCAGCATCCAATACAGCAGGCCGAAGCCCATGCCGAAAAACAGGACGGCCTGAACGCCTTTCCAGATATATTTTTTCACGACAGGCGGTTTTGGGCGTTGGGGAAAACGAGGGCCGGTTTGAAATCGCGGGCCTCGTCGGGCGTCATCAGGGCATAGGCCATCACGATGACGAAGTCGCCGGGCTGTACCAAGCGGGCCGCCGCGCCGTTGAGGCATACCACGCCCGAGCCGCGTTCGCCGCGGATCACATAGGTCTCGAACCGCGCCCCGTTGTTGTTGTTCACCACTTGTACCCGTTCGCCTTCGAACAATCGGGCGGCTTCCATCAAGTCCTCGTCGAGGGTGATGCTGCCCACGTAGTTCAGGTCGGCTTCGGTGACTACGGCGCGGTGTATTTTGGATTTGAGGATAAAAAGCTGCATAACGCGGTATAAAGGTGATGGACCGGCAAAGTTAACGCAAAAAGACCATGCGGAGGGTTTCCGCATGGTCCTTTATGAGGCCGAAAAAAGGCGAAAATCAAAGATGTGCTTCGATTTTGGACTGGATGAGGGCCTTGGGGGCGGCGCCCACGAGACGGTCCACCTCTTTGCCGTTTTTGATGAACACGATGGTCGGTATGCTGCGCACGCTGAATTTGAGGGAGGTTTCCTGGTTGGAGTCCACATCCACTTTGCCGATATTGGCTTTGCCGGCATATTCGTTGGCCAGTTCGTCCACGATAGGAGCGATCATTTTGCAGGGGCCGCACCATTCGGCCCAAAAATCCACAACGGAAAGTTTGTCGGAATTCAAAACGACTTCTTGGAAGTTGGTGTCGGTAATCTGAAGTGCCATGTGATAAAGGTTGATAAATAAAACATTTTCTTTAACGCCGAAGCGCGAGGAAAGTTCAAAAATCGGGTTTGTGCGTCGAGGGACGTTCTTTTTCGAGCCGGGCCATGCGGAGGGAAAGGCGGGGCAATTGCCGGAAAACGGCGTAGGCGCGCAAATAGTCGTTGTAGGGCATGGCCGGGGAGCCGTACCAAGCGGATCCGGGGATTTCCAGCGATCGGTTGACCCCGCTCTGAGCCTGTACCTTGACCCCATCCGCCACGCGGATATGTCCCACGAATCCTGCCTGTCCACCGATGAGGCAATTCCGTCCGATGTGGGTGCTGCCGGCGATGCCCGCTTGGGCGGCCACCACGGTGTGTTCGCCGATGCTGACGCCGTGGGCCACCATCACGAGGTTGTCTATTTTGACGCCGTCGCCGAGGCGGGTGGAGCCGATGGCTGCCCGATCGACGGTTGCGCCCGCGCCGATCTCCACATCGTTGCCCAGCACCACATTGCCCAACTGAGGGATTTTGCGGTAGCTGCCGTCGGGTTGGGGCGCGAACCCGAACCCGTCGCTGCCGATCACGGCGTTGGCGTGCACCGTGACGCGGTCGCCCAACACGCAGCCCGCCAGCACGCGAGCCCCGGGATGCAGCACGCAGTCGGTTCCGAGGACCGCGTCCTCGCCCACGAAAGATTGGGCGTGGATGCGGGTGCCGGCGCCGATCCGAGCTCCTTTTTCCACCACGGCGAATGCGCCGACGGAGACATCAGGGCCCAGTGTCGCGTCCGGATCCACCGCGCTTCTGCCGTCTATCTTGGCAGCGGCTTTTTCGGGGCCGTGCTGCTGCTGGAACCATTCCAGCAAACGGGTGACCGCCGAGTACACATCGTCCACGCGGACGAGGGTGGGCACGACCGGCTTTTCCGCCACGAAATCCCGCGACACCAACAGCACCGAGGCCCGGGTCGTGTAGGCATAAGAAGCGTATTTCGGGTTGGACAGGAAGCAGAGCGTGCCGGGAACGCCCTCTTCGATGCGGGCGGGTCCGGTGACCACGGCCTCCGGGTCGCCGTCAACGGCGCCGCCGATCAATCGCCCTATTTCGCGGGCCGTCAACAAAAGGGTGCCGGAAGTGGCCGTAGGAGTGTCGTTCATGGAAGTGTATGCTCGCAATTGGAATGTGCTCGGGATACGGACGGCGGGATTTCAATCTTGGTCTTCGGCCATCAAGGGGATTTCGATCAAAAAAACGGTGCCCTCGTCGGCAGCGGTTTCGAACCGGATCCGGCCGTTGGCCGACTCTACGATGTTTTTCGACATGGCCAAACCCAGACCCATTCCCGAAGATTTGGTGGTGAAATTCGGCAAAAATACTTTTTCGATCATTTCCTCGGGTATGCCCGTGCCGTTGTCCCGCACGGAAATGTGCGCGTGGCCGTCTTTTTCTTCCAAACGGACCCGGATCTGGCCGCGCCGCTCCTTCGAAATCGCCTGTTCGGCGTTTTTCAGAAGGTTGTTGAGCACCCGCATCAGTTGGTTGCGATCGGCCCACACGAACAAGGGGGCATCGGGCACTTCGACCGTCAGGTCGGAGTCCGGCATGTCGCGGAACAATTCGCAGACCGAACCGACCAGCGCGTTGAGGTGCAGGCGTTCGTTTTGCGCTTGGGGCATTTTGGCGAAGTCCGAAAATTCCGAGGCGATGCGGGCAAGGTTGTCTATCTGCTCGATCAGGGAGGACGAAACGCGCCGGTACATTTCCAGGCCGCGCTCGGGATCGTCCCGGAAGGCACGCTCCAGCAGCTGCAGGTGGATCTTCATCGGGGTGAGCGGGTTTTTGATCTCGTGGGCCACCTGTTTGGCCATTTCCCGCCAGGCCGTTTCCTTTTGCGTGCGCGCCAGTTCGGCCGAACTTTCTTCCAACTGTTGGATCATTTCGTTGTACCGTCGGATGAGGGTGCCGATCTCGTCGTCGGTTTTCCATTCCAAGGGTTCGTTGCGACGGCCCAACTGCACCAATTGCAGCTTTTCGGCCACTGCCGTCAAGGGACGGGTCGCGGAATTGGCCACCGCCAGTGCCACCGCACCGGCGATCAAAAGCAAGAGCACATACACATTGAGCAAGGTGCCGAGGAGCTCCACATTGTCGTGCCGCACGGAGCGGTCCCCGTCCGAATCGTAGGGGACATTCGCATAAGCGATCGCATGCCCGTCGGCGTCTTCCAAGGGAACATAAGCGGATGTGTAAGAGTAACTCCCGATCTGCTCCGTCTGCAGGTACATGCTCTCCCTTTTTTGGGTCAACGAACGGAAAGCGACCGGATCCATCGGGTCCGCCACCATGTTTCTTTGTTCGTATTCTTTGATGGACGCACCCTGCAGCTGTCCTTCCAGATCGTACAGATTGACCACGAGGCGCTCTGAATGGCCGATGGATTGCACCGCTTGGGCCAACTCGTGGTGTTCCAATTTCGAACAGCCCCTTTTGTTGTACCATTCCCCCAACGACCGTGCAATGGTGGCCACATTGCGCTCGTTCCGCGAGCGATGGTATTTGGACAGCTGCTGCTGGTTGTACAGCATGGTGACCGTGGCAATGGTCACGAAGGCCAACAGGATAACGGCCACCATGGCCGCCTGAATGCGGCCGCGGAGCGAAAAACCTTTTCCGGAGGGCAACAAAAACGGATAGGGCAGGTAGCCCAACCAGCGATTGCTCAACAGCAACAGGGCCACTGCTCCCAAATGGAAGCAAAACAAAAACGAAAACAGCGAAAAGGCCCGCGTGTGGGGAGGCGTGTCCGTTCGAACGACCGCAACGATGTTGTCGGGGCCTTTCCAGACCAAATAGTTCTTGTTTTTTTCAGAAAAAAAAGAATAACCCCCCGGTTCGTCCGGGATTGTCCAGCCGGGATCCGGTTTTTTGGGAAAACGACCGCCTTCTTCTCGCCGCTTGCTGCCTCCCTTGTACACGGCAAACTCCAGATCGGATAGCTGCTCCTGGGCCAAGCGGTTTTTGTGCGACAGCAGTCTTTCGTACACATTGCTGATCAGCAGTGGCTTGGGCGTGAACAAAAGAAAAATCGTTCCGATGTCCCTTTGGCTGTTCGAATAACAAAATTCCACGATATAACGGAACGAACTGTCCGGATTGCTCCAAAAACGAAGGTTGTCGGCTCCGGGGACATCCCGACCCATTTTGAACATCGTGTCCAATTGCCCATATCGCAACGGGTTCCCCGACAATTGCCTCTGCACGGTATCGTAGCAGTAAACATTGTACACATAATCCGAAAAGAAGTTTTTGTCGAGGTATTTGAGCTCCAAAAATCTCTGCAAACTGTAGTTGTCCACCTTTTTTATGTTCACAAAAGGTTTCCATACAAGAGAGAAAGGGGAAAACTGCTCTTTCACCATCGAATCCTGCAGCAGCCGTTTTTCGATTTCCGAAAATTGCTTTTCGAAAGAAGTGTCCCGTTCCGTGGCCAATTGCACGGCAAAACCTTTTTGGAAACGGAACTCCGCCCAATTCCCCTGTATGTACAACTGCGCCGCCGAAAATGCCGAAAAATACAACAGCCACGCCACCGCCCAAATCGCGGAAACATGGTTATCAGCCACAAAACGCGCCATTCCCCACAGGAGCCCGATGGTGAAAACCGACAGCAACAGGGCGGAAAAAGCATCTTGCGTCAACAGCGACAGGATGCCCACCACAAGACCGGTCAGGAACAAAACAACCCATGGGGCACGGCCATTTTTCGTCAGCGCCCGTTCGACCATAGAGAGTTTATACACCAAAAGGAAGACGGAAAACTGTGCGATGACGAGCGCTAGCACCGAAGGAAGACCGCCTCCGTCGGACACAAAGGCGTACAGCAATCTCGGCGGCGAATCCATCGTGAACATGTACCGGTAAAACCAAGAAAGCCCGTACAGCAACAAACCCATGCAGATCTGCAGGCCGGCTCCGACGGCTACAAGCCGGGCGCCGGAGCCGCGCACACCTTCTGGCCGGATTTGGATGTGCCTGAAAACATAAACGGCCAACCCGAACAGCAGAACGGAATTGAACAACAGATCCAAAGGTCCCCGGTAAAGCCACGGATCGCAGGAGGCCGATCCCGCTCCATCTGCAAGAAAAGGCAGTGCGATGCGGAGGGACGCCAGCAAACAGATGAGTGCTGCCAGGCCGGCCGCCTGTCCTCGACGCCGGGCCGCCCAGCGCGACAATCTTGCGGCGCCGACCAAAAAGCAGATCGCGCCGAGCGCCAACAGTGCCCGGTTGTACGGGCGATATCGGTTGTTGAGCGGCTTTACGAAAGAATGTACGCGAAACAAAGGCTTTCCGAAAGGGCCGTGGACCACCGCACCGGCCCTGTCCACGATCGACTTCCATGAAACATGCCCGTCCAACGACGGGGCCAACGGAAAAGACTCTTTCAGGTATTGGTTTTCGACAAAATACTTGATGCGGATGGGCAGAGAACCTATGAGGGTATATTTTTCGCCTCCCGACAAAAAAGAGTGTATGAAGTGGAGATAGTCGAGTTCTTGGCTTTGAATGTAAAGGACGGTGTCCGCAGAGGTGTACTCCAATCGGAGGCTCGGCTCCAAGTGGTTGTTGGTCCACTTGTGCAGTTTGGGATGGTCTTCTGTTTGGAAATCATACTTGTACAAAAAAAATCCAAACACCTCCGAACGCCATTTTTGGCTTTCCTCGTCGTTGAAACCGTCCTCAGATGTTATTTTTCGGATAAAAACACTGTCGTGCATCAACGACTGGAGCCGCCGGGATTCTTCTAGCAGGCGTTGCTCGAGCCGGGCGGCCATTTTTTCCTCGTCCGCCCGCATCCTTCCCCAATGGCCCAACACCCCGGCGACCAAGAAAAAAAGCATCGAGGCCAACAACACCAGTTGGGTGCGGCCCCAAGGCCAAAGACGTTTCAATTGAGCAGCGAAAGGGGTGTGGATCATTTTGTCCCCGATGGATCAAATATATTTCCCAAAAAACAGGACTTCTACCAGCATTGTTTCAACCATAGCACGTCCGTAAAGCAACGAAGCGTTCGACAACTCGCTGCCGCGGCTTGGCGCGCAGATCGGATATGGATAGTCGGACAAAACTTGCCGATTGCCCGCACGATCATGCAAACCTACACAAAATAACGCGGTTTGGAGCCGAAATGCGCCCGCAAATCCTACTGCCGACCAATTGGGGGAGTTTTGCT
>JBEIJQ010000002.1:0-53654 GCA_040380145.1 Lewinellaceae bacterium | reverse complement strand
TTTTGCACTAGACAATTTCTAATGGCCGCCATTAGAAATTTTTCCCAAAGACAATTTTGGGATAAATTGCTCTTGGATGGTCCGGAAGAAACGCTCGCTCATACAGTCGGTCGGGAGCGATGCCGCCCATGCGGCTGCAGTTTGGATTTTTTTAACGCCCGGCCGGTGCAGTCCACCGCCCGTCGCCCCGCGAAACCCATGCAAGGCGGAGGCAAGCCCCGACGTTACGAGGCGTCCGGTGAAACTTCCAACCACCCTTTGCGCGAATCGGAATACTCCAGGTACCGCATATACAGGTCGTGGGGCTTCTTCGGGCGAGAGCTGGGGCACATCGTACATCCCGGCCGCGGCGCGTTGGCGGTGTGCCTCATACAGGCTGACCGCGCAGGCGACCGACAGGTTGAGGCTTTCGGGCATGCCCATTTGGGGGATCATGAAATGGCCGTCGCAGGCCGCGGAGGCCTCAGGGCTCAGTCCGCGGTGCTCGTTGCCGAACACCAGCGCCACGGGCTGTGCCAGATCCAGCTGATACAGGCCGGTCGAACTTTTCCCGAGTGCCGTGCCCAAGATCCGGCCGTATCGCGCGCGCAGGGCGGAGAAACAACTTTCAACATCGGTGTGCAGATGCACATCCACCCATTTGCGCGATCCGCCCGAGCTTTTTTTGCCCAAAACCAAGGGCTTGCGCAGCGACTCCTCGGTTTGGAGCACATACACGTCCATCACCCCCACCGAATCGCAGGTGCGCAGTACGGCGGCCAGGTTGTGGGGATCGAATACGTTTTCGAGGCAAACGGCCAGGGTCGGCTGGCGACGCGCGATCACGGCGCGGAATTTGGCTTCGCGGGCGGGCGGGAGGATCAGTCTTCGGATCTTGTTCATCGCGGGGGCAAAGTTGGGGATCGGGGGCCTTTTCCGCGCAAGATTACCTAATTTTGTCTGAAATTCGACTTCCATGCGCACCCGTTTCGCCCGTTGGGCCTTTACCGCGGCCGCTTTTTGCGCCCTTTTCCCCTGCTTTTCTACCTTGTGGGCCCAGGTGACCTTGGGCGGCGAAATCTGCCGCGCAGGCAAGCACACCGCCCTCGCAATGCCCTACGCCACCGATCCCCGCAGCGACAGCGTGGACATCTTGCACTACGACCTCGACCTGCGGATCCCCAACCTCAACACGCCTTGGATCGGAGGAGCCTGTACCGTGCGCCTCGTGCCGCGGTTGCCTGGCGTCCAGCATCTGCGGCTCGATCTCGAAGGCCTTTCCGTGGATTCGGTCAAGGCTGGCGCCGCGCACCTTTCGTACGAGCATCTCGGACCGGCCCTGCACCTGCAGCTGCCCGCGCCTTTGGGGCCGGCGGACACCTTATCGGTCACCGTTTGGTACGGAGGGCAGCCCTTGGTGGACGCGTCCGGTTGGGGCGGTTTTTATTTCAATACCGGCCATGCCTTCAACCTCGGCGTCGGTTTCGCCGCCGATCCGCACAACTACGGCCGGGTTTGGCACCCTTGTTTCGACAACTTCACCGAACGGGCAACCTACTCGTTCCGGGTCACCACGCCCGTCGGCCGCCCCGCATTTTGCAACGGCTACCTCGTGGGTGAAAGCGTGAACGGCACCCAGCTCACCCGTCTTTGGCGGCTCGACGAACCCATTCCCACCTACCTCGCCTGCGTGGCCGCCGCGGATTATGCGGTGGTCCGCCAGCAGTTCCCCTTGGAGGCCGGCGGAACTGTGCCGGTGGAACTCGTGGCCCGCCCGGCCGACACCACCGACCTGAAAAACTCCTTCGCGCGCCTGTCGGACGCGGTCGCGTGCTTCGAGCACTGGTACGGCCCCTATCGTTGGAACAAAGTCGGTTACTCGATCGTGCCGTTCAACAGCGGGGCCATGGAACACGCCACCAACATTGCCTACCCCGGTTTTGCCGTGGACGGCAGCCTCGGCTACGAAGACCTCATGGCACACGAACTGTCGCACCATTGGTGGGGCGATTTGGCCACCTGCACCACTGCCGAGGACATGTGGCTCAACGAGGGGATCGCCTCTTACAGCGAGCACCTGTTTGCCGGCTGGACGGGCGGTCCGGAGGCCTATCGGGAAGCCGTGATCTCCAACCACCTTTCCACTTTGGGCGGCGCGCATTTGGACGAAGGCGGCTACCGGGCCGTTTCGGGCGTTCCGCACCAATATACTTATGGGCGCCATGTGTACAACAAAGGCGCCTCTGTGATGCACAACCTGCGCGGGTACCTCGGCGATTCCCTGCTGCGGGCGGGGCTGCGCCAGGCGCTCGACCAAGCGGCCTTCGACGACCACAGCAGCGCCGACTTCCGCGACCGCCTCAGCGCCGCCACCGGACGCGACATGACGGCCTTCTTCGATGATTGGGTCTTTGCTCCCGGCTACGCCGACTATCTGGTTGATTCTGTTCGGACAGTGCCGACCGGCGGGCTTTTCCAAACGACCGTCCGGGTGCGCCAAAAGCGGTTGGCCACAACGCATTTCCACACCGGGGTTCCGCTCGATGTCACCTTCATAGGACCCAACCACCAGCGCACGGTCCGCCGAGCGGAATTTTCGGGCGAACTTTCCGATGCCACCTTTGCGCTCCCCTTCGCCCCGAGGTGGGTACTCGTGAACGCCGAGCACCAGATGTGCCTCGCCCAATCGTTCCACGAACTGCGCTTCGCCGCCACCGGTCCCCAGATCCTGCAGCGCGCCAAAATGAACCTGAACGTAACAGCCCTGCCCGACACCGCTTGGCTGCGGGCCACTCACCACTATACCGCGCCCGACGACGCACAGGCCGCCGCCAACGGCTGGCGGCTTTCCGGCACCCGCTTTTGGGAAGTCCACGCCGATCTGCCCACGGGCACCCAAATTCGGGGAGTCTTCGCGTACAACGGCAATCCCGCCCTCGCGTACAACGACAACGACCTGCTTTTCGTCAACGACGACAGCCTCGCTCTGCTCTGGAGGCCGGGTCCGCAAAGCCCGTGGCAGGAATACCCGTCTTATTCGCGCGTCGTACAGGGCCCCCAGAGCGGGCTGATCGTGGCCAACGACTTGCGCGAAGGACAATATGTGCTGGCCAACATAGACCGGCTAACGGGGCTGGATCCAGCGCCCCGCCGTGACCGCACCCACCGTATCCTCGTCCGTCCGAACCCGACCGACCGGTCCGCCGAAGTATATTCAGAGCAGGGCCAATCATTCGACCGAGTGCAGATCTCTACGATGGGCGGCTTGCCCGTGTTGACTTTCCGTCAACCGTCTGCACCCCGTGCCAGTCTGTGGGTGGACGAATTGGCGCCCGGTACCTACCTCGTGACCGTTTGGGGCGACGGCTGGCATTCCACCGCCAAGATGACCAAAACCCGCTGATCCGCGATGCCACTTTTTTGCCAGTCCAGGACATTTTTTTTCAGTCTGATCCTCTGGGCGATCTGGGCTGTACCGGCCTCCGCCCAAACCGACACCCTCCAACAACGCGCACGGGGCGGCAAGCCCTCCCGACCGGACACGGTGCGGAGGGTTACCCTCGGGCCTTTGCCCGCGGTCGGCGATACCGCAGGCACGATGTTGCCCGCCGGGATCGGCACGGCGCTCGATACGCCCGCGGCCCCGCGCAAAAAAGTCCATAAGCACTCTCCCCTGCGGGCGGCCATTTTCGCGGCGGCCATCCCCGGGGCCGGACAGATCTACAACCGCAAGTACTGGAAAGCCCCCATCGCTTGGGCCATCATCGGCGGCACGGGCTATTGGATGTTCAGCAGCCGCTCCCAATACCGCTACTGGCGTTTCCAGTACCTCTACCGCGTGGATGCCGACCCGTTGACCCTAGACGAAAATCCGGACCTGCCCACCGGCACGCTCAAAGCCGAGCGCGACCGGTCCCACTCGGCGCACGAACTTTCGATCATTGCCTTTGCCGTGGGCTATATCCTGACCGTCACCGATGCTTTCGTGGACGCCCACTTGTTCGATTTCGATGTGAGCGACGACCTCAGTCTGCACATAGTGCCCGGTCAGCCCGCTTGGGCCGCCTCTCCTTTCGGGATCGGAGCCACGGTACAGATCCGGTTTTGAATTTTAATCCGCTGAAAAACAAACCCAAACGATTTTTTTCACGATTCCGGGAATTTTTTTTCTCCAAAAACTTGCAAAAAAGAAAAAGCGGCGCTTATCTTTGCAACGCCTTACGGCAAACAGCCCACGCGACCGGGCATTATACAAGCGGGAATAGCTCAGTTGGTAGAGCGCAACCTTGCCAAGGTTGAGGTCGCGGGTTCGAGTCTCGTTTCCCGCTCGAAAATGCCTTCAGTGATGAAGGCATTTTTTTTGTTCTTTGCAGAGTTGCCCTGGTGGTGAAATGGTAGACACGCAGGACTTAAAATCCTGTGGCCGATGAGGCCGTGCGGGTTCAAGTCCCGCCCAGGGTACCAAAAGAGCGCTGCAGGAGCCTCAGATGCTATTCCCGTTGGTCCGTCTGCGCCTTTGGGGCCCCTGTACCGGTTAAATCATCCCTCCCTACCGCTCTGACCAGTGGCGATAATAACTCGTGTCGGTCAATACAAAATAGGGCGAGGATTGCAGCTGGGAATAACCGATCGAAATCCACTTGGTAATGAAGGCCTTGTTGTCCCTCATGCCGGCATCGAATTCATGCGGCGTCTCTTCGATGACGATCGAACGCGTGACACCGCTCTCCAAGGTCGAGAGCATCCAGACTTCAAAAGGACAGCCCCAAACGGACAGCAACTTAGACTTGGTCTCATTGGAAAAATCGTCCACGGACACCACCCATTTTTTCCCTTCGGGAAGATCCGTTTTTCGGATCAAATCCCGATACCAATCCAGTCGCTCGGTATAGCCCTTGTGCACCAGTTGCATCCGGACAAACCCCACGCCCACGATCAAGGCGACCAGGCCGACCGATCTGACGGGACCAAACCAATCGGAGCCCAACAGGTCGTAGGCCAATGAAACCGAAACAAAAAGACTCAACAGCAGCAGTTGGCTCTCTATGTACCATTGCGGACGGCCCTCGGGATGATTGATGTTGATCAAAAAAAGGACTCCGAAAAAAAAGAAATTGACCAGCAACAATTTCCATTTTTCCTTTTTTTTCCAATAAAAAACCGAAGAAGCCACCAGCAGAAGCGGCACGAAATAATAATCCGTCGCGCAAAACAAAATGAATTTCCGATTGGCCTCCATGGTCAAATAGTTCGGGAATACCTTGACGATGTTGCTCAGGGCCATCATCGCATCCCGATCGTAGATGGAGACGAAAAAGATGGTTTTCACCACAAAAAGCACCACATATACTGCCCCGATTCCCAACAGAAAGCGCCAGTGCCGGGATATCGCAGTCCCAAGAAAGCGAGCAGGAACATCATGCCGAACACCAACAGCGGATATGTCACCACGATGGTGGCCAGCAGTATCGGGGCCAGCACGCCGAACAATATCCGATACCCTTTCGAAACGGAATTTTCTTCCGCAGCCAGTATTTTTTCCGCCGCTGCCCAAAACAGCAAGAGATACGACAGTCCCGGCACTATCTCACATTGGATCCAATAAAAACTGTGGGACACCATCATGGTGTTGATCAACAGTTGCACCAGGGCCAGGCGCGGGTTTTTGAAAACCAGTAAAAGGACCAGAAAGGAAGCAAAGTAGAACAATGGGAAATTCAACGAATATGCTCTCAGGAGATATTCAAATGGTCCTTCGAACGCAGCACAAAGGGCGGGCAGCAACCTGGTGACGACGGCCCCATAACGGTCCGTCATGAAAATGGTGTTTACCAAGGTGTCGAACAACTGACAGCCGGTATCGAAAGAAATGACGCGTTCTTTGTAATACACCCATGCCAAAAGCAGCATGATGGCATAAGCGGCCGATCCGAGGTATAAAATGTGTTTGTGCTTCATCGAAAAAATAAAAGAATAAATGTCGCGTATTGCTGCCGGGTACGCAACGCGGATTCTTTGTTGGTAAAGGAACAGCCGAAAAAAAGCGCGGCAAATATGACAAATTTGCCGACACAAACCAATCTATGGACACTGCCGACGATCAGAATGCGCCCGTGCCGCCAACGCCCAAAAAAGATCCCTTCAAATGCCGGGGTTGCGCAACCGAATGCCGCAGATCATTTTCGGCCCAAATTTTCCAGCAACTCCTCCGCGCCGGAGACATCTTCTCCATGGGCACGGCCAAATTCGATGGCCTCCTTGGCGTATTTTTTTGCAGATGACTTTTTGCCCAACTTGATGTATAAGGCTGCAGCGGTTTCCAAGTTGGAATACATTTTTTCCAGTCGGATGGATTCCAAAGCCCATTCCAGCGCCCGTTCGAGCCGCTTGCGTCCCTCCACGTAATCGCAAAAATTCTGCGCAAAGTTCCGGTAGCCGATGGCGCTGGTTTCGCCGGGAAACTTATCCGTGTACTCGATCGCAGCAGCGGCATAATTTTCCCAATCGCTGAAGTTCTCGTACAATAGGACGCGGAAATGATAAAACATTTCCTCTCCGCGCTCCGGCAGGTAACGGGCGAACAATGCCTTTCCCTCGGGTTCGGGCAGATGGCCGCTTGCGCCGTAAAGGCCGATACAGGTATCGGCCACCGCCGACGAAACGAAATCATCGTAGGCATCCGCCCCCAGAACTTCGACAAAACGGAGCTTGTGCTTCACCGCATGTTCGAAAGCCGGATGGCCGACCCGGCCGAAATGCTCCGCGATCAGTTCGACCGCTTGTGGATCGTCCCAGTTTTTTTGGGCCTCCAAAAATTCCCGGGCCACGCGGGCACAGAGCGTGTCCCCCAATTTTTGGAGTCCCCGCGCATACCCGTACAGCACCTCCGGTGAGCGGTCGCCCGCCTCGTAGCGGTCGGCGCACCGCACATAAGCGACTCCAACCGTGAGGGCTTCGCGCGCGATTTCCAAAAACGGCTCGGGCTCCAACATTCCGGACCCGCGATAAGCCAATCTTCCGTCGGGCGAAAAAAACAGGAACTCGGGATGGGCCAACACCGAATACTGACGGCTCAAGTCGGTCCCGTCCCCGTCGTCTTCCACATCGAAACGGACGCTGACAAAGTTGCGGTCGAAAAATTCGCCCACAGAGGAATCCGCATAAGTCTTCTTGTCCACGAAACGACAGGGAGCGCACCAGTGGGCGTACAAACCGACGAAAAGCAAGCGGTCCTCCGCCCGGGCCTTTTCCAAAGCCTCTTGGAAGCCGCCCTGAAAAAACTCGATGCCCTGCGCTTGGGCACATAATGCGACCAGTGAAAAGACGATCGCAGTAACAAATCTCATATATTTTTTTGATAATCAATAAAAAAATTATTCCAAATAGACCACCAAGGGAACCGCGGTCCCTCCTTAATCCGCCCGAAACCTTTTCCGCCAGACCGAAAAAGCCAGGTATTTGTACACGCGGAAATTTTCGACGGAGGACCGAGGCGCCCAGAAATGCCTGCCCGCTTCGGACAGCAACTTTTTTTTGTCGAAAACCAAATCGTCCTCGGCAGAGAAATTTTGTTCGGACACCGCTGTAAGCCCGCGCAACCATTCGTTGTTGGGCGCCACAAAGCCCATTTTGTCGCGGCGCAGGCGGACGGGCTCGGGCAGCAGTCCGCGCATGGCCTCGCGCAGGAGGGCCTTGCGGTAACCGCCGTGGATCTTGAGCGCGCCGGGGATCGAAAAAGCCAGTTCCATCAGCGCGGGATCGTCGGCGAACGGAGTCCGCGATTCGATGGAATGCCACATGCCCGCCCGGTCCTCGCAGCGCAGCAGGTGTTGCAAGGGACCTCCGAAGTACTCGTGCGAGAGCATGTCCGACAGGGAACCCACCGGGGCTTCGCGCCATTCTGCCAATCGGCGGCGGCCGATTTCGCGGATTTCGGGCGACAGAAATTCCCATTCCGGAAATTTGCGGCACAACAACGACCAGCGGAGCCGGTCGGGCAGTCCGGGCACCAAGCAGTGTTTCAGGGCGGTCCGGGCGAGGAGGGCCAAGTGGCCTTTTTGGCCGAGCGCGCTTTGTCGGGCTTCCCGCCACCAATCCGTAAAACGGCCGTTTTTCCAACAATCGAAAGCAAAGGCCGCCTCGTGGGGTTCGTAGCCGCTGAGCAGTTCGTCGCCGCCCTGTCCGTCCAGCACCACCCGGATGCCCGCTTCTTTCACAAGGCGCATCACCCGGAACTGGGTGTAGGTCCGCGACGAGAAGGTCGGTGCATCCTGGGCGTACATCAGGGTTTCCAGGTCGCGGGCCAGTTCGTCGGCTTCGGGAACGGCTTGGTGCCAAACGGCACCGGTACTTTCGACGATCAGGGCCGCCCATTTTCTTTCGTCAAAAGCGGGGTCGTCGGCCCCGGCGGTGAACACATGCAGCCCATCGGGCGATTTACCCGCCCGCGCCCTTTCGGCCTGCATGAGACAGACCAGCGAACTGCTGTCGAGCCCACCGCTCAGGCACGCGCCCACCGGCACATCGGAACGCAGCCGCATCCGCACCGAACGCTCCAGGGCAGATCGCAGCTCGGAGGCTTTTTCGAGGAAAAGCGCCTTGTCCCAAAGCCCGAGCGGGACCGTTGCCGAGCATGAATACCAAGGTACGGGCCGGGGAGGAATCGAGCCGCCCTTGGCCGAAAAGAGCAACTCGTGGCCCGCGGGGAGTTCGTAAATCCCTTTGAACAATCCCTCCGGGGCTTGGTCTATTTTGGAAAAAAGAAAAAAATCGGCCACCGCTTCCAAGTTCAGGCGGGCGGGCAATCCGGGGAGTCGCAGGAGAGCCTTTTGTTCGGAAGCGAAGGCGAACATCCCTTCGGGGAAGGCGTAATAAAACGGTTTGACGCCGGTGCGGTCGCGGGAGCACCACAAAGTGCCCTCGCGGATGTCGTACAGGGCCAACGACCACATCCCGTCGAAACGGTGGGCACAGGCCCTGCCCCAGCGCCGGTACGCCTCCAAAACCACCTCGGTGTCGGTGGAAGTCCGGAACACCACTCCTTGGGAGGCCAGTTCGGCCCTTATTTCCAAATAATTGTACACCTCGCCGTTGAATACCGCCCATAAAGCGCCGTCCCAGGTGGACATCGGCTGGTGGCCCGCGGCGGACAGGTCCAAGATCGCGAGGCGCCGATGGCCCAGCACCAGCATCGGCCGGTCCGAATGGGCGGGATACGGACGAGGCGCCCAGGGGAGTGTACTGTCAAAAACCTCTTGGGGCGTATCCCGATCACCGAGAGCCAGCGGCTTTTTTTCCAGAAAAAACTGCACCTGTCCGGCGTCGTCGGGCCCCCGGTGTCGGAGCGTGTCGGTCATGCCGCGCACCAGTGCCCCGAGGTCGGCGGCACCGGTCTGACCAAGGCGCAAAATTCCGGCGATGCCGCACATGGGATGGGTTTCGGAAAAAGTTAAAATCGAAAACTTTGCGCGAATTTCCGAAATAGTCGGGTATTTTGGCCCTAAATTTGAAAAAGGCGCACCGCTAGGCTGACACATCTTTTTTTTACCTGAACAAACTCTATCTTTTTCCAAAATCTCCTAAACCGTTCACTCATGAAACGTTTGCTTTTACCCTTCCTGCTGTTGACGGGTCTCGTCCAGTTGACCGCCCAAGTACGGGGCACCGTGGTCGTTTTCTCCGAAGACGGCGACCGTTTTTTCCTTGTGATCAACGGATTGCAGTACAACCAGACCGCCCAGACCAATGTCAAAGCTGAAAACATCACCCAAGAATGGGTGAAAGCCAAAATCGTCTTCGAAGACCAGGCCAAAGCTCCATTTGACGCCAACATCGGCGTGAAGTACGACATGGAAACCACTTACATGATCAAGCTCAACAAAAAGGGCGACTACAAATTGGCTTGGCGCGGAGAAGCCCCCCTGCCCTACCAGCCCGTGGCCCAGACCCCGCCGCCGGCTCCCGCTCCGATGCCCGCGCCGGCCCCGGCCGCCACGCAGACCACCACCGTGGTGACCCAGCAGACCGTCACGCGCACCGACGGGGTGGCCGTGGGCATGTCGGTCCCCGACGGCGAGGGCGGTTCGGTGAGCGTGGGCATTTCGATGAACGTTCCCGGAATGAACATGGGCGGCACGACCACCACGACCACCGTGACCCAGCAGCAGACCACTACCACGAATGTCGGCACCCCTCCCCCGCCGCAGCCCCAGCAGCCGCAGGGCCGTTGCGCCTATCCGATGGACCAGCGTTCCTATTCGCAGGCCGTCACCCAGGTGACCGAGCAGGGCTTCGACGAAACCCGCTTGGAAATCGCCAAGCAAGTGGCCAAGAGCAACTGCCTCACTTCCGCCCAGGTACGCGACATGATGCGCGCCTTCGGTTTCGAGGAAACCCGTTTGGATTTCGCGAAATTCGCCTATCCCTATTGCTACGATCCCAACAACTACTTCCTCGTCAACTCCGCTTTCGAGTTCGAGTCGAGCACAGAGGAGCTGGCCCGCTTCACGCGCCCCTGAACACATCTTTCGGCCCGTAGCACCGCGAATGCCCCCGACACCCTCGGGGGCATTCGTTTTTTCGGCATTTTGCCCCTATCTTTGCGGGCCAACAGAAACCCTTTTTTCCCACCGTATTTCCCCTCAGATTATGGCCGAAAAATGCCTCATCATCGGATCCGGTCCAGCGGGATACACCGCTGCGATTTACGCCGCCCGCGCCAACATGTCGCCTGTGCTGTACACCGGTGCAACGCCCGGCGGACAACTGATGATCACCAATGATGTCGAGAACTTTCCGGGGTATCCGCAGGGCGTGCACGGCCCCCAAATGATGGCAGACCTGCAGCAGCAGGCCGAGCGGTTCGGCACCCGCATCCACTATGGCGTGCGCATCGAAAAAGTGGACCTGACCGGCCCCGTTCACCGCTTTTGGACCGACGGCGGAGAAGCCATCGAAGCACACACACGGTGATCATTGCCACCGGCGCCGAAGCCAAATGGCTGGGACTGTCGTCCGAACAAAAGTATGTGAACAACGGGGTTTCCGCCTGCGCGGTCTGCGACGGCTTCTTTTACCGGGGCCAGGAAGTGGCCGTGGTCGGAGGGGGCGACACAGCTGCCGAAGAGGCGACCTACCTTTCCAAGCTCTGCCCGCGCGTGCACCTGCTCGTGCGGCGCGACTCGCTGCGCGCCTCCAAGATCATGCAGGAGCGCGTGCTGGGCAACGACAAGATCACCGTCCACTGGTTCACCGAAGTGGACGAAGTGGTCGGCGACGGCGAAAAAATGACCGGACTGCGCGTGATCAACAACCAGACCGACCAGAAGGGCCTCCTGTCGGTCACCGGCCTTTTCGTGGCCATCGGCCACAAACCCAACACCGAACTATTCAAAGATTGGTTGGAAATGGACGAGGCGGGCTATCTCGTGACCAAGGGCAAGACCACCCATACCCGCATCCCCGGCGTGTACGCCTGCGGCGATGCGCAGGACAACGTGTACCGCCAGGCCGTCACCGCCGCAGGCACCGGATGCATGGCCGCATTGGACGCCGAGCGCTACCTGGCCGCCGGCGGCGTGATCTGATCCCGCTTTTTTCGGGGAAAAATTCGTTTCGCACTCACCTTCAATTTTTTTTTGAAAATGAACAAAGTATATCCGAACGCCGCTGCCGCGCTGGTGGGCGTGGAAGACAACATGACCCTGATGCTGGGCGGTTTCGGCCTCTGCGGGATCCCCGAAAACTGCATAGCCGCGCTCGTGAAAATGGGCGTCAAAGGGCTGACCTGCATTTCCAACAACGCAGGGGTGGACGGCTTCGGCATCGGTCTGATGCTGCAAAACCGCCAAGTGAAAAAAATGATCTCCTCCTATGTGGGCGAAAACGCCGAGTTCGAGCGACAATTGCTATCGGGCGAACTGGAAGTGGAGCTCATCCCGCAGGGCACCCTCGCCGAGCGCTGCCGCGCCGGCGGAGCGGGCATCCCCGCTTTTTTCACCCCCGCCGGCTTCGGCACCGAAGTCGCGGACGGCAAGGAAACTCGCGAGTACGACGGCAAGATGTATGTGCTGGAAACAGCGCTGCACGCCGATTTTGCCATTGTGAAGGCATGGAAGGGCGACACCCACGGCAACCTCATCTTCAAGGGCACCGCCCGCAACTTCAATCCGATGATGGCCGCTGCCGGCCGTATCACCGTGGCCGAGGTGGAAGAACTCGTGGAACCCGGCCAGCTCGATCCGAACCAAATCCACACCCCCGGCGTTTACGTGCAGCGCATCTTCCAAGGCTCCGACTACGAAAAAAGGATCGAACAGCGGACCGTGCGCAAGTAATCACCTCATCTTCCGTCCAAACATGGTCAACACCCACTTTTTTCCCCTCCGCGTCCAACATATTCAGGCCGAAACAGCCGATACCGCTACGGTCGCTTTCGACATACCGGCCGATCTGGCGGAAACCTTCCGTTATGTGCACGGCCAATATCTCACCCTGCGCTTCACGATCAACGGCTCCGAGGTGCGCCGCGCTTACTCGATCTGCACCAGCCCATCGGTGGACAAAACCCTGGCGGTGAGCATCAAGCGAGTCAACAAAGGCTTGGTTTCCAACTACATACACGATAAGGTAAAAGTCGGCGACACCATAGAAGTCATGCCGCCCCAAGGGCGTTTCACCGTTGCGTTGCACGCCGATCACAAGAAAGATTATTACCTGTTCGGCGCCGGCAGCGGCATCACCCCGCTGATGTCGATCCTGAAAAGCGTGTTGGAAGAGGAGCCGAAAAGCCGCGTGTTCCTGTTGTACGGCAACCGCGACGAGGACGGCATCATTTTTCACCAACAACTGCAACAGTTGGAAAAACGCTACTCCGGGCAGTTTTTCGTGAGCCATGTCCTGAGCCAGCCCAAGCAGGAAAAGGCCGGGGGATTGGCGGGGCTGTTCAAAAAACCCACCATCGCTTGGAAAGGGCTCGTGGGCCGTATAGACGCAAAAAAAGCCATCGAGTTCATCGAGGCCAACGATCCCGGCGACGGCCGTCCGACGGAGTATTTCCTGTGCGGTCCTTCTGGTATGATGGAAACCATCGAGCAGGCGCTGAAGAACAGAGGCGCCGACGACAAGCACATCCACGCCGAGTGGTTCACGGCCCTCGAGGGCGGCAGTGCGTCCAAACCCGCGACCGGAGCTGTTTCCGGGGCCAAGATCGTCGCCACGCTGGGCGGCAAGACCGTGACCGCCACCGTGCAGGCAAAGGAGAGCATCCTCGACGCCATCCGCCGCGAAGGGCACGACGCACCGTTTTCCTGCATGGCCGGCGCATGCGCCACCTGCATGGCCAAGGTCAAGAGCGGAACCGTGACGATGGACTCCTGTTTCGCGCTCGACGATTCCGAGATCAAGCAGGGCCTGATCCTCACCTGCCAAGCCCACCCGACCTCGGACGAGGTGGAACTGACGTTCGATATTTGATGGATTTTCCTACACCAGCGGTACCCCTGCCATGCTCGTCGAATCCGTTCACTTGACCAATTTCAAAAGATTTTCCGATCTTTTGTTGACGGCCGTTACGCCAGATGGCAAACCGGGGCGATTGGTATTGGTCATAGGAGCCAACGGTGCGGGCAAATCGAGCGTTTTCGACGCGTTCCAACTGATACAGCCCAAGGACAGAAAACTGCCCTCCATCCTGTTCGATTACTATGTCAAAGAAGGAACGAAAAATGCTAGCATCCATCTGAAAATGACCGACGGGGGCAAAGAAAAATCTGAGGTCACCTGTAAATTGGGAAACCAAGTGGCTTATCCCAATTTTTTCAATTTCAATAAAACAACAGAAATAAACAGGATATTTTACGGACGGAGCGCGCAAAGGACCAAAAGCAAGATCCCGGAAATCAGATATTACGATCCCGACAAAATGGCCGCCAACCAAGACGGCGCTCGCACCTTCATCGACCGGGACAATCGCTTCAACAACGACATCTACCAGCTCACTTTCGAAGCTACCCAGATCCTGAGCCAGTACCTGTCGGGGGAAGAAATCAAAAAAGATTTCATCGAAAACTTTGTCGAACCCATCAACCGCTCCTTGCAGAACATCCTAGGCAGCTCGGAAAATACCTCTATCCGCCTCGTGGACATACGACCTCCCTTTGAAAACCGGCCGCCACAGTGGTTCTTCAAAAAAGGAGGCCACAAGATCGGTTACGACCTGCTCAGCAATGGCGAAAAAGAGGTGTTCGGCCAACTCATCAACTGGGCTTTCAGAAGAAAAGAATACCCTGAATCCATTTTTTTCATAGACGAGATGGATGCCCACCTGAACACATCTGTCCAAAAGGCGCTGCTCAAAGAAATCGTCGAACAATGGTTGCCGCCCAACGCCCAACTTTGGGTAGCCACCCATTCGCTGGGTTTCATTGAATACGCACAAGAAAGCCCGGATGCCGTTGTACTGGACCTCGTCAATCTCGATTTTGATCGCCACCAAATCGTTTATCCTTCCCCCAAAGGCAACTTGGAGGTTTATGAGATAGCCATACCCAAGAGTACCCTCGATATACTGCTGAGGGATAAAAAAATCGTGGTCTGCGAAAACAAGAACGACGATCTGTACAACCTGCTCGGCCTACCGGACTGCATTTTCGTGGGCGTGGCCAACAACCACGCCGTGTTTACGGAAATCAAAAACAACCCCACACGTTTAGGCCTTCGGGACCGCGATTTTATTTCGGAAAACGAACGGTCGTTGATCCGGGAAAAATATCCGAACATCAGGATATTGGAGTACTACTGCTTTGAAAATTATCTTTACCATCCGGAAAATCTGGCTGAATTGAACCGGACCGACCTCGATCTGGAGGCTTACGTGGAAGATCTCCGCGCCCAAAAACGGATAGCTTACGAGGAGATTCTGCTCGACTTGAAAAACATCCGAAAATCCTACCAGGAATTAGGCAAAGCCGGACTGGACTTGAGCGACAAAATTCTGAAAGACCATCTCAACGAAATCCTAGATCATCTCAAAAGCGATGATCCCGAGCACTTTCTGCGATACTTTAACATGAGAGACCATTTCAAAAAAGACATTTTGGCTCCACTGAATCTTTCCAAGAAAACCTTGGTGAGCACGAACTGGTTCAAGTCCAAAATAACACAAGTCATCCAATGAGCAAAGGTCGCGTTCTGGTCGCCATGTCGGGCGGCATCGACAGCACGGTGGCGGCCCTGATGATGCACGAACAGGGCTACGAGGTAGTGGGTATCACGATGAAAACCTGGGACTACGCCAATTCCGGCGGTTCCAAGCGGGAAACGGGCTGCTGCAGCCTCGATTCCATCAACGATGCGCGTACGGTATCCGTCAGCCGAGGATTCCACCATTTCGTGGTGGACATCCGAGAGGAGTTCGGCAACTATGTGGTGGACAATTTCGTGGGCGAATACCTCTCCGGGCGCACGCCCAATCCTTGCGTGCTCTGCAACACGCACATCAAATGGGAGGCCCTGCTGCGCCGTGCCGATGCCCTCGGCTGCGAGTTCATCGTGACCGGTCACTACGCCCGCATCAAGACCACCGCCGACGGACGGCACTACATCTCGGAGGCCCGCGACAAGAGCAAGGACCAATCTTATGTGCTCTGGGGACTGAGCCAGGCCTGCATGGAACGCACCCGCTTCCCCCTGGCCGAATACACCAAGCCCGAGGTGCGCCAACTGGCCCACGATCTGGGCTATACCGACCTGTCGAAAAAAGCCGAGAGCTACGAGATCTGTTTCGTGCCCGACAACGACTATCGGGGCTTTCTCAAACGCAATGTGGAAGGGTTGGAAGAGCGAGTCGCGGGCGGAAATTTCGTGGACAAAGACGGAAAAATCCTCGGCAAGCACCAAGGGTATCCATTCTACACCATCGGACAGCGCAAGGGCCTCGGCGTGGCGTTCGGCGAACCTTTCTTCGTGACCAAGATCGTCCCCGAAACCAACACCGTGGTGCTCGGACGCATGGAAGAACTTTTCCGCAACACGATGATGGTGGGCAAACTCAACCTCATGAAATACGCGGAAATCCCGGACGGCCTCGAAACCCGCACCCACATCCGCTACAACGACTCCGGCACTATGAGCGCCCTGCGCCAGATCGGACAGCACATCGAAGTCGATTTCCACGCCAATGTCAAAGGCGTGGCCCCCGGACAATCCGCCGTTTTTTACGAGGGCGAAGACGTGGTCGGCGGCGGGATCATCCTATGATCGCTCCAGCGGCAGCCATTTCCTCCATGGCCCGATCGGCATCCTCCGCAGACAAATTCACGCCGCGACAACCCGCAGAAACCACGTGGGTCTCGAATCCCAACGAAAGTGCGTCCAGCACGGAATGTTTCACGCAATAGTCGGTCGCCAAACCCATGACGTGCACCGCGGAAATGCCCTGCTCGCGCAGCCACTCGCCCAGGCCGGTGGACTTTCTGCGGCCGTTGTCGTAAAAACCGCTGTAACTGTCCAACCCCTGATCGGTGCCCTTGTGAAACACCCGATGGATGCCCGTTTTGTCGAGCCCGGCCACCAGTTGCGCACCGAAGGTCTCCTGCACGCAGTGAATGGGCCAGAGCACTTGGGGCAGGCCGTTCAGATCGATCACCTGACCGGGCTTTCGCCACAGGTGCATCGCGGCGAAACTGCCGTGGTCGGCGGGGTGCCAATCTTGGGTGGCCACCACCAAGGGAAATTCGGCCATCAGGGCGTTGGCCACGGACACGACCTCGTCGCCGCCCTCGACGGGCAAGGCTCCGCCCGGACAAAAGTCGTATTGCAAATCAATCAACAGGAGTGCGCGCATCTTTTCCGGATGGTGTGTTCAGGGGGCAAATGTACGCCCCGAACGGCCATTTTTTCTTTTGTGCGGCCATGCCGGCCCTTAGTACATTTTACTTTTTATATTTTTTATAAAAAATTAAATTTCAATATTAAATAAAAAAAATTCTTGTTCGGTATAGGTGGAAACCAGTTTTTGGAAAAACATTTGCATCCATCTTTTTTCAACTTTTTTCCCAAAAAAATATTGGAAAAAAATGCGGGGCGGCACAACACCGATGGAAGATCTCTGCAAAAAAATTTCCGATTTTGCGGCTTTCGCCCCAACTTTAAGCCTGCAAAACCTTTTTATCAACAGACTTTGACCAACAATCGAACCGAGGTACAACAGGGTGCCGAAGTTTCACAACACCTACTTGATATGTCCGATACATTTCTCGTGACCGGAGGCCGCCGACTGCAAGGCGAGCTTGTTCCACAGGGAGCCAAAAACGAAGCCTTGCAGATCATTGCCGCCACGCTGCTCACCAAAGAGCGGATCACCGTTTCGAACGTACCAGTGATCCGCGACGTGCTGATGCTGATAGACTTGCTAAAAGGCTTCGGGGTGCGCATCGAAAACCCGGAGCACGGCACCTACGTGTTCGAGGCGTCCGATCTGGACGAGGCCTACCTGATGTCCGATGCCTTTGCCAAAAAGGCCGGACAGTTGCGCGGCTCGGTGATGCTGATCGGGCCGCTGTTGGCGCGATTTGGTCGGGCTATCCTGCCCAAACCGGGAGGCGACAAGATCGGCCGCCGCCGTTTGGACACCCATTTCCTCGGTTTCGAAAAACTGGGCGCCGAGTTTCATTACGACGACGAAAAAGAATTGTTCACTGTCCGGGCAGAACAATTGCAGGGGCGTTACATCTTGATGGAGGAAATCTCGGTGACCGGGACCGCCAACGTGCTGATGGCCGCCGTGCGCGCCAAGGGACAGACGATCCTGTACAACGCCGCCTGTGAGCCCTACCTGCAGCAGCTCTGCAAGATGCTCAACAGCATGGGCGCGCGCATCACCGGCGTAGGCTCCAACATGCTGTACATCGAGGGCGTGGAGGAGTTGCGCGGCACGGCGCACCGTTGTCTGCCCGATATGATCGAGATCGGCAGTTTCATCGGACTCGCGGCCCTGACGCAATCCGAGATCACGATCCGCAACTGCCGCGTGGACATGCTGGGCATCATCCCGGACACCTTTCGCAAATTCGGCATCCAATTCGATATCCAAGGCGACGACATCTATGTGCCCGCCCAAGAGCGCTACGAGATCCAGCCCTTCATGGACGGCGGGGTGTTGACGGTGTACGACGCCCCGTGGCCGGGTTTCACGCCGGACCTGATGAGCATCCTGTTGGTGGTGGCCATCCAGGCCAAGGGCAGCGTATTGATCCACCAAAAGATGTTCGAAAGCCGTCTGTTCTTTGTGGACAAGCTCATCGACATGGGCGCCAAGATCATCCTCTGCGACCCCCACCGCGCCACCGTGATCGGTCTGAACCGCGAGAGCCGCCTGCGGGGCATCGAAATGACCTCGCCCGACATCCGCGCCGGGGTTTCGCTGCTGATAGCCGCCCTTTCCGCCGAGGGCACCTCCACTATCCGCAACATCCACCAGATCGACCGCGGCTACGAACGCATCGAGGAGCGCCTCAACGCCATCGGTGCGGAGATCGTGCGGCAGTGAGCGGGATTTTTTGTAAAAAGCCGAAAAAAAGAGGGTCCATCGCCGCGGCGATGGACCCTCTTTCGGTTGAAGCCCGAGAAGGGAATTACTTGCCTTCCAGTTCTTTGACCTTTTTGCTCAGTTCCATGTACTTCGTTTCGTCGGTCTTCGCGTAGATCTCGAGCATGGCGCGATAAACCGGAAGAACATTCTGGACATCGTTTTTGCCCATCAGGATTTTGGCGCACTGGTCGAAGTAGCTCAACGCTTGGCCGATGTTGGCGTCGATTTGGGGCTGGAGCTCCTTGGATTTGGCCTCGTATTCTTTCATCGAGACATCTTCGAGTTGTTTGGATATTTCGGCTGCGCGGTTGTTGTACAAAACAGCCAAGTTGTAGAAAGCATCGGAGTAATCCGGGCGGACTTCCATGATTTTCAGATACTCGGCTCGGGCCAAATCGAAATACTTGGCAGCATCGGCGGCATTTTTTTCCTTGTTGGCCTTTTGCAGGAGTTCGTCATAGATGGAACCCAGTGCGTGGCGGAGGGAAACATTCTTGGGCTCGTTGTTCACGGCCTTTTGGACCTGAACGATCAGATCTGCGGCGCGGCCTTCTTCGAAGGCCAGTTGGATCTCGGTCACCAAAAGGCCTTGGTCGGAGGGGAACTGCTGGCGGCCTTTGGCCAACAGGTCCTTGGCTTTGGCCGGATCGTTGGGTTTGCAGGCATTGTACAACCCGATGTAGATGTCGATCTTGCGGTCATCCGAAACGGCCGGATTGGACAGCAGGGGGTTGAGGTGTTTTTCGGCAGCGGCCATATTTCCGGATGACAGGTGGGCAACGCCCGCTTGGTAGCGGATGTCCATCATGGCGATGGCGCCTTTTCCCTCGGGGCCGGGATATGCTTCGCGGAGTTTTTGGTCCACATCGGCCTCGGTCATTTTGCCCATATAGGCCGTGAACTGATCGGCCAGGAGGATGGTTTTTTCGAAAATTTCGGCGGCTTTGGCGAAGTCCTTGGCGTTGTAGAAAGTTCCGCCGTCGTTGTAGAGCATGCCCATGCCGTTGATGAAACCGTTTTCGGCCTCCAGTTTGAATTTCTTTTTGGCGTCGAGCTGCATCATTTTGAGGTAGGCATCGGCCATGGGCCCGCTGACGCCGGTGTATTTTTGGGAGAGCACCGCGTCTATCTGCAGGGCGAGGTAGATATCGCCGACATACAGCCAGGTTTTGGGATCGGCGGCCAATTCGGCGTCTTTGGCGGCGATGTCGATGTTGGTCTTGGCTTCTTCGAGCGACTTGAAATTGCGCTTCACGTCGAGCTTGTAGTCCTGAAAAGCGGCGATCGCGTTGTTGCGGGCCATTTTGGGACCTTGGGCGAACAGGGCGGTCGCGGAAGCCAGGGCCAGGACGAAAGTCAGCAGTTGGGATTTCATGTACAGATCGGGTACGTGGGTGAAAAAATGTTGGTTGATCATTCTTGTGCGGCGCCGCTGTCGGGGCTTTCGGTCGATTCGCCCTCTTGGAGATCTTCGTCTTCGGCCTTCTGGACGATGCTCACGTCGGCGATGGCGTCGTCTCCTTTGAGGTTGATCAGTTTGACCCCCTGGGTGGCGCGTCCGGAGGTGGGCAATTCCCGTGCCGAAATGCGGATGGTCAGTCCGGAGCGGTTGATGATGATCACGTCTTCTTCGTCGGTGAGGGTTTTGATGGCCACCAATTTGCCCGTTCGGGGCGTCACGTTGATGGTTTTGATTCCTTTGCCGCCGCGGGACTGCACGCGGTATTCTTCCAGATCGGTGCGCTTGCCCACGCCTTTTTCGGCCAGCGCGAGGATGGTCACCAGGCTATCGGGCTCTACGCAGACCATGCCCACCACCGCGTCGTCCACTCCCTCTTCGAGGTTCATGCCGCGCACGCCCGTGGCGGTGCGGCCCATCGAGCGCACGTCGTCCTCGTCGAAACGGATGGATTTGCCCTGGCGGCTGGCCAGGAGCACCTGGTTCTTGCCGTTGGTCAGGCGCGCCTCGATGAGCTGGTCGCCCTCGCGGAACGACATGGCCAAGATCCCGTTGGCGCGGGGGCGTGAGTACTGCTCGAGCGGGGTTTTTTTGACCACGCCCTCGCGGGTACAGAAGAAAATAAAGTGGTTTTCGAGGAACTCCTTGTCGTTGAGATCTTTGACCACGATGTAGGCCTTGACCTTGTCGTCGGAGGGCAGTTGGATGAGATTTTGGATGGCCCTGCCTTTGCCCGTTTTTTGCCCTTTGGGCAATTCGAACACCCTCGACCAGTAGCAGCGTCCCTGTTCGGTGAAAAACAGGATCCATTCGTGCGCGGAGGCGGTGAAGAGCTGTTCTATGTAATCTTCTCCGCGGGTAGCGGCGGATTTGGCGCCCCTTCCGCCGCGGCCTTGGGCGCGGTATTCGGTGATCGGGGTGCTTTTGATGTAACCGAGGTGGGAGATGGTGACCACAAGTTCCTCGTTGTCGATCATGTCCTCAATGCGGAATTCGCCTTCCGCGAACTCGATGTCCGTGCGGCGGGCATCGCCGAAGGTGTCTTTCAGTTCGGCCAGTTCGTCCTTGACGATCTGGCGGCGGAGGCCTTCATCGGCGAGGATGGCCTTGAAATGATCGATGCGTTTGAGGAGTTCGAGGTATTCGTCGCGGAGTTTTTCGCGTTCGAGGCCGGTGAGGCGTTGGAGGCGCATTTCGAGAATGGCCTTGGCCTGCAGTTCGTCGAGGCGGTCGTTGTCGAGCCGGAGCCCGTCCACCAGTTGGTCGAGTGCGTCGCCATTGCGGGGCGAGAAATCGAACGACATGAGGGCCGTCTTGGCGTCGTCGGCCGTTTTGGATGCGCGGATGAGGGAGATCACCTCGTCGAGGCGGTCGAGGGCCGCGATGAGGCCCTTGAGGATATGGGCCCTTTCTTCGGCCTTGCGCAGGTCGTAGCGCGTGCGGCGGACGATGACCTCGAGGCGGAACTTCACATACTCGGAGATCAGGTCGCGCAGGTTGAGCAGGCGGGGACGCCCGTTGACGAGGCAGATGTTGTTGACCCCGTAAGAGGTCTGCATCGGCGTGTTCTTGTATAGGTGGCTGAGCACCACATTGGGGTTGGCGTCCTTTTTCAGTTCGAACACCAAGCGGATGCCGTCGCGGTCCGACTCGTCGCGCATATCGGAGATCCCTTCGATGCGCTTGTCGTTGACCAGTTCGGCAGCTTTGATCAGGATGGCGGAACGGGTCACCTGGTAGGGGATTTCCGTGACCACGATCTGCGAGCGGTTGTCGGATCCCGTTTCGATGCTGGCCCTGGCGCGGAGCACCACGCGGCCGCGGCCCGTGGCGAAGGCATCGCGCACGCCTTCGATACCATATATGGTGCCTCCGGTAGGAAAATCGGGGGCTTTCACGAACTGGCAGAGTTCTTCGACGGTGATGTCGGGATTGTCCACAAAAGCGGTGATGCCGTCCACCACTTCGCCGAGGTTGTGGGGCATCATGTTGGTGGCCATGCCCACAGCGATGCCCGAAGCGCCGTTGACCAGCAGGTTGGGCAGTTTGGATGGCATTACGGTGGGCTCTTGGAGCGAGTCGTCGAAATTGAGCTGGAAGTCCACCGTATCCTTTTCCAGATCTGCCAAGACCTCGTCGCTGATCCGGGCGAGGCGCGCCTCGGTATAACGCATGGCGGCGGGGTTGTCGCCGTCGGAGGAACCGAAGTTGCCCTGTCCGTCCACGAGCGGATAGCGGAGCGACCAGTTTTGGGCCATGCGGACCATCGTGTCGTACACGGAGGAGTCGCCGTGCGGGTGGTATTTGCCGAGGACTTCCCCGACGATACGGGCGGATTTTTTGTGGGGCTTGTTGTGCAGCAGTCCCAGTTCGCTCATCCCGTACAGCACCCGTCGGTGGACGGGCTTGAGGCCGTCCCGCACATCGGGCAGGGCGCGGGCGACGATCACCGACATCGAATAGTCGATGTAGGCGGACTTCATTTCGTCTTCGATGTTGATGGGTACGATCCGTTCAGCGGTATCCATTTGGCGTCTTGATTTGTGGCTGCGATAAAAAAGATGGCCCATTGAACACGGGCGGGCGGCAAAAATAGTTTTTTCGCCGCATATTTCAGTATGATTTGCCGTTATAGCACAATCGTGCCGCTCTTCGACCCAATTTTCTACATGGCAGGCACAACAATACAAAAGATGCTTTTATATTTGCAAGTACTGAAATTCGACAAACACCTTTTCCATAACTAATTTTTTCAACTTTCATGGATTTCCTCTTTTTGTTTCAAGAAGTTGCCAAGGAGGCAGCCGATCCCAAAAACAGTTTCAATCTTTGGTCCATCATTGCGGGCAATTCTTTGGGACTGGTATTTTTCGTGGTGCAGATGGGCCTGTCCGTCGTGACGGTGTATATTTTCGTGGAGCGGTACATGACCATCAACCGGGCCGGAAAGATCGACGAGGGTTTCATGAACAACATCCGCGTCAGCATCCAGAACGGCAATATGCAAGCGGCCAGAGCAATGTGCCAAACCGTGGACGCGCCCATGGCCCGCATGGTGGAAAAAGGACTGTCCCGGATCGGCAAGCCGCTCAACGATGTGCATGCGGCTGTCGAGAACGTGGGCAACCTGGAAGTCCAAAAACTGGAAAAAAACCTGTCCCTGTTGGCCTCCATCGCAGGCTTGGCGCCGATGATCGGGCTGCTGGGCACCGTGATCGGGATGATCATGTCGTTCAGCGCCATGTCGTCCACCACCTCTACCGTCAATCCCGCGCTTTTGGCCGACGGTATTTACCACGCCCTCATCGCCACGGCTTTCGGTCTGATGGTCGGCATCATCGCTTACGGCGGATACAACTATTTGGTTTCCCGTTTGAGCAACGTGGTGTACAAAATGGAAAACACGACCGTGGAATTCATCGACCTCCTGCAGGAACCCGCCGCTTGATTTTTTCACCTGACAATACGCTCAAAAAATGGCTCTGAAAAAACGCACCCACGTCAGCCCGGAATTCAATCTGGCCTCGATGATCGACGTGATATTTCTTTTGTTGATGTTTTTTATGCTCACCAGCAACTTAGTGAACACCAATGCGTTGAAGATCCAACTGCCCTCTTCTTCACAAAGAGAGGCACTTCCGGTCAAGACCATCACCGTTTCGTTGAAAACAGACGGCAGCATGTATTTCGAACAAGACGGAAATGCCCTGGACAAGGCGACCCTGCGCAGCAGGATGCAGGAAAAGGTCAAAAAAATGGAGAGCGACGGGATCTCGAACGACAAAGTAGTGGTCATTTTGAACGCCGAGAGCACTACCACCACCCAGCAGTTGGTGGATGTGATGACCATCACACGCCAAATGGGCCTTCAGATGAGTCTTTCCACGAAAGAAGTTCCCGACGGACAGTAACCCGTCTTTCACTTTCAAATCCATTTTTATGGCTACCGCTCCTTCCATCAACAGAGACAAGCCCAACGATCGCGTTCTGGCTTGGGGCATCGCAGCAGCGGTGCATGTCTTGCTGTTTTTTCTGATGTTCATTTCTTGGACTTTCAGCGCCCCCGACGAAGAGATCTTCGGCGACGGGATTCCCCTGCGTATGGGCAATGTCGAATTGGCCGGGGGCAATGACACCCCGGTGCCCGATCCGGGTGGAAACAACTCAGACCAACAGGCCACCGTACCCAACCAAACGGAGGAAACCCCGCAGAAATCCGAACGGGGCAATCAGGACATCGCCACGCAAGAAGACGGCAATGTCCATTTGCCCAACAAAGACAAGCAGCCCAACGACGGCGATGCCAAAAAACGCGCCGAAGATGCGGCCCGCAAGGAAGCTGAACGCAGGAGAAGGGAGTTGGACAAAGAATTGGGCGGCGGAGGTCCGGGGAACGGAACACCCGTCAACAACGGAAACGGCACCGGAAACGGCCAGCAAGGCGGTCCCGACGGAGGCCTCGGCCAGCAGGCGGGAAAAGGCATCGGAACCCTATCCGGCAAGATCAAAGACCGCAGCATACCCGGCAACCAAGTCATTGACGGGAACTATACCCAGACCGGAACGGTCGTAGTGGAAATCTGCATTGATCCCAATGGCCAGGTCATCAGTACCAAATACACCATCCACGGATCCACCACCTCGGATCCCGTTCTGAAAGAAGCCGCCATCAAATATGCCAGGCAGATGAAATTTGCCGCCAAACCGGAAGCCCTCGGAAACGAATGCGGAGAAATGAAGGTCGTGTTCAAAAAAAGCTGATCCCGAAAAGCAACACCTTTTCCCACACGGCCGATAGCAATGTTTTTGACTCGGCGCCAAGAGAGATCGGCCCTTGGCGTAGGACGACCGGCAGATATTCTTTCATCAACCGTTCGGCACGATTGTTGACAAAAAAGATCGAGCAAAAAACCGCCGGCCATCGTTGCAAAAATCATCGCAACAACCCATAGGTCGTTGTCCTGGGCAAGCGGTAAACCGACAGCTCTTTTTTATCAAAAAATTTTTCCATGAACAACTTCCCGATCGGCCAACATTTTTCCGGCGACCAAAAACAAGCCCGGAACCTTACCTTCTTGGTGCACATAGGCTTCGTCTTCCTGCTTTTCCTCCCTTGGTACATCCAATCGGAAAACCGTCAGGGGGAACCGAATGAACCGGGGGAATTGAAAGGAGACGGAACTGTTCTACGACTGGGCGATGTCGGAGTCGCAAGAGGTGAAGATATCCCTTTGCTCAATATCGGCGGCAACAAAACCGAGCAACCGTCCGAAAGGAGCGACCGTGACGTGGTCACCCAAGACAACGGAAATGTGCCTTTGCCGAAAAAGGAAGATCAACAGTCCGACGGCGACGCCAAAAATCGCGCAGATGAAAAAGCAGCGGACGACAAAAAAATCGGCACGCCCGTCAACAACGGAGATGAAAACGGAAAGGGCATAAAAGGCAATCCGGAAGGAGGTCTCGATCCAAAACCGGGCAATGGCATGGGTACCCTCAACGGCAAAATAGGCCCGCGTTGGCAGTCAGGCAACCAAGTACTGGAAGGTAACTTCGGCCAAATCGGAACCGTGATCGTGAAAATCTTCGTTGACCCCAACGGTAAAATCGTCAAAACGGAGTACAGTTCATTTGGTTCCACCACCTCGGATCCCGTTCTGGTAAAAGCAGCCGTCCAATATGCCAAACAGATGAAATTTGCTGCCAAACCAGAGGCGCTCGGCGACGAGTATGGAGAACTGAAGGTCGTGTTCAAAACAAATTGATCGTTTTATGGATCCCGCGCAACCATTGGTCAAAAAAGGCGACCTGCTGCTGGCCGAGCCTTTCATGTGGGATCCCAACTTCCGCAGGGCCGTGGTGCTGGTCTGCGGACACACCGAGGAGGAGGGCACCTACGGACTGGTCGTCAACCGTCCGCTCGACATCCGGATCAACGAGATCGTTGAGGATTTTCCGGAATTGGACGCACAAGTTTATCTGGGCGGACCGGTTGAAAACAACAGACTGAATTTTCTGCACGAGCTCGGCGACCTGATCGAAGACGCCGATAAGGTCGCTCCCGGAATTTGGCTCGGCGGAAATTTCGACCAACTGAAATTTCTGGCCGCAAACGGTCTCGTCAAACCGGACAACGTACGCTTCATCGTCGGATATGCCGGCTGGGAGCCGGGGCAACTTGCCGAAGAAATGGCAGATCGATCTTGGATAGTCGCCCCCTCCGATCCGAATTACTTTTTCAGAAAACTGAAAATGGACATGTGGGAGCTCGCCATGAAAAACAAAGGCGATACTTTTTCCATCATGTCGGAAATGCCCGATATGACATCTTGGAATTGACCACCCTTTTTCCGTAAAAAAACGGCCCGTCCTCTTCAAGGACGGGCCGTTTTTTTACGGGGCATGGCACTGCTTGCCCGAACTTTTTCAGAAAGATGCATCCAAACGCAAGGTCCAGTTTCTGGGTGCCTCGGCTTTGGCGGGGCGCAATTGGTACAACTCGTTGAGCATGTTCTTGATCAGTCCCGATACTTTGACGCTGCTCGTGATCTGATAGGAAAGCCGCACATCGAACACCCAGTTGCCATTCAGTTCGTCGAGATAGGGGCCGAGGTTGGCCACCACGCCGGTGAACAAAGGATCCACCGCTTCTATGCGGCTGCGGAACAAGGCCGTCAGACCAGTGGCGAAACGCCCGTACACCGCCTCGATGTCCGTTTTGAAGTTGTGCTTGAAGCGGTACTTGAGGATGTTGTAATCGACCGTGGAGGTCTGGTCTTCCAAGGGACCGAAATTTTTGTACTTGGGGTCGATGTAGGTATAGCCCAGCATGGAGTTGAGCTGCACATTCCCGATCTTGCCCTGGCCCAGCATGCCGAACTCGAATCCCCAGATGCGGGTGTCGCCCACATTCACGGATTGGATGGCGGTGATCGGGTTTTCGAGCGGATCAGTACCTCCAAACAAGAACTCGGTCATATCGTCGAAGTCCATCAAAAAGCCCGACATGTCGAGGTAGCCGTTCCAATCGCCGAGTTTGATCCCTTGCTTGATACCGATTTCCGCGGTCCAGCCTTGCTCGGAATTGAGTTGGAGGTTGGGGATGATCGGAAAAGCAGCCGCCGTGTAAATGAATTTTTCGCCGATGGTGGGCGCGCGGTAGCCCTGCCCCCAAGAAGCCCGCAGATAGGTGCCTTTGGTCACTTCGTAATTCAATCCGGCACGCATCACCAAACGGCCCTCCGTGATCCGGGGATTGGGGTTGGCCACGTTTTGGATGCTACCGAAAGTCCCGCCCGACCAAGACTTGACGGTATCGGGGCTCAGAATATGGTTCAGCTCGTGGCGGATGCCGAAGCCGAAGGTGAGGCGGCCGAGCACTTTCCAATCGAGCTGCAGGTACGGTGCGAAATTGTAGGTTTTGAACTGCTTGTTGTCGTACACCTGTCCTTTGGCGTTCACGTGCTGGCCCACGAGGCCGGCGGTGGCGGCAAGGCCGAGATTGTCGAACTTGGTGGTGAACTGGTATTCGGCGTAGTAGAGCGTGTGGCTGTTGGACTGGTTGTTGGTGTTGGTGTTTTCGACACGGTAGATGCGGCCGAAGAGTTTGTGCTTGTTGCCCACGGGATCGAACATGGTCACATAGGGATCGATGGCATAGCGCAAGTTGGTGCCGGTGATCTGCGAACTTTCGAGGTCGGATCCTTGGAATTGGCCGCCGTAGCTGTTTTTCCAATAAAAATAATCCTGCTGGGCGCCTTTGTTCACAAAAGCGTTCACGCCCAGACTGATGTTTTCGCTCAAGAGATAACTGAACTTGGCGCTGATGCGGTTGCGATAGGAATAGGTGTCTTTGATGTAGCCGCGCATGTTTTGGAAGTTGCCGCCGAGCACCACCCCGAAGCGGCCGAACTTTTGGGCGTGCATGAACTGCACGCCGGTCTGGAAGGGGCTGAAATCATCCCACCATTTGTTGGAAAAAGTATCGATCTGCCCGATACCGTTGTCGCGGTACTGGTCGCGGGGCGCCCAAAAGCCGGTCAGGAAGGTGGCGGCCTTGGTCACGGGTTCGCTCCCCGGCTGGAGCGTGCGGATGTTGATCACGCCGTTGAGGGCCGCGGAGCCGTACAGCGACGAAGCGGATCCTTTGACGACCTCGACGCGTTCGATCATTTCGATGGGCACATCGCCCCATTGCGGAAGTCCGAGGTCGCCCTGCAAGGCCGGCAGATCGTCGATCAGGAGCATCACCCGGCTGCCCGCGCCGTACGAAAAGCCCGAACCGCCGCGGATGTTGGCCTGACCGTCGAGGATGTCCACCCCGGGCAATTTGTCGAGCACCCTTTCAATGGTCGGGGCGGCGTAGTTTTCGATGAGCCGGGGGCGCAGGATGTCCATCGAAACGATCTGCTCGCCGAGTTTTTTCTCGAAACGAGAAGCCGTGACGGTGGTGGCGTCCAGCAGGTTTTCGCTGGGCGTGAGCGCGAATTCCAGCGGCGGGTTGTCGGCCGCCGCGATGGCGACCGTCGTGACCAGATCTTCGTAGCCCGTGATGGAGGCGATCACATCGTAGGTGCCCGGATCGAGCGCCAGTACGAAACGGCCTTCGTTGTCGGTGCTCACCCCGAGTTCGCCTATCTGGACAAACCCCATCACGAGGGGTTCTTTGGTGGCCCCGTCGAAGAGCGATCCTTTCACCACGACTTTTTGGGCGTTCAATGTAAGGCCGGTCAGAAACAGAAGTGCAAGTAAATGAATGGTTTGGCGCATGTGTTCGATTTTTTCGTGACTAAATCAAATACAAAATTGACAACTTTTTTTGGAAAAAGCATTCCCCGGCCCAAAAAGCGACGAACAAAACGGACGCCCGCGGAACGGCGGGCAGCTTGGGAAAGGCTCGGCATTCCGTATCTTTGGGTCATGAAAACACGCTTCCTTCCGATCGCCGCGGCACTGATTTTCTGCCTCACGGGCGTTTTTTTTTCCTGTCGCCAAGGACCATCCCCGGCATCCGTCCTCGGGCAGGTGCCCGTTTTGGACTACGGCAAAATTCCCTTGGAGGTGGAAGCGGTCTATGCGAAAAATTTTTCCCTGTCGGAATCGGGAGAATACAAGATCCTGCGGGCCTGGAATTTCTGGAAAGGATCTTCCGACACCGTCACCTATGTGTTGTATCCCCGCGAACAGGCGCCACCGGCGGGTTTTGAGGGAGCGGTGACGATTCCGTATCCCCTTCGGCGCATCGTGTGCCTTTCCACCACGCAAGTGGCGATGCTGTCGTTCTTGGATGCGGACAGTTCTATCTGCGGTGTTTCGGGGCTGGCGAACGTGTACGACGAAAAAGTGCGAGGTCGGGCCGAGGCCGGCCTAGTGGCAGAAGTCGGCGACGGCCAGCGGCTCGATTACGAGCGGATCGCCCTGTTGAAGCCCGACCTCGTGCTGGCTTTCGGAATGGGCAACTCGGAAGATGTGGCCCCGAAGCTGGCCAAAATGGGCATCCCCGTGGCCCTCACGGCGGAATACCTCGAAGAAACCCCTTTGGGCCGGGCCGAATGGGTCCGGTTCGTGGGGGCACTGGTCGATCGGGATTCGATCGCCCTGGCTCGCTATCTGGCGGTGGCCGCCGAATACGAATCCCTCGTAAAAATGAACTTGGACCGGGAGAAACGCCCCTTGGTGATGGCCGGCGCGCCGGATCGCGGCACTTGGTATGTTCCAGGCGGCAACAGTTTCGTGGCCCGCATGATCGAGGACGCGGGCGGCCGTTATGTTTGGAAGGAATCCGTCGAAAGGGGCAGTTTGGCGCTGGGTTTCGAAGCTGTTTTCGAAAAAGCGCAGAACGCCGATGTCTGGCTGGATGTGGTCTATGCAAGCGACTTGTCCGAGGTGGCCGCGCTGGACCGCCGGGCGCAGCGTTTCAAGGCCTTTCAGGACGGCGAGGTGTACAATTACGATCGGCGCCTCTCGCCGCGCGGCGGATACGACATCTTCGAGTCCGGCACGGTCAACCCGCACCTCGTGCTGAGAGATCTGACCAAGGCTTTTTTCCCCGAAGAATTTCCGGACTTCGAGCCGGTGTATTACCGCAAGTTGGGCCCGCCCGCCCAAGACGCCCGATAGAGGCGGCTCCGGCGGCCGTTCAAAGTATCACAGGCTCCACTTCATCAGGCGCTTCAGCGTGGAAAGGCCCAATTTGTTGTACGGGGCGTAGCGCAGCGGCGTGTCCACGAGATTGGAGCGCTTGAAAATCGGCTTCAGGTGCGAAAAAGTCTCGAAGGAAGCCTTTCCGTGATAGCCTCCGATGCCGCTGTCGCCGACTCCCCCGAACGGCAGTTCGGAGTTGGCGATGTGCATGATGGTATCGTTGAAACAAACCCCGCCGGAGGAAGTCCGATCGGCGAACATGTCGAGGGTGCGGTCGCTGCCGGAAAACGCGTACAGGGCCAATGGCTTGGGACGGGCGTTGATGAATTCGATGGCCTCTTCGGCATCGCCGACTTCGATGATCGGCAGGATGGGCCCGAAGATCTCTTCGCGCATCACAGGGGCGTCCAAGTCCGTCACCTCCAGCAGCGTGGGCGCGATGTAGCGTTCTGCCGCGTCGGTCCGGCCGCCGAACAACACCTTGCCGTCGCGCAGATAAGCGGAAAGGCGTTCGAAGTGGCGGGCGTTGATGATGCGGCCGAAGTCCGGGCTGGCCTGGGGATCGCTGCCGTAGGCCGCCGTGATCTGGCGACCGAGGGCGGCCACCAATTTTTCCTTGACCTCGCGGTGGACGAGCAGGTAATCGGGAGCGATGCAGGTTTGGCCGGCGTTGAGCAGTTTGCCCCAAACGATGCGTTTGGCCGATTGCTCGACGGGCACGTTTTTGTCCACAAAACAAGGGCTTTTGCCCCCCAGTTCGAGGGTAACGGGGGTCAGGTGCTTGGCTGCCGCCTGATAGACAAAGCGCCCTACTTCGGTGCCGCCGGTGAAAAAGATGTAGTCGTAGCGGTTTTCCAACAGCGACTTGGACACCTCAGGGCCGCCGTTGACGACGGCGACATACTCGGGCGAAAAGGCCGAGGCGATCATTTCTTCGAGCACGGCCGCGGTCTGTTCGGCATATTCGGAGGGCTTCAGCACGGCCGTGTTGCCCGCGGCGATCGCACCCACAAGGGGGGCCACGAGGAGCTGGAACGGGTAGTTCCAGGGAGCCACGATCAACGCCACGCCGTATGGATCGGGGTGGATGGCGCTGGCCCCCGGAAAATGGAATAGCGGTGTACCGATGGGCCGGGGGCGCATCCAGCGCTCGAGGTTGTCCAAAGCCTGGTCGATTTCCAAGTACACGAAACCCGTTTCGGTGCCGTACGCCTCGAAAGGCGACTTGCGCAAGTCGGCGTACAGGGCATCGTGGATGCGCTGTTCGAACTGCTTCATCGCGTTTTTCAGCGCGTGCAGTTTTTCTTTGCGAAAGCGCAGGGACTTGGTTTCCCCGGTGGAAAAATATCGGCGCTGCGACTTGACCAGATCGGCGATCCGTTGGGCATCGACAGCGGTGGAAACGAAAGAAGGCGTCATACAGATAGTAAAATTTCGGTTTCAGGTGCACAAATATAACCGTTTTGGCGGGCCCTGCTGCATTTTGCGCGGAAAAGAAACTACCTTTGGCGTCTACTTTTCCCCGGTCACGGGGACTTGACACGTCCACCCGATCACCTGAAATGCTCGCAAATTTTATCCGCAGAAATTTGGGCGAAAAGCGATTTTGGCACCTGAAATTTTTCAAGGAAAAAATCGTCCAGTCGCTGGTCAGGTTCTGCAACCGACTGGGATTCAATATTTACCCGGTCAACAATTACTACTCCCCCCTGCCCCGGATAAGCCACTTGGAACGCAATGTTCCGCGTTGGGCCAAAGCCGGCGAAATGCCCGGGGTGCGCTACGATCTCGCGGCCATCCGCGATCGGTTCGGCGCCCTTTTGGACGGGCATTTGGCGGAATACCAACAGTTGATCCCCTTTGAAGAGGCCCTCCAAGCGGGTTTCGGCCCCGGCTACACTTATGTGGACTCCATCACTTCTTTTTGCCTGCTCAGAAAGATCAAGCCCCGGCGCTATCTGGAAGTCGGCTCAGGCATGTCCACTTTTTATGCGGAAAAAGCCATGTCCCTCAACGAAAAAGAAGGAGCGGCCGGCCACATCACCTGCATCGAGCCTTATCCGTACGAAAAGTTGCGCGAAATTCCGGGCATACACCTGATCGTCAAGGAAGTACAGGATGTGCCGTTGACGGAGTTCGAGGCCCTGGAAGAAGGCGATGTGCTGTTCATCGATTCTTCGCACATGTTGCGCATCGACAGCGATGTGGCCTTTTTGTTCATGGAGGTGTTGCCCCGTTTGAAAAAAGGGGTTTTCATCCATGTCCACGACATCCCGTTCCCCTACAACGTCCCCTACCCGATCGACCACTGGATACTGAAACGGGGCTTCCCGATGTATTGGAACGAGGCCATGCTGTTGCAGGCTTTCTTGGCTTTCAACCATGCGTTCGACATCCATCTTTCCACGCCCCTGCTGCGCCACCACGACGAAGGCTTTTTGCGCGGACGGGTACCGTCCTACAAAGGACCGGGGGAAGAGCCCAATACTTTCAGTTCGATCTGGTTGCAAAAAGTCCTTTGATCCCAGCCTCATTCAAGTCTTTGGCCATGCTGCTGCTGTTCGACCTGTTTTTTTTCGCCCTTGGACTGTACCTGTACCTGTTCACCGCGGGCATCATCGCCTCCCGCAGTCCGATGGCGGAAAAGTGGCGCCGAGAAAACGGCCGTTGGGTGAGGATCCTTGCGCTGGCCATGGCAGCGGTGTTCGGACTGAATTTGCTGCTGCGGCTGATTTGAGAGGAGTCCAGAGACCTCTACCAAAAACGGGGCGTATCCGAAAAGCCTTACGAGTAGGAACCGATCAATTCCATTTTTCAGACCATGAAAAAATTCATCCTGACCCTTGCTTCCACGCTGCTGGCCGTCAATCTCGCCACCGCTCAGAAAGTGTACTCGGTGGACTATGCAAATCAAGCAGATGTGAAGGTTTTTGTCGTCAAGTACGAAAACCAAGCAGATCTGAAAGTGTACAAAGTGAAATACGAAAACCAAGCGGGCAGCAACGACGGAAAGTGGTTTTTCACCCAATATGCCAATCAAGCGAAAAAGAAGATTTTCTTCGTGGATTATGAAAACCAAGCCGATCTGAAAATCTATTTCGTGGATTACGAAAATCAAGCCGGCTGGAGAAATTCCGCCAAAAAAAGTTTGATGTATTGATCCCGAAATCCGCCCGCATCGTATCGGCGGGGCTTGCCCCCGCCTGCAATCACTGCGCGATCCGCCAAAATTGCTGTAGGTCCGTAGATTCCAGCCAAAGGGTGCCGTCGCGGCGATACAGGCGGCCCGGTGTTTGGACCACCATGCCGGGCAAGTCGATGGAGCGTTCGAAGCGGATCGAGTTGTCGGAGCGCAGGACATAGCCCGTGAGGGTGTTGCGCACCTGGGCGAAATTCAGCACGGCGGTGAAAAGCACGGAGTCGCCTTTTTCTTGAACAGCCCGGAATTCGGCCCGGACGAACTGTCCGGTAGAATCCGACCCGAGGCGGCCCGTGAAAGGACGGGAGCGCAGTTCGGTAGCCGAAAAACGGTCCATCGGGATCGAAGAAGCCTGTACGAAAGCGGCCTGATAGTGCTCTCCCTGCGGATAATCGCGGACATACAAAAGGAAGGGATAAACGGTGCGCTGTTTCTCGGCCTGCAACCACAGCGCCTCGCCGCGTTGGGCGAAGGCCTCTTTTCGGTACGCACTGTTGGGAAAGCGGAGCAAAAAGGTGTCGAGCGCTTCCAAATCATTGGTGCCCTTTATTTTCGACCAGGCCGCACGGTCTTCTCCGCAGCCGGCGAATCCGATCGCGCAGATCGCACAGAGGCCCCAAAAAAGGATAATGGCTTGCAGACGGACGGGCCTGGAAACGGCCTTATGGAAAGTGAGCATTTTTTTTGCAGGAAGAAAAAAGAAAAAAGCGCCGGAAAAAATGTCCGGATCAAGAATACCCCTCCATCCGATTGTGGTAGTAATATAGGAGCAGCATGTCCTCTGTGCGGAAAAAACCTTTTTTGTCGCGGTAGAGCGCCCGCTTGGGATGATAGACGCCGAGATTTTGCAGGCCGTGGCGCAGGATGTCGTCGGAGGTGCCGTGGATAATGGGGTACGAAAGCCGCAGTTCCCCGCGGGCGGATTTTTCCAGCAGGCGCGCCACGGCATTGTCGAGAGCCTCACGGAAAGCCTCTTCGGGTATGCACCAGTCTTCTTCGGGTAGGCGCAAGATGCCGTAGGCATCGAGATTGGGGTGGCGTTTTTCGAAATACGAAAACGCCGTATGGGCCAGCAAATGGCTGGTGAGCACCACATTTTCGGCGTAGAAACGGCGCACGAGCGCATCGGCGAGCCTCTGGGTGTATTGTTCGTTGCGTTGGCGGTCGTGTTTGAGCTTGCCGTCCGAAACGAAATAGTCCTTGAGCTCCACGGGATCGCCGAACTGGTCGAGGCTGCGTCCTTTTTCGTCCACGAAATTGCCCAGCACATCGAGCGGGTCGCCGAAGCGGAGCACGATCTCGGAGGAGACGCTGAACAACTGCCAGAAAAAGCGGAAAAAACCGAAGAAGCCGCCGAAAGGCTTTTTTTCGATGATGTACTGCTCCTTGCCCGTAGCGGAAAGATGCTGCTGGATGAGCCCCTTGGCCTCCAGCACGAAGTGGTAATTGATCACCAGCGGCACCACGAAGATCTTTTCGTCGCCGCCGGCCACGAAGCGGTCGCATTGGGCGTCCACGGCGCTGCCGAGCAGGCCCATTTTGAGCTTTTTCTCGAGCTGACCGGAACGGGAGCGCGTGCCGCCGGGGAAAAACAAGGTGTGCACGCCCCGCCGCAGGGTCAGGCGCGAGAAAGTCTTGAGCGTTTCGAGGTAAAAACTGTTTTTCTTTCGGCGGTCGAGAGTATAAGCTCCGAGACGGCGGAAAAAATAGCTGAAAAGGCGGTTGTTGTACAGGTTGAGGCCGGCCCCGTAAGAAAAGGCGGGCAGCCCGACGCGGTCGGCGGCCCAGCCGATGAGTACGGAGTCAAGATTGCTGAAATGGGTGGGCGTGAGCATCAAAGTGCCCTGTTTGGCCAGTTCGCGCAGGTGTTCGATGGGGCCTTCGATGCGCACTTTTTCGGCCATCAGCCGGTCCCCGCCGATCAGCCGGCGCAGGGCCCGGGGCGTGGCGGCGTTGAGCATGGTGCGGAATCCGAAGGTAAGGACACGACGGGCAAGGCGATAGGTGCTCACCCGAAAACTGCCCATGATCTCTTCGGCATAGCGGCGAACGATGCTGCGCACCATCTCGGCATTGGCCTCGCGCACCGCATCGTCGTCGGGCTTGTCTAGGCTTTTTTCGACCAGCGAGCGGCGGATGTCTTTCCAAAAGCGCTCTTCGTCGGGCGGATCCACGGCCCAAGGATCCTCCTTGATGCGCTGACGCTCCATGTAGAGTACCAGTGCGATGTCATCGGCCAGATCGGTCTTGCGGCGCTGTTCGAGGATGGCTTTGACGGCGGCATCCTCCACTTCCTTCACGAACTCTTCTCGCTTTTGGCTCAATCGGTAGATGGGCCAGTCGCGGAAGTCGGGCAAAATGTATTCGTAGGGGCCGTTGGGCTGATTCATCAGGCAAAGATGGATGTTTTTTTCAAACCTCGCCCCGTCAGCTGTCAAGCCCCGTCTTTATCCTTGGGACGGATGATCAGGCGGAGCGATTGGTCGTAGGTCAAATAGCTGACCATCCAGTTGATGAAAATGAAGAACTTGTTTTTCACCCCGAGGATGTTCATCAGGTGGACGAACAACCAGACCGCCCACGCGAAAAAGCCGCCCAGGTGGCCTTTGGGGAGGTCCACCACCGCTTTGTTGCGGCCCACGGTGGCCATGGAGCCGAGGTCTTTGTAGGCGAATGGGCGAATTTTTTCGGGACGGTTTTCGGCCAGTGCAAGCAGGTTTTTGCACAGAAGCGCCGCCTGTTGGATCGCGACCTGTGCGACTTGCGGATGGCCGTTGGGCCAGTTTTTTTCGGTCATCAGGGCCACATCGCCCACCGCGTAGATGTCTTCGTGTCCCAAGAGGCGGTTGTGCGCGTCCACCAGGAGGCGCCCGCCGCGCCCGTAAGCGGATTCGGGCAGTCCACCGAGGCGGTTGGCCTTGATGCCGGCAGCCCAGAGCATGAGTTTAGCGGGAAAAACGGAACCGTCGGAGAGGGACACCGTGGAGCCGTCGTAATCCACCACTCTGGCTTCCAAGTGGACATGCACGCCCAAATCCTCGAGATACCGGTTGGCTTTTTGGGAAGATGTTTCCGAAAGGGCTTCCAGCACTCTTTTTCCCCCTTCGAACAGATGGATCTCCATTTGGCCGAAGTCCATTTCGGGATAATCTTTGGGCAGCACATATTTTTTCATTTCGGCGATGGCTCCGGCCAGTTCGACGCCGGTGGGCCCGCCGCCCACTATGACCACGTTGAGCAGGGAGCTGCGCGTTTCGGGATCGGAGGCGTTGAGGGCCATTTCCATGCGCTCGATCAGGCCGTTTCGGATGGCCAGGGCCTCCCCGACCGTTTTCATGGGCATGGCGTGGCGCTGGATGTTGGCCTGACCGAAGTAGTTGGTATCGGCACCGACGGCGATCACGAGATGATCATAGGAAAGTTCGCCGATGTCGGTGCGCACTTTTTTTTCCGAAGGAAGGATCTCCAAAACCTCTGCCATCCGGAAATGCGTGAATTTTTCCTTGTGGAAAGCCTTGCGGAAAGGAAAGGAAATGGAACTGGGTTCCAGGCCCGAAGTGGCCACTTGGTAGAGCAGGGGCTGAAACTGGTGGTGGTTGAGCTTGTCGAGCAGCACCACCTGAAAGTGTTTGCGCGAGAGGCTGCGGGCGATCTTGAGACCGGCGAAGCCCCCGCCCACGACGACGACGCGTCGAAGGGGATGTTCTGGTATATTGTGCATGGAGGGAATGGGGGGTAAAGTCTCAAAAAAAGGCCCCAAGAGGGCGGTCGGTCCGTTCAAAAATAAGTGTAAACATAGCCTTCGAAAAGGATTTTTTTCGGACTTTTGTCGGAAACCGCGGTCTATCAAAACCATTTGTGGCTAGACCTGAAGTCTCCCGCTTTCTTTTCCCTCTTTTTTCACCACCATCCAGCTGGTACCATGGCAAACAAGAACCCCGAGCACCTGCACAAAATCACCCTCGCCGGGCTGCTCGTCACTTTGGGGATCATTTACGGGGACATCGGCACCTCGCCGCTGTATGTGATGAAAGCTATCTTGGGCACCAAGACAGTCACCGAAGATCTGGTGCTGGGGGCCGTCTCCTGCGTGTTCTGGACGCTCACGCTGCAGACAACCTTCAAGTATGTGCTGCTGACCCTGAACGCCGACAACAACGGCGAGGGCGGCATTTTCGCGCTGTTTTCCTTGGTGCGCCGCACCCGCAAATGGCTTATCGTAGCCGCCATTGTCGGCGGTGCCACGCTGCTGGCCGACGGGATCATCACGCCGGCCATTTCGGTATCGTCCGCCGTGGAGGGGCTCCGCTTGGTCAACGAAGACATCCCGACCGTGCCGATCACCATCCTGATCATCTCCATCCTGTTCGTGTTCCAACGCTTCGGCACCTCGGTGGTGGGCACATGGTTCGGCCCCGTGATGATGGTCTGGTTCATGATGCTGGCGGTGCTGGGCGTCAATCATATCGTCCATGTCCCGAAGGTCCTGATGGCCGTCAACCCCTATTATGCCTATCAACTGCTGGCCGAAACACCGGGCGGATTTTGGCTGCTGGGAGCCATTTTTCTTTGCACCACCGGCGCGGAAGCGTTGTACTCCGATCTGGGCCACTGTGGCCGTTCGAATATCCGCATCAGTTGGATTTTTGTCAAGATCTGTCTGGTGCTCAACTATATGGGCCAAGCCGCGTGGCTGCTCCACGATCGCTCGGGAACGGTCATCAAGGGCATCGGGGCCGACGGGGCCGCATTCGAGGCAAACCCGTTTTTCGAGGTGATGCCCGAATGGTTCCTTTACCCGGGCATCGCGATCGCCACATTGGCCACCATCATCGCCAGTCAAGCGATGATATCCGGCTCTTTCACGCTGGTCTCCGAAGCGATCCGCTTGGGCATGTTCCCCAAGATCACGGTGAACTATCCCTCGGATGTAAAAGGACAGATCTACATACCGCTGATCAACAATTTCCTGTGGGTCGGCTGTCTGGGCGTGCTCCTGTATTTCCGCGAATCCTCCAAAATGGAAGCCGCTTACGGCCTGGCCATCACCGTTACTTTTTTGATGAGCACGATCCTTTTGCTCCACTATTTGTGGTTGCACCGGGTCAATTTGCTTTACCGCATCCTGCTCGCCGTGGTCTATTTCCTGGTGGAAGGCAGTTTTCTCGTGGCCAATTTGGAAAAGTTCCCGCACGGGGGTTATGTCACCTTCATCATCGCTTTCGGTTGGGCCTTTTTGATGTGGGTCGTCCTGAGGGCGCACAAGATCAAGGCCAAATTGGCCGACAATGTGCCGATCAAGGATTACAAAGAACAACTGCGCCAACTCAGCATAGATGCCAAGGAAAACAAGATCTGTACCCACTTGGCCTATATGAGCACATCGCGCAACGACAACGAGGTGGAGCGCAATGTCATCTACAGCATCCTCCAAAACCAGCCCAAACGCGCCGATTATTACTGGTTCGTGCACATCGAGATCACCGACGAACCCTACACCTCTGAATACCGGGTCAAGATCCACGAAAAAGACGATGTGATCCGCGTCAAATTCCGACTCGGCTTCCGCGTGCAGCAAAAAATCAGTCTGTACATGCGCAAAATCGCCGAGGACATGGTGAAAAAAGGAGAGATCACCGTGCACCACCCCTACCACCTGATCAACCAAGACCAAATCGCGGGCGATTTCCGGTACATCATCTTGGAAGAACAGCTTTCATACGACAACGAACTTCCCCTCATGGAAAAGTTCGTGCTCAATGCCTACACGACCATCAAGTCCTGGACCGCCAGCCCCGAGCGTTGGTTCGGTCTCGACGCGGGCTTGGTGACGGTCGAAAAAGTGCCGCTGGTGATCTCACCGGTCAGCAAGTTCAACCTGACCCGAATCGAATAAAAATCCCCCATGTACGCCATACAAGTACTCTACGAAGACAACCACCTGATCGCCGTCAACAAGCCGGCGGGCATGCTCGTGCACGAAGACGAGACCGGCGACGAAACGCTGGCCGATTGGGTCAAGCGCTACATCAAGGACCGATACGGCAAGCCCGGCGATGTGTTCCTCGGCGTGATACACCGCATCGACCGCCCCGTGAGCGGCCTCGTGCTCTTTGCCCGCACCTCCAAAGCCCTCACGCGCATGAACGAATTGTTCAAACAACGCCAGGTCGAAAAAATCTATTGGGCGGTCGTGGAGGAACGCCCGGACGAGATCGAGGGCCGATTGGTGCATTATCTGATCAAGGACCACGAAACAAACCGCGTGCGGGCCTCCGTCAGCCAGCGCGGCGAATTCAAGGACGGCAAGGAATGCGTGCTGGACTATCGCCTGCTCAAGAGTTTTTCCAACCACCACCTCCTCGAAGTGCGCCCGCTCACGGGACGGCCCCACCAGATCCGCGCCCAGCTGTCCAAGATCGGTTGCCCCATCCGCGGCGATGTGAAATACGGGGCCCAACGCCACAACACCGGCAATTTCATCCACCTCCACGCCCGCCAGCTGAATTTCGTGCACCCGGTCAAAAACGAGCCGATCAGTATCACCGCCGAACTGCCGGAAGGCGACCAAGTTTGGGACCTTTTTGATTGATTTTTATTTTTTTTGTAAAAAAACAAAAAAACATGTTCGATTTCTCCAATATCCAACTGGAAGGCTTGGCCCTCCACCTCGTGGGCAACAAAGCCCGCGAAGAAGGGACCCGCGCCGGCAAGGAACTCCTCCGCTTCGAATCCGAGGAGGACAGATTCCGGATGATGGATTTTTTCCTCGGATCCTTCAAACTGGAGGAAACCTTCCGGTTCGACCACGAGACGGATCTGGAAATGAACGAGGTCTTTGCTTATTGTTCGTATGTTTTCGAAGATCCCTCCCAGTTGTACGAGCAATCGGTGAATATTCTGCGGCACCTGTACGAAAAGTCGGGCCACCCCAATGTCAAGGCGGGTGAACTGTATGTGGCCTTTTTCCGGGATGTGCTGGTGGGCGACGAATTGGTGGATGCCGTGGGCATTTTCAAGTCCGAGCGCAAGGACACCTTCCTGCAACTGCGCGCCGACGACGACCGCTTCCAACTAGACTTTTTCGAGGGCACCCAGCTCAACAAGCTCGACAAAGGAGCGCTGGTGCTGAATTCTTACCGGGATGAAGGCTACCGCGTGCTCTGCGTGGATCTGAAAAGCGCCGAAGCCCGCTACTGGCGCGACGATTTTCTGATGGTGACCCAGATCCCCGACAACGCTTTCCACACCAAAAACTACCTCGCCCTGTGCAAGGATTTCGTACAGGAAGTCTATTCGCGGGAAGCCAGCAAAAAGGAACAGGTGGACTTCGTCAACAAGTCGCTGGATTATTTCAACAGCCGCGAGACCTTCGATTTCAACGAGTTCAAGCAGGAAATCACGGGCGGCGACGAGAACAAGGCGCAGCGCTTCGAGACCTACGCCAAATCCTACCGCGAAGACACCGGCATGGGAGCCGAAGACCAGTTTTTCATCTCCCCCAAGGCGGTCAAACAAATGAAGCGCAAGCTCAACAATGTGATCAAACTCGATACGCAGGTGGAGATCCGTTTGGCCGGTTCGGGCGGTGAAGAATTCGTGGAAAAGGGCTTCGATCCCGAGCGCAACATGCACTTCTACAAGGTCTTTTTCAACCAGGAAGACTGAACGGTCCACATACCCGACCGTTTGGCCCGTTTGTCTTATGGGCTTACCCGCCCACCGATCGCCCTACCCTCTCTTCGGCCTGAGCCTCCGCCCCTACCCTACTTGGGGAACCATTCGTTCGGCACAGAAATGTCATTGGACTTTCTTGCTGTGCTCGAAGGAATGTCTATGCTTCCCCCATTGTTGGACCAGAAAGTACCCTTAATCCCAAAATTGTCATTGGGAAAAATTTCTAATGGCCGCCCTTAGAAATTACTGGCTACAAAAAAATGAAATACAGGCCACTAAATATCATTGAGGTTGGAAAAATAGAAAAGCGAATGGTAGGGAAATCTTATTGGTCAATAGGGGCGAAAAAAATCCTGAAAATCCTTTAATCCTGAAAATCCTGATTCTGACAAATTAGGCGGGCACGACGTTTCTAATGACAATTTTGGGTTAATTAAGCTGTGGCAGGGGATAAAAGTTGCTTGACAAGAGATCGAAATTTCTCGAAACGTGTGCCGGGGGAAGCCCACCTGATTCCGACAAAAACCGCCCCGGCGTTGCACCGGGGCGGTTTTTCTGTCGGAGGGGAAATGCCTTTCGTTGCCCTGACAAGTTGAACAAAGTCCTTGATTATCTTTGTCGCGAAAAATTCCCGTTGCAATGAAAAATTGGGCAAAAAAAATACTGTATGGGCTGTTGTCGGCCGTTCTGCTCGTCGTCCTCTATGTGGCGGGCATGATAGTATACGGCACGGCGACCGACTGGCAGCCCGAAGAAAAGATCGACCTGGTCGCAGAGGGCCCGCAAGTCGGCGACACGGTGGACCGCGACAGTCTGACCTTTCTGGACTGGAATCTCGGTTATGCCGGTTTAGGGGCAAAGTCCAATTTCTTTTACGATGCCGGCGGCTACTTCACGGCCAAAGGGCATTGGGTTCGCCCGCCAAAAGAGATCTCGTTAGAAAACCAAGCGGGCATCGAGGCGGTGGTGGCGGAAAATCCCTGTGATTTTTATCTTTTCCAAGAATGTGACCTGCGGGCGAGGCGCAGCCATGGGATAGATCAGTATGCCGGTATTGCGGCCAAGTTGCCGGAGCACCAGCGCACGTTTGCCCTGAATTTCGACGTGGACTACATTCCGCTGCCCATCCTGCAGCCTTGGGACCAGATCGGCGGCGTGAAAGGCGGGCTGGCCACTTTTTCCCGTTTTAGCCCCAAAGAAGCCGTTCGGTATGATTTTCCCGGACAGATGCCTTGGCCTGACCGCATTTTTTACTTGGACCGCTGCATGGCCGTGCACCGTTATCCCACGGCCTGGGGCCCTGAGCTGGTGGTGATCAACAGCCACAACGAGGCATACGACGAGGGCGGGACGGTCAAAAAACAAGAAATGGCCTATCTGAAACAGTTTCTGGAAGCCGAATACGCCAAAGGAAATTATGTGGTCGTCGGTGCGGATTGGAACCAGTGCCCGCCCGGATTGGATTACCAGCTTTTCATGCAGGACTTAGGCGGCGCGTATCGTCAGCTCAACATCGAGGCCGGCTTCCCCGCCGAAGGCTGGACTTGGGCCTACGACCCCAAGGTGCCCACCAACCGCAAGGCCGCCGAAGTCTATGAACCCGGAAAAACTTTTGTGACCCTGATCGATTTTTATCTGCTTTCGCCCAACGTGGAATTGCTTTCTGTACGCGGTGTTGACACCGATTTCCGCTGGTCCGACCACCAGCCCGTCGGCATGTCGGTCCGACTGAAAAGAAAGTAGTTTCGGCCTGCAATGGCAGCGTGGCGCCTCTTTGATCCGTTTAACGAAAAATAATTTGTTTGCATCGGCCGTTCTGTTGGCCATCCTTGCACCCATCCAAGCGTTCAAAACATCCTCGATGAAGCACTTTTTTACCCGACTGTCTCTTGCAATCGTTCTTTCATTCGCTGCTTTTCTGCCTCAAGCAGAGGCTTCTCACGCAGCCGGCATCGAATTGACCTACCAGTGCCTCGGCGGCAATTTGTACCAGTTCACCCTCCGGTTTTACCGCGACGGTTGCGGTATCGCGGCCCCCAACAGTGTGACGCTCTCGTTCACGAACACCTGTGGTCTTCCCAACCCCACGCTCACGATGACCGGTGGTGTGCCCGTGGATGTGACCCCTTTGTGCCAGAACTTTCTCAACAACACCTGTTGCGGAGGCGGAGCGCTTTCTTGCTTCACCGAAACGGAGTACACCGGACAGGTCACCTTGGGCCCTTGTACCAACTGGACGGTCAGCTACGCCGAATGCTGCCGCAACACCGCGATCGTGAACTTGCAGAATCCGGGTTCCCAGGATCTGTACGTCGAAACCGTGCTGAACACCCAGGGCTTCCCCTGCAACAACGGCGTCGAGTTCGATGAGCCGCCCATCATCTATGCCTGCATCAACCAGCAGTTCGTGTACAACCCAATCGCTACCGACGTGGACGGCGATTCGCTGGTGTTTTCCTTGGTCAATCCGCGCAGCGCTGCTTTCACCAACATTCCGATGGTGGCTCCCTTTACGCCTACCAACCCGTTGCCCAGTACGCCGGCCCTCACGCTCGGCATCAATTCGGGCCTGATCACCTTTACACCGACCGCACCGGGCAACTATGTGCTGACCGTCCGGGTACAGGAGTTTCGAAACGGCCAACTGGTGGGTTCCACTTTCCGGGATGTGCAGATTTTGGTGCTGCCGGCCAACTTGTGCCAAAACATTTCCCAACCGCCTCTGGGGGTCATCGATACGGTGACCGGCGGGGTCAACACCGTGACGGTCACCGGACAGACTTTTTATGTTTGTTCGGGCAACGTCATCTCTTTCAATTTCACCTTCAGCGACCCCAATCCGAACGAGATCCTGTCCATTTTTTCCAATGCTGCACAAGCGATACCTGGATCAACACTGACCTATTCGGGCAACAACCCGGTTGTGGGGACATTCAGTTGGAACACAGCGGGGCATGGGCCGGACACCCTCAATTTTTATGTCACTGCCTCGGACGGGGCTTGTCCGGTGCCCAACAACCTGACCTACATCTACGAGATCATCGTGGCCCAATTGGACGCTTCGTCCAGTTCGTACCAGATCTGCACCAACAACCTCAACACCCTTCAGCTCAACGCTGCAGGTCTTGGGGGCAACGCCGCGCCCGGGACCTATACCTGGACGCCTGCTATCGGTCTCAACAACACCAACATCGCCAATCCGGTCGCCACCATCACCCAGCCGATCTCCTACACCGTCACTTACCAGAACGGTCCTTGCATTCAGAACGATGTTGTCAACATCGTCGCATCGCCGTATTCGCTCCAGTTCCCGGCATTGACGGACACCACGATCTGCGATGGTGGAGCGGCCAACCTCACGGCGACCCTTTCGCCCGGTGCTCCGACCTTTACTTTTACGGCCAACACCCCTACCGCCATCCCGGCCGGCGGTTCGGTTTCCATTCCCATCCCGGTTTCAGGTGTTTTTCCCCTGACCTACATCGCCAACCTGTTGAACTCCGTGACCCTCAACATCGCACAAAACGTGACGGGCCACCTCAACATTTACTTGGTGAGCCCGAGCGGCCAACAAGTGATGCTTTCCACGGGCAACGGCGGTTTCACCAATTCCGGTTACAACAACGTCACCTTCACCCCGGCGGCGGCGCAGAACATCACGGCGTTTGTTTTCACGGCCATTCCGGCCAACTCGGTCTTCCGTCCCGAGCAGGCCAACGGTTGGACCCCCTTGCTCGGTTCGACGGTCAACGGCAACTGGTCGCTGCTCATCCAGCACAGCCAAGGCGCCGCCAACGGTGGCCAGAACGGGACTTTCAACAGCGTCACGCTGACCTTCAACAACCTGAACACGCCCAACTTCCTGTGGTCGACCGGGGGCACCACCCAGACGATCTCCGTCAACCCGCCCGCAACGACCACTTACAGCGTCACCGCCACCAACCTTTTCGGCTGTACCGATACGGCCGACGTGACCGTTTTCATCGAAACGGCCCTGCCCGCTCCGGTGGTGAGCTGCGGGCCCGGTACCAATTCCTCGGTGACTTTCGTTTGGCAGGCCTTGGGCGGAGCCGCCAGTTATTCGGTCTCCATTGACGGTGGACCTTTCATCAACTTTGGCAATTCGTTGACTTATACCGTGATCGGCCTCACCCAAGGGCAAACGGTCACCATCCAGGTGATCGCCAACTCGCCTCCGGGAAGCGCATGCGGATCGAGCCAGCCAGGCACCATCACCTGCGTGGCCGGCACTTGCCCAGCCATCATCCCGACTATTTCCGGTGACATCACCCTGTGCGGCGGACAAAATTCCGTGTTGACGGCCACCGCCGGTTATCAAGCCTACGCGTGGAATAACGGCGCTACCACCCCTTCGATCACTGTGAACGGCGTGGGACTGGTGCTCGTGACCGTAACAGATGCGTCGGGCTGTACCGGTACGGCCTCCGTGAACGTGACCTTGGCGGCGCCCACCGTGGCCATAACCGGCGACGGACAGATCTGTACGGGCGAAACCTCGACGATTTCGGCCACAGCGGGCTACGCTTCCTATGCTTGGAGCACCGGAGAAAGCACTTCTTCCATCACGGTCAATGCGGCCAATACCTACGCCGTGACCATCACCGATGCCGGCGGCTGTACCGGCAGCGCCAATTTCGCCCTTGCCGTGAGCACGCTGCCCACGCCCATCATCACCGGTTCGACCACGATCTGCAACGGAGCTTCTTCCCTGCTCGATGCGGGAGCCTTCGCAGCATACACCTGGTCCACGGGTGCAACATCTCAAACGATCACGGCGACCCAAGCCGGAGCGGTTTCCGTCAGCGTGACCGATGCCTTCGGATGCACCGGCAGCACCACGGTCACGATCTCCTTGGCCGCCAACCTGTCGCCCACCATCGGCGCCAACGGCCCGACGAGCTTCTGCCAAGGCGGTTCGGTGGTACTCGACGCGGGCAATTTCGGCGGGTTCGCCTGGTCGAACGGGGCCACCGGCCAAAACATCACGGTCAACGCAACTGGCACCTATTCGGTGACGGTTTCCGAACCCAACGGTTGTACCGGCACCGACCAGCTCACCGTCACCGTACATCCCAACCCTTCGGTTTCCCTTGGTCCAGATTTCGGCGTCTGCCAAGGCGATTCGGCGACGCTGACGGCCACGGTGACGGGCGGAACCGCACCGTACACCTACAATTGGAACAACGGTGCGTCCACCGGTTCGCTTGCTCTTTTGCCCAACGCCACCGGGAGTTTCGGGGTCACCGTCACCGATGCAAATACCTGTACGGCGGTTGACCAATTGACCTTGACGGTCAACAACAATCCCGTGGCGGATGCGGGCAACGACCGCACCATCTGCAACGGGGCGACCACCACTTTGGTGGCTTCGGCATCCGGTGCCGCCGGGCCGTTCACCTATACATGGGGCGCTCCGTTGGGCAACAACGGCGCTTCTCAAACGGTCAACCCGGGCTTCACCACCACCTACACTGTCACCGCCACCACACCTGCCGGTTGTACCGGGACCGATGCGGTCACAGTTACTGTCAATCCGGTTTTGGCCGCCGATGCGGGCCCCAACCGCAGCGTCTGCACCAACAGCACCGTGCTGTTTTCGCCGTTTGTTATCGGGGGATCTCCTGGATATACCTACCAGTGGAGCGGTCCCGGCGGGTTCAACTCGATATTGCCCGCTCCAGTCATCCCCGCTGCCCAGGTTCTGAATTCCGGTACTTATAACCTGACGGTGACAGATGCCTTGGGCTGCACCGCCAGCGGCAGTTTCTCGCTGATCGTCAGCAATTCCCTTTTTGTCAATATCGTCCCCAACGGAAATCCGATCTTTTGTGCCGGCGGAACATTGGCTTTGGATGCGGGCATTTTCGACAATTACCAGTGGTCCACCGGTGAAACCGCCCAAACGATCCAAGTCAATGCCACGGGCAATTACTCTGTGACCGTCAGCGACCAGCAGGGCTGCACCGGTACGGGCAACCTGAACGTCACGGTCAATCCCTTGCCTACGGCTTCTGCCGGCTCGGATCAATCCATTTGCGCAGGCGAAAGCGTCGTGCTGGCCCCTACCGCCACGGGTGGCACTGCTCCTTTCTCGTTCAACTGGGGACCTGGCCAGACCGGCACCATCGTGGTCAGTCCGACCAACAACCAGTCCTACACGGTCACCGTGACCGATGTGAACGGTTGTACGGCTTTCGACCAAGTGAATATCAATGTCAATCCCAACCCGGGCGTGAGCCTCGGCCCTGACTCCCTGATCTGTCTGAACGCCACGATCACCTTGAACGCCATCGGTTCGGACGGTCTTCCTCCGTACACCTTCACTTGGGGCGGGGGACAAACGGGCGCTTCCATTTCCGAGCAGATCACTGGCCCCGAAACCTTCCAAGTCACGATCACCGACTTTTACGGTTGCACCGGCACGGACGAGATCTTGGTGGATACTTTTTCCACCCTTGTTTTCAACATCTTGACCCCGAGCGGCACGACTTTTTGCAATGGCGCGACATTGCCTTTGGACGCAGGCCCTGGCTTTTTCTCGTACCTATGGTCCACGGGTGAGTCCACTCGCACGATCAGCGTCGGCGGATCCGGGGTTTACTCGGTCACCGTCACGGATGCCACGGTTTGCCAAGGCGTGGCGTCGATCCAAGTCACCGAACTGCCGACGATTGCCATCGGGGCGACCATAACGCCGGTGCGCTGTTTCGGCGGCTCCGACGGTCGGATCAACCTGACCGGCCAGATCACGGGGGGAACGGGCAACTATGTTTCGTATGTTTGGAGCGCCGGTGCCGCAGCCGGTCCGGTGGCTACCGGACTGTCGGCCGGATCGGTCAGCGTCACGGTCACCGATGATCTCGGCTGTACTGGCAGCGCCCAGTTCCAAGTGGGCCAGCCCAACACGGCGACCAACATGGCGATCGTCTCTGCGAACGCCACTTGCAACGGAGCGGCCAACGGCGTGGCCATCGCCAATCCGTTCGGCGGCACTCCGGGCTATACCTTCCTGTGGAGCAACGGCGAAATCAACGACACGGTCAGCAATTTGTTGGCCAACACGCCCTATTTCGTGACCGTCACGGATGCCGTCGGCTGTACTGCCACGGCTAGCGTCACGGTGGGCCAACCCACTCCTCTCGTCCTTGCGATCACGGGCGTCCAGCCCACCGACTGCTACAACAGCGCCGACGGCAACGCCACGGTCGTGGCCAGCGGGGGCGTGCCCGGATATGTGTACCAGTGGAGCAACGGCGAAACGACGGCCTCCGCCATTTACCTCACCGCCGGAACCCGTACCGTGGTGGTGGGCGACAACCAAGGCTGTACGGCTTCAGCATCGGTGAACATCGTCCAGCCCAGCCCTGTCACGGCCACTTTGGTCAGCGTCACCGCGCCGAACTGCAACGGGCAGAACACGGGCACGATCCGGGTGACCGGAGCCGGCGGAACCGGCCCCTACACCTATCAGTGGGGAACGGCGGCGGCTTTCCAAACCTCGCCATTGGCCATCAACTTGGCAGCGGGGCCTTATGGGGTCACGATCACGGACTTCAACGGCTGCACGGGAACCGGTGTGTTCGTGGTCCCCAATACTTCCACTCTTGCCCTGGAAACCCAGCGCACGGCCACCATTCTCTGCTACGGAGACTCCACGGGTGCCATTCGCGCATTCGCATCGGGCGGCAATCTTCCCTACCAATATCTTTGGTCGAACGGCGAAACCGTGATGTTGATCGACTCCCTGCCCTCTGATACCTTCACAGTGACCGTGACGGATGCGGCAGGCTGCACGGTCTCCGCTACCCGCTTTTTGTCCCAGCCCCAAGAATTGGTGGCCACCGGGACCGTCACCGACGTCAATTGCAACGGAGGTTTCGACGGAGCTATTTCGGTGAGCGCAACGGGCGGCACGATGCCCTACCGCTACCAGCTCGACAACGGCCCCTACCGCATCGGCAGTACTTTCTCGGGATTGCCGGCGGATTCTTTCCGGGTGGTCGTGCGCGACAATTTCTACTGTACCGACACCCTCGAATTGGAAGTGCTCGAACCGGATTCCCTGATCGCGTCCCTTTTGCCCCAAGATACCAGCATAGAATACGGCGAGTCCGTTGTCCTCACCATCACCGCCAATTCTCCGGTCACATACGAATGGGTGCCCGATACGACGCTGAGCTGTCTGGATTGCGCGGCCCCCATTGCCACGCCGTATCTCTCGACGGTGTACGAGGTGATCGTCAGCGACAGCAATGGCTGCGAAGTGATGTTGGAGGCCAATGTGACGGTTTTTCAGCAGCGTCGCGCCTATGTGGCCAATTTGTTCACCCCCAACGGCGACGGGGCCAACGACATTTTTCTCGTTCAGGGCGGTCGCGGCGTACAGGCCGTGCGCACCTTCCGCGTGTTCGACCGCTGGGGCGAGCTGGTTTACGAGGCCATCGATGTTTTGCCCAACGACATCGCCGGAGGCTGGGACGGCAAGTTCAAGGGCAAACAGATGAATTCCGGCGTGTTCGTCTGGTATGCCGAAATCGAATACACGGATGGTTACGTGGAGACCCTGCGCGGCGATGTGACGCTGGTGCGCTGAGGGCAGCGGTTTTTACAGATCAAAAAAATCCAGTTGAAAATTCCGGATCCGGCGGGGGAATACCCTTCATAAGGGTGCAGGGCTCGAACAAATTCCGCAACTTTGCGGAAAATGGATTTTCATGAAGATTGACGTATTGTTGGGCCTTCAATGGGGCGACGAAGGCAAAGGCAAAATCGTGGACTGCCTGGCCGACCGCTATCGCTTGGTGGCCCGCTTCCAAGGCGGCCCGAACGCCGGCCATACATTGGTCATCGGCGGACTGAAGTTCGTCCTGCATACCATTCCTTCTGGGATCTTCCGCGAAGATCTGCTCAACCTGATCGGCAATGGAGTGGTACTGGACCCGCTCACCCTCCGACGCGAAATGGAGAGCCTCGATCTCACGGGCATCCCGTATCGCGAAAGATTGTTCGTTGCCCACAAGGCCCATCTGATCCTGCCCACCCACCGCTGGTTGGACGCTGCCTCTGAGGCGGCCAAGGGCAAAGAAAAGATAGGCTCCACGCTGCGGGGGATCGGACCTACCTACATGGACAAGACCGGGCGCAACGGCTTGCGGGCCGGCGATATGTTCAGCCCCCGCTTCCGCGAACTGTATGGCCAACTGCGCGACAAGCACCTGAAACTGCTCGGCGGCTACTCTGATTTGCCCGCTTTCGACCTCGAGGCCGAGGAGGCGCGTTGGTTCGAGGCAGTGGATTTCATCAAGCGACTGCGCTATGTGGACGGCGAGTACTTCGTCCACGACCTTTTGGCGGAGGGCCACCGCGTATTGGCCGAAGGGGCGCAGGGCTCCATGTTGGACGTGGATTTCGGCACCTATCCCTATGTCACTTCTTCCAACACCATTACGGCAGGGGTTTGCAACGGCCTCGGCGTGGCGCCCCAGCGGATCGGAGAGGTCATCGGCATCACCAAGGCCTATTGCACGCGGGTGGGCAGCGGTCCATTTCCGACCGAACTGCTCGATGCGACGGGGCAGCGCCTGCGCGACGCCGGTCACGAGTACGGTTCCACCACGGGCCGCCCCCGCCGTTGCGGCTGGATAGACATGGTACAACTCCGCTACGCCGCATTGCTCAACGGCGTGACCCGGATCGTGGTCACCAAATTGGATGTTCTCGACGACTTCCCCGAAATCCGCCTCGGCAACGCCTACCGCATCGACGGACGCCTCTCCGACCGCTTTCCCTACGACCTTTGTCGCGTGGAGGCAGAACCCGTGTACGAATCGTTCCACGGCTGGCAATGCCCCACCACGGAAGTCCGCTCCCGGGCGGATCTGCCGCCCAACGCCACGGCTTATCTCGCGGCCGTGCAGGACCGTTTGGGTGTTCCGATCTCGATGGTATCGGTCGGCCCCGATCGGGAGCAGCTGATCCCCTTCTGACCGTTTTCGATGGCGTTGAGCCGGGAAAGTATTTTTTTTTAGAAAAAAAGGACCACATCGGACAAAAGCCGACATCGGAAACCTGCAGAGGCGTTTTTTTTGTTATTTTTGTGAGACAAAAAAAACGGAGGTCACCAACCGTTCATCCACGAAACGCGACACGATGCATCCTTCCTTTGAAGACGAAAAATACCTCGAACAATTGGCCAAGCGCTTTGAGCAGACCAATGGCCAAGGATTTTTTTTCGAGGAATCCGAATACGAAGACCTGATCGATTTTTACGAATCGAGGCTCATGCTCGACCGCGCCATGCGCGTCGTGGAGCAAGCACTGGTCATTTATCCGTTCACGCCGGTCTTCAACCTTCGTAAGGCGGAGATCCTCGTGGCCATGGGCGAGGCTTTGGCAGCTCTCGATCTGCTCCGCGACGGCGATGCGATTTACGGCGGAGAATTGGAGTACTACACGACCCGAGCGGGCGCATTGGCCGCCATCGGCCGATTCCGCGAAGCGCTGGACGTTCTCGAAGAGGGCTTTTTGCAGTTGCCCCGTGAGGATCACGACCAGTTGCACCTCGCCAAAGCCGATCTGTACGAAGACCGGGAGCTCAACGACGAGGTCATGGATTGCCTACGGGCCGCACTGGCCATCAATCCCCGCAACGAAGAGGCGCTGCACCGGATCTGGTACACGACCGAACTGACGGAGCGTTACCAAGAGAGTATCCTGCTCCACCGGGATATTTTGGACCGCGATCCATATGCCGCTCAGGCCTGGTACAACCTCGGGCACGCCCAAAGCCGTTTGGAGCAGTTCGAGGATGCCATCGAGTCCTTCGAATACGCCATCGTGATAGACGAGAAGTTTCTGCACGCGTATCGCGAATGTGCCGAGGCCTATTTTTTCCTCGGCGATTACCAGCCGGCTTTGGACTGTCTGCTCGAAGGCCGCCAGCATGTTCAGCCGGACGCGGAGTTCCAGATCGTAACCGGCCGCTGCTACGAGGCATTGGGCGATCGCGCCAAGGCCCGGGAGCATTATTTGTTGGCCCTGCGCACAGATCCACAGCACGGCGGGGCTTTTTACCAGCTCGGCCTTTGCTATGCCGCCGAGGAAAAATGGCAGACAGCCCTTTCTTCGTTCCGAAAAGCTATCCGCTACGAAGGCGACAACGCCGATTACCACTTGGCCGCGGCAGAAGCCTGCTACCACTTGGAGGAATATGAAAGGGTGTACGAATTTTGCAAAAGCGCCGTGGAAGCCGAATCCGGCTATGTCACCGCTTGGGTGCACTACGCCTGTTACCTGATCCTGCTGAACGATTTCGAGAACGCCGAAAAGATCGTCGAGCAGGGGCTTTCCCTGGAAAGAGAAGGCGCACTGTTGTGGTGCCGCGCCATCGTGCAACTGCTGTCGGGCCTCCGTAAAGAAGGGTTGCTTTCGCTGAGGGTGGCACAAATCGAAGCGCCGCACATGTCGATCCTCGTCAAGGAATTGGCACCCGAATTGCTCAACGATCCCAAGATTTCCGATCTGCTTTCCCGTTCGTAACCTTTCTTTTTTATGAAAAAGAAAATCCTTCTGCTCGGATCGGGAGAGTTGGGAAAAGAGTTCGCCATCGCAGCGCAGCGATTGGGCCAACATGTCCTCGCCGCCGACCGCTATCCGGATGCGCCCGCCATGCAGGTGGCCCACGAACACCATGTTTTGGACATGCTCGACGGCACCGCCTTGGATCGATTGGTGGAGCGTTATCGCCCGGACATCATCGTGCCTGAGATCGAGGCCATCCGCACCGAGCGCCTGTACGAATATGAGCTCAGCGGTATCCGGGTCGTCCCCAGCGCCCGGGCAGCCAATTTCACCATGAACCGCAAGGCTATCCGCGACCTGGCAGCCCAAAAGCTCGGACTGAAAACCGCTCGCTACGCTTATGCTTCCGATTTGTCCGGACTGCAAACGGCTGTGCGAGAGATTGGTCTGCCCTGTGTGGTCAAGCCGTTGATGTCATCCTCCGGCAAAGGCCAATCGGTGATCAGATCGGAGGACGACATCGCCGCCGCTTGGTCGGCCGCCGCCAAAGGACGGGGCGATACCACGGAGGTCATCGTGGAGGAGTTCATTCCCTTCGAATCCGAGATCACGCTGCTGACCGTCACCCAACTCAACGGCGAAACTCTTTTCTGTGCGCCCATTGGTCACCGACAGGCGAAAGGGGACTACCAGGAAAGTTGGCAGCCGCACCCGATGACCCCCGCGAGCCTCGCCGAAGCGCAGGAAATGGCCCGCCGCATCACCGCCGAACTCGGCGGAGCCGGCCTTTGGGGCGTGGAGTTTTTTCTGACGCGCGACGGAGTCGTTTTCTCGGAACTTTCGCCGAGGCCGCACGATACGGGCATGGTCACATTGGCCGGCACCCAGGACCTCAACGAGTTCGAACTGCACTTGCGGGCCATTTTGGGCCTGCCCATCTGCGAAGGAGCCGAACTCCGCCGCTGTGGGGCCAGTGCCGTGGTGCTTTCCGAGGTAGAAAGCGAAAGTCCCTCCGTCACCGGTTTGGAGCAGGCGCTGAGCATCCCCCGCACCGAGGTGCGCATTTT
>JBEIJQ010000001.1:0-59662 GCA_040380145.1 Lewinellaceae bacterium | reverse complement strand
GGCATAGCGGCCTTTTTCGTAGCGCATGGCCCTCGATTGCACCACCTGGCGGAATTCGGCCTCCGAAACCTGGCTGGACAACCATCCACGGGGGCCTTTGTACAGGGCAACGGCCTTCACCGAGGCATTTTTTTTTAGGAAAAAAGGACGGACATAGCGCTTGGACTTGGCCGTCGGCACGCTGCCGTCCGTGGTGTATCGGATTTCCGCTGTTGGGAAAAGATGCAAGATCGAAACCTCCGTTTCTCCCCGAAAAGTCTTGTTTCCTTCGATGGAGGGGACCGGCACCAGCAGGGGCTCCACATCGTTCAAGAACGATGCGGAGCAAAGGGTCGGTTCAGACGGCCAGGCGACGCTGCCGAAAGACACCGGTTCGGGACCGAACAAAAATTCGAGGGTTCCGCCGGCCACGATCTCTTCGTGCGTCACGAACATGCGGTCCAACTTGCGGCCGTTGAGCCGCACTTCGCGCACATGGCCGCATGAAGGATCGGTGCAGGGCGCCGTGATCCGCAGATTTCGGCCGTTGGGCATTTGCAGGGTAATGTCGCTGAAAAAGGGTGCCGTCAACGCATAGTAAGGGCTGCCGGGCACGAGCGGATACAGGCCCATCGCGCTCATCACGAACCATGCGGACATCTGTCCGCAGTCCTCGTTGCCGGAAAGACCGTCTGGGCGATCGGTGTACAGAGAATCCAGAATCGTATGGACGAGGCCCCGGGTCTTCCAAGGTTGGCCGACCAAATTGTACATATAAGCGATGTGGTGGCTGGGCTCGTTGCCGTGGGCATATTGGCCTATCAAACCCGTGATATCGGCCTGGTCGCGTCCGGTCGTGCGGGAATTTTGTGAAAAAAGGCTGTCGAGCAGGCGTTCGGGGCGTGTCCACCGGCTCCAGAGCGAAAATTCCTGCGGCGCGCTGAAACCGTATTGCCAGGCGTTGGCCTCGGTGAAATGGAAATTGACCTCTCGGGGATCGAAATTGTCCACGAAACCGCCGTTCATGCGCGGGCGGAAAAGGCCGGTTCGGGGATCCAACAGGTTGATCCATCCCCTGGCACGACGGCGAAATTCGGTGCAAACGTCGTTTTTTCCCATTGCGGCGGCCATTTGGGCGATGCACCAGTCGTCGTAAGCGTATTCGAGGGTCTGCGACACCGACTCCCTTTCTTTTTCTCCCCGAAGAAAACCCAGTTCCCGGAAATCCTTTAGTCCCCGCGCATCCCGAGAGGCGGTGGCCACCATGGCCGAAAGGGCCTTCTCCGCATCGAAGCCGCGGATCCCCTTGAGATAGGCATCTGCGATGACGGACACGGAATGGTACCCGATCATGCAGTCCGTCTCGTTGCCCGCCAGTTCCCACACGGGCAGGCGCCCCTGTTGGTCGAACTGCGCGAGAAAAGTCCGCACGAAATGTTCCGTGCGCTCGGGGTCGAGGATCGTCATCAGCGGATGCCAGGTCCGATAGGTGTCCCAAAGCGAAAAAACGGTGTAGTGGTCGTAGCCCTCGGCGCGGTGGATGCTGCCGTCCATCCCACGATAAGTTCCGTCCGCATCGCTCCATACATTCGGCACCACGAAACAATGGTAAAGAGCCGTGTAGAATTTCACGATGTCGGCCTCTTGGCCGCCGGCCACCACGATCTGTCCCAACTGCCGGTCCCAGAGCGACTCGGTCGCCGAGCGGATCTGTTCGAAGTTGAGTTCGTCCGGAGCCTCGGCATCGAGGTTTTTGCGCGCCTGTTCGACGCTGGTCCCGGAAACGCCGACCCGTAACTCGATGGTTTTGTTTTTGGGCAAATCGAACCACAGGTGAGCGATGGCCGTTGCGCCGTCCGGGGCGGTCATTGCTCGGATGGGCTCGGAAAACCGGACGACGAAGTAGAAATGCTGTTCTTTGGCCCAAGCGCGCGAAACCCGATGGCCCGTCACTTCGCGTTCGCCGGTCTGCTCCAGGGCGTGCGAGAGCAGGAGGTCGCGGTACTGCAGATCGAGGCGGATGCCCACTTTTTGCCCCGGAGCGGCTTGTTCGAACGAATAGCGGTGCAAGCCGGTGCGGGACGTGGCAGTCAGTTGCGCCGCCACCGACCCGTCGAGGCGCACCTCGTACAAGCCCGGCCGCGCTTTTTCGTCGTCGAAGCGCATGGGCCGCACCTCGGCGGCGGGGTCGGGCAGCGGGCGCACCAGCAGATCGGCGTAATCGGGCACTCCGGTACCGCTGAGATGGGTATGACTGAACCCAAGGATCGTCGAATCCGAGCGGTGGTAGCCGGAGCATCCGTCCCAGCCTTCGCTGCGCGTATCTGGCGAGAGCTGCACCATTCCGAAGGGAGCCACGGCGCCCGGGTAGGTGTGCCCGTGCCCGCCGGTGCCGATGAAAGGATCCACCCAATGGAGGAACTCGCCGTTTTGGGCCGTGAGCGAAAGTTGGGCGAAAAGTACCGTTGCCAGTAGGGCCGAAAATTTGCGGATCATTTGAGGTAGTGGATCTTGACGTAGAATTTTTCGTCGATGGCCCCGAGCGATTTGGCCGCGGCGGGCGAAAGCCACACGACCGCATTGCCGGTTTTGGCGTCGTTGGGCAGGTCGGCGATGACCTTGACATAAAGCGTGACGGGGATGCTCGGATTGGTCACCTCGAGAACGCTGCCGGCGGGCGCTTGGTCGAAACGGGCGAAAAAAGCGGCTTCGCTGGCCCTGCGGTCGTCTTTTTGCCAAACCGCGGCGCCTTCCATTTCGACGACTTTTCGGGTTGTTTTTTCCGTTTCGTAACGGGTCTTCAGCTCGATGTAATTTTTTTGGGCCTCGTTGCGGAATCCGCCCGGCAGGTCTGCGGGCACGCCGCTGCGGGGAAACCAGCCCACGAGCAGCACCTTGCCCACGGAAACCGTTCCGCTTTTGAGTCCGTTGAACTTGATGAGGGTGTCCGTGTGGACGCCGAAATAATCGTGGGCGATCTTATAAAGCGTTTCTTTTTCCCTGACCCGATAATAAACGGGCAGGAAATCCGCCGATTTCTTGATGTCGGGCCGTTTTTTGCGGATGGCTTTGCCCACGATCGGGACGCGCAGCGCCTGGCCCGTCTTCACGGAGGGATCGGCCATTCCATTGGCCGCCTGCAAATCGCCCACAGGAAGATTGTAAAATTTGGAAAGGCCGTAGAGCGACTGGCCCGACTTTACCCGGTGCAAGAGAAAAGTCTGGTTGTCCGACACCGCAGCGAAAAGGGAATCGCGGCTGCCGAACACGATCGGATTTTTCGCCGGGGCCTGTTGCCCCATTAGATCCAGGGAAAAAAGGCAACCGAGGAGGATAAGGGACGCGAAGTAAATTTTCATTTTTCTTAAAAAATAAAAAATGCTCTTTTCCAATAAGTTGTTTTTAGAACCACTTGCCGGGTTCTTCGACTTTTTTGATCCTTTCGGAACGGGAAAAAGGCACCAGGTCATAAAAATTATAGGAAAAAAACAGTCCGAAGATGAAATAGGAATCCTTGTTGCGCGGGTCGCCCCGGGGCGTACCCACGAAATCCACGGCCGGAACGCCGGTGTATTCTGCGGTCCGGTTGGAAAGCGCCGCGCTGAGCTCGCCTCGGTTCTGCATCAGCACAGCTGGATCGGCATAGTTGCCGCTCACATCGTCGAGATAATCGGTGAGGGTGAAACGCCAAGCGAAATCGAAACCGATGTTGGCCTTTTGGCTCAATGCATACCGAAGGCCCATGCCCACGGGGAAAACGATCTGCAACAGCTGGTAGGGGCGTTTTCCGGGATATTCGCGCATGCCCTGCCCTTCGGTGGCCATCGGCTGGAGATTGATCCAGCGGTCGTTGATGAGCGCCTGTGGGCGGAAATGGAGAAAAGCGATGCCGGCCTGCAGGAACGGGGAGATTCCCTTTTTGGCGTTGCCCGGCACATAAGGCAGCAGGTTGAACTCCCCGGTGAAGGAAAATTCCGTGATCGGGGCGCGGAAACTCAGGTTGCGGCGACGGACCGCATCGTCTGGGTTGTTGGCGTCTTTGCCGGTGAGCCTTCCGCCCTGGATCCCGCAGCGCAGGGCCGCCCACTGGTTGAAGTGGTGCCGGATAAAGATCCCGTAGGCGGGATTGAGCTCCACGTCGCCGCCTTTTGGCGTTAGATCGCCTTGGTACTTGGCCAGTCCACCGATCACCCCGAAATCCACGTATTGACCGGACGCGGCGGCCATGGGGACGAAAACCAGCAGGAGGAGCGACAGGCAGCGGCACATGGGACACGGAATAGGTTCAGCGGTCGAGCGGTATTTTCCGGAGCGATGCCGGAAAGCGGGCAGGGGCAGACAAAAAGTCTATTAGGTGAATTGAGGCCTTCAACGTATTTTTGCGCGTCAGCCGTGTAAAGGTAACCAAAACGGCCTTTATACCGGAACCTTGTTCTTTTTTCCCAAAAAAAATGTATCCGCAAACGCCTCTGCCCATCCATGCGATCGTTCGGGAAAATCCGGGCTACGGAGCGTTGCGCCTTCGAGGTACGCCGCCTCCGAACGCAGTTCGGCGGAGAACGCAGCGGCCATATCTTTTCGAACACGAGCACAAGACGATATGAACATAGCCATCGTCGGCACCGGTTACGTCGGACTGGTCACCGGCACCTGTTTCGCGGAAACCGGCAATTATGTCACCTGTGCGGACATCGATCCGGTCAAGGTGGATGCCCTGGACCGGGGCGAAATCCCGATCTATGAACCGGGACTCGAACTGTTGTTCGAGCGAAACCGGCGCCAGGGCCGTCTTCGCTTCACCACCCGCTTGGAAGAAGCCGTTGCCGACGCCCAGATCGTTTTTCTGGCCCTGCCGACCCCTTCGGCCGAAGACGGATCCGCGGATCTTTCGTATGTGTTGGGGGTGGCCCGCGACCTGGCCCCCTTGTTGAAAACCTACACGGTGGTGGTGGACAAGAGCACGGTTCCCGTCGGAACGGCGGAGGCAGTGGCGGCGATTTTGGGCGCCACCTTGCCCGCCGATCTTTTCGATGTGGTTTCGAACCCGGAATTTTTGCGTGAGGGCGTGGCTGTTGAAGATTTCATGCGGCCCGACCGCGTGGTGGTGGGCGTCGGTTCGGAACGCGCCAAGGCCCTGATGGAAGAATTGTACGCCCCTTTTGTCCGCCAGGGCAACCCCATCGTTTTCATGGATATCCGCTCGGCCGAACTCACCAAGTACGCGGCGAACGCCTATCTGGCCATGCGCATCTCCTTTATGAACGAGATCGCCAACCTCTGCGAGCGACTGGGCGCGGATGTGGACATGGTGCGCATGGGCCTAGGCTCCGATTCGCGCATCGGCAAGCGGTTTTTGTTTGCCGGGGCCGGATACGGGGGCAGTTGCTTTCCCAAGGATGTCAAAGCCCTTATCAACACTTCCGGGCAGTACGGCTACGATTTCCGCATCCTCCGGGCGGTGCTCGGCGTGAACGACCGCCAGCGGCACGTGCTTTTCGAGAAAATTTCCGTCCGTTTCGACGGTGCCCTCGCCGGTCGCACCGTGGCCGTTTGGGGATTGGCGTTCAAGCCCAACACCGACGACATCCGGGAGGCGCCGGCGCTGTACCTGATCAGCGACCTGTTGGAGGCCGGCGCAAAAGTGCGGGCCCACGACCCCGCGGCCATGGAAAATGTCCGGGGATTTTTGGGCGATTCCATCGAACTGTGCGGCGACCCCTACGATACCTTGCAAGGAGCAGATTGCTTGGCGATCGTCACCGAATGGAGCATTTTCCGCACGCCCGATTTCGGCCGGATGGCCAAAATGCTTCGGCACCACGTCGTTTTCGACGGACGCAACCTGTACGATCTGAAAAAAATGGAGCAGATAGGCTTCGAATACTTCAGTATCGGACGCCGGGATGTCCGGCCGCCAAACGCTCTTTGAACCCATCCGAACCCGACCACCATGCGAAGCGTACTCATCACCGGAGCAGCGGGATTCCTCGGATCCCATCTTTGCGACCACTTCATCGAACGGGATTACCGGGTCATCGCGATGGACAACCTGTTGACCGGCAACCTGCGCAACATCGAGCATCTTTTCCCGCTCAAAAATTTCGAGTACTACCACCACGATGTCACCAAGTTCGTGCATGTGCCCGGCCGCTTGGACTACATCCTGCACTTTGCCTCACCGGCCAGTCCGGTGGACTATCTGAAGATGCCCATCCAGACCCTCAAAGTAGGTTCGCTGGGCACCTACAACCTGTTGGGACTGGCCTTGGCCAAGGGTGCGCGGATCCTGGTGGCCTCCACTTCGGAAGTGTACGGCGATCCACTGGTCCATCCCCAGCACGAAGGATATTGGGGCAATGTAAACCCCATCGGCCCCAGGGGGGTGTACGACGAGGCCAAACGTTTTTTGGAGGCGATCACCATGGCCTACCACCACGCCCACGGATTGGAGACCCGGATCGTTCGGATCTTCAACACCTACGGCCCCCGGATGCGGCTGGACGACGGCCGCGCCCTTCCGACATTTTTCAGCCAGGCCATCCGCGGCGAGGGACTGACCGTTTACGGGGACGGCTCCCAGACCCGATCGTTCTGCTATGTGGACGATCTGGTGGAGGGCATTTACCGCCTCCTGCATTCGGATTATCCGCAGCCGGTGAACATCGGCAACCCCGACGAGATCACCGTCCTCGAAATGGCCCGAGAGGTCATCGACCTAGTCGGCAGCGGCCATATCGTGCACGAACCGTTGCCAAAGGACGACCCCAAACAGCGTCGTCCGGACATCTCGTTGGCCTGCGAACTGCTCGGTTGGTCGCCTAAGATCGCCCGCCACGAAGGCATTCGCAGAACTTATGCTTATTTTCAAGAAATGTGTTCGTAAATTAGCGCCGTTTTTGGCTTTAACTCTTCATACTGTTCGGTCATGTCCGCCCCTCAAAAAAATATTCTGATCACCGGAGGCGCCGGTTTCATCGGCTCCCATGTCGTCAGGCTTTTCTCCGAAAAATACCCCGGGTACCACATCGTCAACCTCGACAAGTTGACTTATGCGGGCAACCTCGAGAACCTCTCGGATATTTCGTCCCGCTCCAACTATACTTTTGTGCTAGGCGACATCACGGACCAGGGGTTCGTGGACGAGCTGTTCGCGAAATGGGATTTTCAAGGAGTCGTACACCTTGCGGCCGAATCGCATGTTGACCGTTCGATCAGCAACCCGTTGGAATTCATCCAGACCAACATCATCGGCACGGCCGTACTTCTCAACGCGGCAAGAAAAAACTGGATGGGCAAAGAAGAGGGCCGTCTTTTTTACCATGTGTCCACCGACGAAGTATATGGCACGCTGGGCGATACGGGCCTGTTCACCGAGGAAACCTCCTACGACCCGCGTTCCCCGTACTCCGCATCCAAGGCCAGTTCCGACCACTTGGTACGCGCTTATTACCACACTTACGGGTTGCCGGTGGTCATATCGAACTGCTCGAACAACTACGGTCCCAACCAGTTTCCGGAAAAACTGATCCCCCTTTGCATCCAGAACATCATCCACGGGAAGCCCCTGCCGGTGTACGGCGACGGCAAGTACACGCGCGACTGGCTGTGGGTGAAAGACCACGCTGCGGCCATTGACACGGTTTTCCACCGCGGCGAACTGGGCGAGACCTACAACATCGGCGGCTTCAACGAATGGAAAAACATTGACCTCGTGCACTTGTTGTGCGATCTGTGCGACCAAAAGCTCGGACGGCCCGCTGGCACCGCGCGCGGCACTATTAACTTTGTCAAAGACCGTCCTGGGCACGACCGCCGCTATGCAATCGATGCCACCAAAATCGAGCGCGAGCTCGGCTGGTCGCCCTCGCTGCAATTCGAAGAAGGACTTTCCCTGACCATAGACTGGTATCTTGCAAACGAATCCTGGCTTCGCCACGTCACCAGTGGCGAATACCGGCTTTACTACGAAAAACAATATGGCGCATCTTAACCTTTCCCTCCGCTTTTGGCTGATCGCCGCGCTGATCTCCTTGCTGGCGCAAATTGCCCAAGCCCAAGAACCACCGATTTTGCCCGGGTTACCTGGCGGCTTGCCTGGTGGTCTTCCCGGTGGTCTGCCCGGTGGTATCCCGGGTGGTTTTCCCGGTACTACTCCCATGCCCGGCAAGCCCGACATCATCCTCCCCACCCGCACGCCCGAGCGGGAAGTGGTGCCGACTCAGCCGCCGACCAGTCCGACCGATAACAACACCCAAGCCGAGGAAGAGACGCAAAAAGACGATGAGATCGTCGTTAAAGGCCGCGAAGGCCTGCCCCCGGCCAAGATTTATGGTCAACAGTTCTTCCGCGACAAAAGTATTTCGCTGTTCACCGCCAAGCGCAAAGTCGAAGCTTTGGACAGTTACATCTTGGACGTGAACGACGAACTGAACGTCAATATCTGGGGCGACAGCGATTACAGCGGGGTTTTCAAGATCAACAACGAGGGGTATGTGGACCTGCGGACCGAGCTGATCAACATCCCGCGGGTATATCTCAAAGGCGTCACCTTCGGAAAAGCAAAGAGCATCCTTATCACGCACCTCGGTCGTTACATCGATCTGGACGGTCCGGCCACGCAGATCGAGATCAACCTGAACTATGTCCGCAGCATCACCATCAACATCACCGGCGAGGTCTTCACGCCGGGAAGTTTCACCATACCAGCGACCAACACCGCTTTCAACGCGCTCGTCGCCGCGGGCGGTCCCAACCAGATCGGCAGCGTCCGTTCGATCAAGGTGTTCAGCTCGCTGCAAAAAGACCGCACGCTCGATTTGTACGCCTTTTTGCAGGATCCCAACGTGCGCGACGAGTTTTTTCTGGCCAACAACGACTACATATTCGTTCCCCTCGCCGAACGCGTCGTGGAGATCAAAGGATCAGTCAAAAGACCTTTTTTCTACGAACTGACCAGAGGCGAAAACCTGATCAAGCTGATCGAGTACGCCGGAGGCTTGGAGCCGGATGCTTACCACAACAATATCCAGATAAAGCGCTTTGTGAACGACCAAGAGATGCTGATCGACGTCAACCTCAAGGAATTGCTCGCCAACAAAAAAGACTTCGAGCTGTTGCTCGGGGATGTGGTGACCATTTCACCCATCAAGATCTCGTACAGCAATTTCGTGGATGTGGTGGGAGCAGTTCGCATTCCCGGGCAATACGAACTGGTGCCCGACAGCACGCGCCTCAACGATGTGCTCAACAAGGCAGGGCTTTTGGCCGCAGCCCGTACCGACCGCATGTACATCATCCGTATCAAGGAAGACCTTTCCAAAGAATACATCCGCCTGAACCTCGACACTCTATTGGCCAACCCACTGGCTGCCGCGAATGTTCGGCTTCGGCCCTACGACCTGATCAGGATCGAACCGAAATCCAAGTTCAGGAACGATTACTCCATCGCAATCTATGGGGCCGTGCGCGAGCCGGGCTACCACATATACAGCTCCAATTTGACGCTAAAGGACGTGATATTCCTGTCGGGCGGCCTGATGGAGGAGGCGGCCAATAACCGCATAGAAATATCCAGGATCGTCAAAGGTCGAAACGAAAATACCCGCGTGGTGGTGCAGACCGTCGAAATCGACGACGATCTATCGCTCGAAGGAGACTATCAATTGGAACCTTTCGACCAAGTTTTCGTGCGATCCGCCCCGGAATTCGAACTGCAGCGCAACGTGTTCATATACGGTGAGGTGCGCTTCCCGGGGGTTTATACGATCATCGACAAGAACGAACGCGTCCTCAGCTTGATCCAGCGTGCCGGAGGCCCCACCGATGCTGCTTTCCTGAAAGGTTCGACGCTCATCCGCAAAGAAGGGAAACTCGGCTATGTGCTGCTCGATGCATCCGAGGTGATGTCGGATCCCAACTCCAATTTCAACTACATCCTCAAAGAAGGTGATTCTATCTATATCCCCAAAATCAAGGACCTCGTCACGATCAAGGGTTTTGTGAACTACCCGCCCATAGATTCCGGAGACCTCCAAAAAATAAGCGTTCCCTACCACCCCAACCGGAACGCCCGTTATTATGTGGACCAATACGCAGCCGGAGTCAACCGCAAAAAAAACGGCAGTTACAACCTCATATATGTGACCTATCCCAACGGCGACATCAAAAAAACGAAGCGCTACCTGTTTTTCTTGAAATACCCCAAAGTGCAACAAGGATCGGTGGTCAGCGTCGAGCGTAAACAGCCCAAAGAGAAAATGCAACGGGAAAGGCAACCCGTGGATCTGACACGGTTTTTCAATTCCTTTATTTCACAGACCACAGCGGCCCTTACCTTGTACCTGCTGATCCAAACTGCCTTACGGGTCGCCCAGTAATCCTTTCGTACACGAATGAGCAAAAAAGCGCCTAAATCGCCGGACGCACCAGATACACTTGAGATCGTCAAGTCGTATTTACGAGAGATCGTCCTGAAAATCTGGATCGTCCTGCTGCTATCGGGAGGTATGGGAGGGCTGCTGTTCCTGGTAGCCATCTCTACCCCACCGACTTATACGGCCCAGCTCACTTTCATGCTCAACGATGCTACGCCCGTGGCCTCGCTCGGTGGCATTTACGATGCCTTTTTGGGAACCCAGAGCAGCGGAAGCGCCAATCTCGACAAGATTACCGAGATGCTGAAATCCCGCAGGATCGTCCGCGATGCGCTCTTCACCCGCGTGAACATCGCCGGGAAAGACGATTTCCTGATCAACCATTACTTGGACAAACTCTCCGAAAACCAGTTCCGTTACGCCCACGACTCTTTTCCCATATTCAATATCAACGAAAACAAAGCGCTCAAGAACATCCACTCCAAGATCACCAAGACCATGCTCACCTACTTCATTTCCCCGGCAGGGGTGGTGACCGTGAACGTGACCACGGAGTCGGAAGCCGTTTCGTTCCATTTCCTCAACATTCTCTATCAGGCTACCAGCCAATACTACATACAGACGACCGTCGAAAAACAACAGGTCATCTACGACCGCCTGCTCAAGCGGGTCGAAGAACTCAAAGGCAAACTGAGCGGGGCGGAGAAGGCCCTGGCCGAAGACTTCGATTCACATCTCGGTCCCGTTCGATTGGCGCCCAAAGTCCGTCAACAGGGCATGCAACGCGAAGTGAACATTACGGCACGTTCGTTTTACGAAGCGGCCAGCAGCTTGGAGGGTGCCCGTATTTCGCTGGAAAACAAAACCCCCGTCATCCAACTGATAGACGAACCGCTGATGCCGCTGACCGAAAAAAAGGCGGACCAGTGGTTCAACCTCCTCATTGGCGCCATCATAGGTCTCTTTGTGGGCATCCTGATCGTGGTCGGCCGCAAGTTCGTTCGCGAAATGATGCAAAAAGAAAAGGCCCCCCCCGCAGACGAAGGGGAGCCCAAAGATCAAGATGAAGATGATGAAGATGATGAAGATGATGAAGAAGCCTGATATCGGCTTCACTCGAACACGAATCCCCTCGCCGTCGCCTGCTCCACGATCATCTTGTCGAGGACCAGATCCAATGTGTTCTCTCCCGCTATCTTGGCACTTTCGATCGCCCGAAATTCATCCGCCTGTTTGTTGAGCCGTTGGATTTCCTCTTGGATCGCCCGGCGTTTCTCGCTCACGGCCTTTATTTTCTGTTCCAATTCAGCTCCGCTCAAGCCTTTGTATTCCTCAGGCAAATCCAGGCTTGCTCCCCGCGCGACAAATCCTTCTCGATCGGCCCGGTAAGCGTCCACCGCATCCCACTCGCGGTTGTCGTATTGAGCAGATGCCTTGGTCACGGCTCTTTGCGCACCGTTGGCCTGCCCGTAAGTTCCAGCATTGTTGTCTTCTTCCAACTGGCGAGCCTTGCCCCGACGGCCCCGTTCGCCCATGGGAACATAGGTACCGTTGAGCGAATCGTTCAGGATCACGATCCGTTGGTCGTATGGCGTGGGCACATAAGCCACTTTGGCGTCCGTTGCGATGCAGTTGTACTGCCCCTTGCCAAGGTCGGCCCCTTCTTTCCAAAACTCCCGGATGCCGTTTTCGCAAACACCGCAATAAATCGTGTTCACCACGATAGATTTTTCCACTGCACCGTTGCAACTCTCGCGGAAAGCAACGAAACCCTGGTCGAAAGGTTCGTTGCCGGCGATGAACACGATTTTCAGATCGCCATTGTCTTTGCTCCAAGCCAGATCGTTCACGGCGCTGCGGATCACTTGTCCGCAAAATTCATCGCCTCCGTTGGTAATCAAGGCGAACAACTCTTTGGAAACCTGGTCAAAATCGGAGGTAAAGGGCAATACCTGACGGATGTACCCCTGATCGGCCGGCAAAGTGGATTTCCCGTATTCGTACAGCGCGATCTCGATCTGGGGCATCGAGCCCATTTTTCGGGCCTTCAAAAACCGGTTCACCATTTTCCAAAGTTGGGCCTTGGCCTGGTTGATCAGGCCGTCCATGCTGCTCGAAGTGTCGAGCAGCAATGCGATCTGGATACGGGGGATTCCCTCGGGCTTGGGAGGCGCGGATTGAAGTCCCGCGGAGAGTAGAAGAAAAAGAAACGAAAAAACAGCGGTACGCATGGTGAAGTGGTTTTGATGAGAAATTGCCCGTTTGCAATTCTCGGGCCATACTTTCGGAAAATTTTTCCTGAATGGAAAAAGTCATTTTTTTTATCCCAAAAACCGCTCCCGGAAGCGATTTTCGGGTAAAAAAGACTTGCAAAGCAACACCCCCATACCACCCTACCCAAAGCGTGGAACCGTTATTTTTGCACGCGATCAAAACCTCCCGACATGAAAAACCTACTTGTGCACCTGCTTTTGCTTTGCCTGTCTGCCTGGACAACCATTCCGCTGGCTGGCCAACAAAACGCCGAGCACTACGGACCTTACGGAGGTGCGTTCACGCCCCGGGGCGAACTAAAAGCACTGGTGGTTTTTGTCCGGTTTCGGGAAGGTACCGCGCAAAATCCCGCCTTCACGAATGTCGGACAGGCTTTGGACCGCTGGTCGGACGGTCCGGAACAACGGGGTCTTCCCGATTATGTGGACCCCGTGACCGGTGCCTGCCCGGACTTCGTGTACAACCGCCCGGAGGAATTTCCCCTGTACCGGGACGATCCTTCCAAGACCTGTATTTCCCGGATCTGGCACCAAAACTCGCTTCCCCTGGGGGATTTCAAGTTCATGGGCGAAACTTTCCGCGATGCGGAGGGTTTGCCGGTGGCGGTTGAAGTGGATCCGGAGGGTTGCTCGACTTGGGGGCATGTCAACAAAAAAGTGGTCGAGCAGATGCGGGCATTGAACCCCGATTTCGATTACCGGGAGTTTGATCGCAGGGCCAACGGCCCGGATTTTCGGTTCGACAACAGCGACACGGTGGTCAGCAAGCCCGATCGGGCAGTGGACTATGCGATTTTCGTGTATCGGTATGACCCCGGCTGGGGCAACCAACCCGCCCCGGGAATGGCCCGCTGGCCCGGTTCCGACGGCGGATTTGCGGGTTTGGGCGCCTTGGGACTGTTGGATCCCTTTGAGGACGGATGTTTTTTGCAAGAAGGTTTCACGCTGTGCAGAGGCGCCGGAATTCCCACCGGGCTTTTGATACACGAAATCGCCCACACGCTGTACAACTGTCCGCACTTCCAGTCGAGCAACGGGACGGTGGGCGAATTTTTTTACCCGGTGAGCGCCGGCAACTCGGCCACATCGCCCGTACCCATGGCCCGAACTTTCAGTGCATGGGAGCGGTGGTATCTCGGCTATATCGAACCTGTGGCGGAACCGGTCTGGCCCGATTCGGCGGCGGTGGGGGAATTTTACCTGCGGGATTTCCTCACCACGGGCGATGCCGCCCGCATCCCGCTGCCCAACAGCGACGGCGACCAATTTCTTTGGTTGGAAAACCACGCCAAGCGATCTGACTTGGACGAACATCCGTGGGCGGGTCAGGCCGTCGGTCCTGGCCACTGCACAGTGCCTCCTTTGGCCGAGGGAGTGTACATTACATGGGAGCGGGTGGCCATGAGCCGACGCCAGCCGGTGAATTTCACATCGGGCTGCAACGCACTGCGGCCGATCAGCGCGGCGGGCAACTGGGATTACGAGCGTTTGGATACTTTTGTGCGCAACGACTGGGGCAACACGTTGTATCTTTTTCGGCGGGGAGCGGCCAACCCAACCGGCGGCACCCATCCGCTGTTGGGGTTCCGCGACGATTACAACGGCGACGGCACGATCGCTGTGAACCCCCACCCCAACATGGCCTTCAACGAGGGACGGGACTTCGGCATCGCCTGCGAAGAGGTTTCGCCCGGCAAATTCCTGCCCCTGTACGCCAACTTTGGGGGCTATAGCCCTTGGGCCAAGGGATATGCCAAACCGCACGCTTTCCGCCCCGGCGATTCGATCACGCTGAGCACCAATCCCTTGATTTTTGAAACTCGATATTATTCCCAGCGCGATACTTGTTTTCCCCATGCTCGGTTGAGCGGGCTGTCGCTGTTTTTTTTCAAGGATCAGTCCGGGGAGATCGGGGTGCGGTACAGTTGCAAACAAACGGGCCTGTACGGCAGAGTGCGCTGGTCAGGCCGGCTATTGCTGCAGGACATTTCGGAAGACCGGGCACCCGATCTGGAGATCGGTCCGAAAGCGGTCCTGCGCTTGGGCAAGGGCGTGGTGGCCAACCGTCACCGCAAGACAGCGGATGGGGATTTCGTGGAGCCGACAGAATTCATCGTGGCCAAGGATTGCGGCATCCGTTTGCACCGGCGCGCAAGACTGGTCGTGGAAAAAGGAGCCACCCTGATTTTTGAGCCCGGTGCATTTCTACTGAAGGGAAAAAAAGCAAAACTGATCGTGGAAAAAGGGGGCACAGTGCTGTGGCGACAATAAAAAGAAACAGGGGCCGGAGTGCAGCCTATTTCACTTTGGGTTTAAGTGCTAGGATTTCAGCTTCATAGACCCACAGCGGTTCTTTGGAATGGACCTTGATCACCTCGATCAACATTTTGATGTCGGTCCAGCGGTTTTTTTCTCCGCAAAATTGCTCCAGCCGCGCTACGCACTCCACCATGTCCTCTTGGCCGCTGTATTGAAAACAACTCCTAATCCTTCCGCCAAGTTTGATGATTTCATGTGCATTGCGCTCGGCGACCGCTTTTTCCAATTTTTCGAGCAGCATGGCCCATTCTCCCGAGCAAGTTTCTAGCATGGCCACCATTTGGGCCGGATTGTTCCCAAACAGCGACTTGAAGTAGCCGAGGTATTTTTTCTTTCGCATGTCCTAGGCAAAGCTGAATCGAACATGGCAAACTACTTCCCCCGAAACGCTGTGAACGGGCAGTGGCCCAATGGTTTAGGGGGAAGGGTTTCCCGCTTGGGAACTTCTTTAGATATTCATTCCCTTGTAGACATCCACCATGGAGCGTACGGCGTCGGCCGAAGCGTGGAGCAGCGCTTGTTCGTCGCTGTTGAGCTGCAGTTCGATGATTTGTTCGATGCCGTTTTTGCCGAGTTTCACCGGCACGCCCACATACAGGTCGTTGATGCCGTACTCGCCGTTGAGCAAGGCACAGCAGGGGAAGACGCGGTTTTCGTTGCGCACGATCGCCTCGACCATTTGGGCCGCGGCCGCACCCGGAGCATACCAAGCGGAGGTGCCCATGAGATTGACCAGTTCGCCGCCGCCGCCCTTGGTGCGCTCGACGATTGCATCGAGACGATCAGCTGAGATGAGTTCCGTGACTGGGATACCCGCCACCGTGGTGTAGCGCGGCAGGGGCACCATCGTGTCGCCGTGGCCGCCCATCAGCACCGCTTGTATATCTTTCGGGGAGACTTTCAGGGCCTCGGCCAAGAAGGCGCGGTAGCGGGCCGTATCGAGGATGCCTGCCATGCCCATGACGCGGTTGGACGGAAGTCCGGACTTCGCATAGGACACATAGGTCATCACATCGAGCGGATTGGACACCACGATGATGATCGGGTTCGGCGAGTATTTCAGGATCTGCTCCGTAACCGTGGTGACGATCTTGGCGTTGGTCGAAATGAGATCGTCGCGGGTCATTCCAGGCTTACGGGGTACCCCGGCCGTGATCACCACAATATCGGACCCGGCCGTGGCCTCGTAGTTGTCAGTGCCCGACAGGAACGTGCTGTAATAGTCGATGGGGGCCTGCTGCCAAGTGTCGAGCGCCTTGCCCTTGGCCGTGTTGCCGATGATGTCCAAAAGAACCACCTCGTTGACCAGGTCGCGGTGGGCGATGACGTTGGCACAAGTCGCGCCCACGTTTCCAGCGCCGACAACAGTTACTTTGCTCATGATTTAATTTTAGGGGAGTGAATAAAATTTGTGAAAAAAAGTTCGATGCGGACAATTTTTTTCCGCGCCCAAAAATAGTCAATCTGTTCGGAATATTCTGCTGATTTTTGTCAAGAGTATTCCAAACTGTCAACACTCTTCGGGAATGCGCGTTTTATTTGCGTATCTTTGCCCGCAACCCGATCGGGCCCAATTTTCGACACGCAATCTTGTTCCTTTCCATCATTTTCTTTTTTACAATGACCAAAAAAATCCTACTCGGTTTTTTCTTCGGCATTTTCGCCATCGGTGCCTTGAGCGCCCAAAATTTTGACCAAGACGGCGCCAACGCCGGCGGCCACGGCCAAACGCCGCGGCACACCTGCTGCGGTACCGGCCACGATGACCAAGAATTGATCGTTCAGCGCCTGTTCGAAAACCGTCTCCGCACGCGCGGCATAGATTTCGAAAGACGCGGCGGCACGATCTGGATCCCCGTGGTGTTCCACTTGGTGGCCCTTTCCGACGGCACGGGCCGTGTCAACGAAAAAGATGTGTTCGAAAACCTCTGCAGGATGAACGATCACTACGCCCCGATGAACGTCCGGTTCTTCATAGACGGCGCGTTCGATTATTGGAACAACACGGTGGTGTACAACCACACCAACACGATCAACGCGGCCCTCTTCATGACCAACCGGCGAACGCTCAATAAGGTGAACATCTTCGTGGGCAACCAAGCCAGTCCGAACGCACAAGGCGTGACCTTGGGCTATTACAGTCCTGCGGGCGATTGGATCTTCGCGATACGCAGCACGGTCAACGGGGGATCCAATACGCTGACGCACGAATGCGGGCACTATTTTTCGCTGGCCCACCCCCACTTCGGCTGGGACGGCGATACGCCTCCCGCCAACGGTACACAGGCACCCGCCATCTCGCCTTCCGGCAATGTGACCGAAAAAGCCGCCCGCACGGGCGCCGGTGCCAACTGCGCCAGCGCCGCCGACGGCTTCTGCGATACCGAGCCGGACTACAATTTCGGTCTGTTCACGGCCAGTTGTACCTTTACCAGCAATGTGACCGACCCTGCAGGCGCGCCGGTCAATCCCGACGAAACACTGTTCATGAGCTATTTCGGCGACAACTGCTCCAATCGGTTCACCGCCCAACAGCAAGCAGCCGTTCTCGCCGACATCAATGTACGCAACTACGACAATTTCAATCCGCCCACACAAAACTCGGTTACCGATCCGGTGAACATCACTTCGCCCCTCGCCGGCGAAACCGTGTACACTTACTATTCCGTCCCCATCTATTGGGCGCCGGTTCTCAACGCCACCAACTACCATGTGGAGGTATGGCGCGCCACGGCCAACGGCAATCCGATCACCAACGGAATGGTTTTCTCCGCTATCACCAACACCAACTCGGTCACTGTGACCACTCTGCAGGCCAACACCGCCGCCAACGCGAATCTCCAATATCAAGTGCGCATCAAGGCCTACAACGCCATCAGTTTCTGCGGCACTTACCAAACCCGCCTGTTCGAGACCGGCGATTGGCAGGTGGGCCTCACCGGCGCAGACGACATCCACACCGCCGAGCTCGCGCCCAATCCGTCGATGCCCGGCGAACCGGTCATGCTGACGATGGAAACTCCCAACGCCCAGCGGGTGACAGTGGCCCTCTTCAGCCTGTCGGGCCAAACGGTCGGCGCGCCGATCCAATGGTCCGTACAAGCGGGCGCCAACAACATGTCCCTCGACACGGACGGCTTGGCCGCAGGGGTTTACCTAGTGCAGCTCCGCTCCGAGCACGGCCTGCGCAATCTGCGCCTCGTGGTGCAGCGCTGATCCGGCCGTATCGGCCAAAAATTTCGATCATCCCGAAAGGGCGCAATGTTGCAGTTGCGCCCTTTTTTTGTAAAAAATTTCCTTTAGCCCGGATCCAACCGTCCTCACCATGAAGATCGTGCTCATCGGCCCGGCCCACCCGCTTCGGGGCGGCATCGCCAAGTTCAACGAAAGGCTGGCCCGGGAATTCCAAGATTCCGGAGATGAGGTGGACTTGGTCACCTTTAGCCTGCAATACCCTTCGGTGCTCTTTCCCGGCAAGACCCAATACACGGACGCCCCGCCGCCGAAAGGCCTGCGGATACGGGTATGGCTCAACTCCGTCAACCCTTTCAACTGGATATGGGCGGGCTGGAAATTGCGCCGCGAACGGCCCGATCTGATCGTCTGCCGCTACTGGCTGCCGTTCATGGGCCCCTGCTTGGGGACCGTGCTCCGATTGGCCCGCAGCAACGGACATACGCGCACGGTCGGGCTTTGCGACAATGTTTTGCCGCACGAAAAACGACCCGGCGACCGCTTGTTCACCCGCTGGTTCGCCGGTGCGTGCCACCGATTTGTCACCCTCTCGCAGCATGTGGCCGAGGAATTGCGGCCCTTTGCCGCCGACAAACCCGTTGAGGTGGCCGACCACCCCGTGTACGATTCTTACGGCGAAGCAGCGACGCGAGAAGAGAGCCTGCGGGAATTGGACCTTTCGCCCGACAAACAATACGTGCTTTTCTTTGGATTCATCAGAAAGTACAAGGGCCTTGACCTTTTGGTAGAGGCCATGGCCGATCCGCGCCTCGCGGCCCGGGACTTGCACTTGATCGTGGCCGGCGAGTTTTACACCGACCGCGGAGAAATGGACCGTTCGGTCGAAAAAATGGGCCTTGGCGGCCGGGTGCATTTCTTTGCCGATTACATCCCCGACGACCGGGTGAAGTTTTTTTTCGGGGCCTCCCATTTGGTGGTCCAACCGTACCGATCGGCTTCGCAGAGCGGTATTTCGCAACTGGCCCACCATTTCGGCACCCCGATGTTGGTCACGGATGTGGGCGGATTGCCCGAAGCCGTCGAAGAGGGCGTTTCGGGAATGATCTGCAAGCCCGAGCCGGATTCCCTGGCCGATAGCATCGAGGAATTTTTCGCGCGCGACATGCACGACCGGCTGAAGACCGGCGTGCTGGCCGCGCGCGAAAGATTTTCTTGGGCCTATTTGGCCCGGACGGTCAAAGGTAAGTCTTGAGGTCGCTCTGCTTGGCCGAACGGCGCAAGCGGCGGATCGCCCGTTCCTTGATCTGGCGTACCCGCTCCCGGGTGAGATTTAACATGGCACCTATCTCGTCGAGCGAATATTCCCGGCCTTTGTTGAGACCGTAAAACGCGTTCAGCACATCGATTTCCCTTTCCGACAATCCCCGCATGCCCTGGCGCATTTCCGCGCGGAGCGATTCTTGGATCAGTTCGTTGTCGGGAGTGACCTGGTCCTCGTCGGCTATGAGATCGATCAGTGAATCGGAATCGTTTTCGTCGGGCCGAAGGGGCGAGTCCATGGAGGTGTGCCGGAAATTGGTCTTCAGCACATCGGCGACCGTCCGTTCCGACAGGTCCAACACCTCGGCCAGTTCCTCGTGGCTGGGCTCCCTTTCGTGCTCTTGGACAAAGGCCAAATAAGCCTCGTTCACTTTGTTGTAGGCCCCCATCTTGTTCAAGGGCAGCCGTACGATCCTCGAATGGTCCACGATGGCCTGCAAAATGGACTGCCGGATCCACCAAACGGCGTAGGAAATGAATTTGAAACCCTTGGTCTCGTCGAATCGGCGGGCCGCCTTGATCAGGCCCATATTGCCTTCGTTGATGAGGTCTATCAAAGAAATTCCCTGATTCTGGTACTGCTTGGCGACCGATACGACGAACCGGAGATTGGCCCCCGTCAGACGGTCCAACGCCTCTTGGTCGCCCTCCCGTATCCGCTGGGCAAGATCGGCTTCTTCGTCGGCGGCCAACATGTGGATCTTGCCGATGTCGTTGAGGTATTTGTCGAGCGAAATGCTCTCCCGTGATGTAATCTTTTGGGTAATTTTCAATTGTCTCATATACAAATGGTTTTGGCAGTGAACGGATGAAATGGGCCATCTACTTGCTGAGTCGCCGTTTTTTGTCTTTTGTCAACAACGCGTCGACAAATCATTGGCTTTTTGTAGGCTGATCGGACTCGAATTAAATAACACAATTTTTTATAAAAATGTTCTCCTTTTCTGAAAAAAACTTTATCTTTAAACAATATCCCAAGGGCGATGGGTTCCCCGACGGGAGATTTATTTTCGGCAAGGATTTTGACGGCTCCGGATGCCTTGGATTTCGGGAACAAAAAAGCGAACGGACATGATCGTACTGGGACTGCTGCTGCTGTTGTTTTTGATGAGCATGGCGAACTGCATCGCCGAGGAGGGGCTGGATTTTTACAAGGATCCCAAATTTTGGCTCTCACTCGTGGCGTTGTTGACGCTGGTGGGCGTTGCCTTTACGCGTCAGGCCGCGTTTTGAGGCTTTTGGCGTAGCACCCGCCGATGTACTTTTTGCCTTGCGGGCGTTATCTTTGCGAGATGTTTGGATTGGACCACATCGAGCCGGAGCCGCTTTCGGGGCAGATCGCCGCTTCGGGCGTGTGGGGGCGTTCGCAGGTGCTCGACCCGTCGCTCCACCATCTGGTGTGCGCACCTTCCGGCAAGGGCAAATCCACCTTCCTTCATCTCCTGTACGGGCTGCGGTCCGATTACGCGGGCCAAATCACCTGGCAGGGAAAATCCACCCGTGCATTCGGACCCGACGACTGGGCGGAGCTGCGGCGCGAACAGGTAGCGATGGTTTTTCAAGACCTTCGGCTGTTCCCGGGACTGTCCGCGTGGGACAACTTGTTGTTGAAAAACCAGTTGACGGGATTTTTTTCCGAAAAAGAATTGCGGGAGCACACGGAACGGTTGGGGGTGGCGCCTTTTTTGTCGCAAAAAGCGGAGACCCTTTCCTACGGGCAACGCCAGCGGATCGCGATCGTCCGGGCCTTGTCGCAGCCCTTTCGCTACCTGTTGCTGGACGAGCCTTTCAGCCACTTGGACGCGGCCAACGCCGCATTGGCCAAATCGCTGATCGACGAGCAAGTGGCCCGGCAAGGTGCTTCGATGGTACTGGCGACCTTGGGCGACGACTACGGATGGCCATTCCAAAACCGGTTGGTGCTGTGATCAAAGTGGGTATCACCGGCGGCATCGGCAGTGGCAAGACAACCGTTTGCCGGATCTTCGAGACCCTCGGGGTGCCCGTCTATTATGCCGACGACCGGGCGAAGTGGCTGATGGAAAACCGTTCCGATGTTTCCGAGGCGCTTCGGGCTGCCTTTGGCGAACGGGTTTTCGACGCGAACGATCGGCTCGATCGGGGCTACCTTTCCTCCGTCGTTTTTTCGGATGCTGAAAAATTGGCGGTTTTGAACGCGATCGTACATCCGGCCGTTTTCGAAGACGGTTTCCAATGGGAAATGGAACAGGCCGAAAAGGGCGTCCCCTACTGCCTCAAAGAAGCCGCCCTGCTGATCGAAAGCGGCTCGTACCGTTTTTTGGACAAGCTGATCGTCGTGACGGCGCCCGAGGAAGTGCGCATCGCGCGCGTGGTTGCCCGTGACGGCTCCACTGAAGAAGCGGTTCGCCAGCGCATGGCCCGCCAGTTGCCCGAGACCGAAAAAGTGGCCCTGGCCGATTTCGTTGTCCAGAACGACGGGCACTTGATGCTGACCGGACAGGTGCTTTACATCCATCGACAACTGCTGCGCGCCGCCGATCCATCATGAGCGTTTTTTGGGAAATCCGACCTCGCGGCGGCGGCCCGACCTCGTATGTGCTGGGCACCATGCATGTCAGGGATGCGCGCGTGTTCCGCTATCGGCCTTTGTACGCCGAGCATTTGAAGCGTTGCACGGTCTTCATGCCCGAATACGACCTGTTCGATCCGTCCGCGCACGTTTTCCACGATGCCCTGATCCTGCCGCCCGGCGAGACGGTCCGCGACCTGCTGCCGCGCGCCGTGGCCGACCGTTTGGCCCGCCTGCTGCGCGAAGAGGCAGGAATGGCCCTCGGCGATGTGCAGCACCTGACCCCTTTTGCACTCTTGCAGATGCTGGCCGAGTTTTGTCTCGGCCGCGAGTACCACCTGCCCCTCGACGCCGTCCTGTACGAGGACGCGCGCCGGCTGGGGCTTTCCTGTGCGGGCCTGGAAACCCCGGAGGAGCATTTTTCCACCCTTTCCAAAATGCCCGAAAACGATTTTCTCCGTTCGCTGATAGATGCCCTGCGGGATTTCGGGCGTTTCCGCCGCCGCTCCCGCCGGATGCTGGACAGCTATGTTCGGGGCGATCTGAACGGCCTGTTGCGCCTCGGCCGACGGCAGTTGGGCGGACTGCGGGAAGTGATGCTGTTCGAACGCAACCGGGCCATGTCGGTACATTTGGTGAACAAAGCGCGGGAAGAGGCGGTTTTTGCAGCCGTCGGCGCGGCCCATCTTCCGGGCGGAAAAGGCATGCTGCGACTGATCAAGCACAGCGGCTTCGCTGTGAGGCCCGTACCGACCGAACCGTTTTCCGAAACTCTATAAACCCCGAATTTTATGCGCAAGGATATTTTGGACCTGCTACGCGCCAATCTCGGCGTCCATCTCGACCAGCACACCGTCGGACTGACCAAGTGGCTCAATGCCCGTGTGGACGCCGTTTCGGACGAAGGGGCCGTGCGGCTTTCGTTCGCGGTGCGCGACGACATGTTGAACGCCCTCGGGATGATGCACGGCGGCGCCGTGGCGGCCATCATGGACGAATCCATGGGCCTGCAGTTGTACCTGCTCAACGCCGAGACCAATTATGTGGCGATCGGACTGCATGTTGATTTCCTCAACAAAGCCCTGCCCGGCCAAGAGGTGGTCGCCGTCCCGCACGTGACGCGGATGGGCCGCAACGTGTCCCACGTGACCTGCGAACTTTTCGACCAAAGCGGCAAGTTGCTGGCCAAAAGTTCGGGGCAGTTTGCCCGCTTCGGTCCCTGATTTTTTTTGTTTTTGGCAAAAATTTTTCTGAAAAAAAATATACACAAAAAATGAATTGGCAAACGCCCCATCCCGCGCTGACCGCCCTGTTGGACGCGCCCAAATTGCCGGCCGTATGGCCCAGTCCCGACCGCAGGAGATTGGTTTTCGGAAGTTCTTCCGGATTTCCGTCTTTGGCCGACATCGCGCAACCCAAGCGTTCTTTGGCGGGCAGCCGGGTGAATCCCGTCACGAACGCCTATCCCTACGATTGGTATGTGGGCGGGCTGAGCGTCTGCGATATGGAAAGCGGCGAGGTGCGCCCCGTCCTTGGACTGCCCGAATCGCCCAAGATCGAAAATCTGTCTTGGGCACCAGGCGGCGTCCAACTGACCTTTACGCTCACCCGCGAGGACGGGCTGGAGATCTGGTGCCTAGACCTCGACACTGCCCAAGCCCGCCCGTTGACGGCCGCTGTGGTGAACGATACATTGGTGGGACTGCCCTATGTTTGGATGCCCGACGGGCAAGCGATCGTCTGGAAGGCCGTGCCGGCGCATCGCGGGCCTCGGCCCGAACCCGCAGCAGTGCCCGGTGGACCGGTCGTTCACGACAACGTACATGCCGCCCAAGCGGCCGTCCGCACCTACCAAGATCTGTTGGAGGGCGCGCACGACGAGGCTGCCTTCGAATTTTTCGCTTCCGGAGAGCTCGTGTGCACCCAGATCGACGGTTCGGAAGAACGCCCGTTGGGAATCGGCGGGCTGATCGCGTCGTTTTCGATCTCGCCCGACGGCCAATGGATCTTGGTCAAGCGACTTAAAAAGCCCTATTCCTATTCTGTGCCCTACCAGCGCTTTCCGCACGACCTCGAACTGTTCCGGACCGACGGCACTTTCGTGCGGACAGTGGCCGATGTGCCTTCTTCGGAACAAGTCCCAGATGTGTTCGACGCCGTGCGCACGGGTCCCAGGGACTTCGCGTGGCGCGCCGACGCGCCCGCTGCCTTGGTCTGGGCAGAAGCCCTCGACGGGGGCGACCCCAAGGCCGAGGCGGAATTTCGGGACGCCGTCAAGATCTGGGCCGCGCCTTTCGAACAAGCCCCCCGGGAACTTTTGCGCACCCGGCTCCGCTTTGAGCACATCTACTGGCACAGCGATGCGCTGGCCATCGTGCAGGAAGGCTGGTGGAAAGACCGCTCCGAGGTACTGACGCTGTTTGCACCTTCTGCTCCCGGCGACAGCCGGGAATTGATGCGGTATTTCACCGACGACCTGTACAACCACCCGGGACGGCTGCTGACCGAACAGAACGCTTGGGCGCGCCAGGTGCTGCAAACCACCGCCGGCGGTCGATACCTGTACCTGACTGGCAGCGGTGCCACCCCGGAAGGCCAATTCCCTTTTTTGCGCCGCCTCGACCTGCACACGGACCAAACCGTGACCCTGTGGCGATGCTCCGCCCCATTTTACGAGGCGGTCTCGAGTTTTCAGGCCTCGACGGGTCGATTGCTCCTGCGACGGGAAAGCCCCGATGTGCCGCCGAACTATTTTTTGCGCGGCCTCGGCGAGGAAAACGAGCGGCAGCTCACCCTTTTCGAGCATCCGTTCCCGCTCTTCAAGGAAGTGAAAAAGGAACTGGTCCAGTACCGGCGCAAGGACGGCCTGCCCCTGAGCGGCACCCTGTACCTGCCGCCGGGATACCGGCCCGAAGACCACGGACCGTTGCCCACCCTGCTTTGGGCCTATCCCAAGGAATACAAAAAAGCGGCCCACGCCGGCCAAGTTACCGATTCTCCGTATCGCTTCACCTGGGCGTACAGCCTTTCGCCCGTCCTGTGGGTGATGCGCGGCTTTGCAGTGCTGGACGATCCGGCCATGCCCATCGTGGGCGAAGAGGGCGAGGAGCCCAACGACACTTTCACCGAACAGCTCGTGGCCGGGGCCGAAGCGGCGGTGGAGCACCTGGTTTCGCTCGGCATTGCCGATCCCAAGCGAGTGGCCATCGGCGGGCATTCTTACGGGGCGTTCATGACCGCCCACCTGTTGACCCACTCCGATCTATTCGCCGCGGGAATCGCCCGCAGCGGGGCGTACAACCGCACCTTGACGCCGTTCGGTTTCCAGCACGAGGACCGTCATTACTGGCAGGCCTCGGATACCTACCATCGGATGTCGCCCTTTTCGGACGCACACCGGATGAAAACGCCTCTGTTGCTGATCCACGGCCAAGACGACCGCAATCCGGGCACACACCCCTTGCAGAGCGAGCGTTACTACGCCGCTTTGAAAGGGCTCGGTGCACCGGTGAGGTTGGTGATGCTGCCCCACGAAGGCCACGGCTACCGCGCCCGCGAATCGGTCTTCCATACGGTTTGGGAAACGGACGTGTGGCTGCACCGTCACTTGGGCGAGGCTACCTATCGGGTGCCGACGGAAGGCTCTCTTGGACTGCTCGCACTTGGGTTCCGGGGGGTGGCGGCCTGGCGCGATGCCCAAGACAAGCCGAAGGACGAGGAACAATAAGCCCGAAAGGCCTATTTCATCAGTTCATCCACCAGCGTCCGCAGCTCCTCGTATTCGAAGGCCTGTTCTTTGAACACGTATTTTTTCCGGGAGGGACGCACGAAAAGCGAGGCAGGGATGCTGCCGCCCCAAGAGCGGCTGATACGGTCGATGAATTCGGTGGGCTTTCCTTCCAACTGCCAAACAGTGGATCCGATTCCTTTTTTTTGCAAAAAAGGAATCAGCGTCTTTTCTTTTTCGCTCGGAAAATCCAAGCTCACCAGCACCAGTCGAAAAGGCTTGTCGGCGTATTCTTCGCGCAGGCGTTCGAAGGCGGGCAGCTCGGCCACGCAGGGCCGGCACCAGGTCGCCCAGAAATTGTACACCGTCAGGGTATCGCCCCCGCTGCGGAAGGCCTCCTCGAGCTGGAGGATGTCCAAGGTCCGTACATGGGGCGGCGGCGGTTCGGTTTGTCCGTGGGCGGAGAAAGCGGTCGAACAAAAGACAAACAAGGGCAAAAGGCGCATACTACGGGAACTGTTTTGGGGATTTGGCCAAAATTCTTACATTTACGGCAACTTTACCCTACAAAAGGCCAACTAAATTTTCCTATGAAACGAATCCTGGTACTCTTTGTTACCCTCTTGGCAATTTCTCCCGGTCTGCGCGCACAGACCAATGCCCCGGTTCCCGACGACCGTCTGTTGGCGGTTTTTGATGCCGATCATCTGGAAAAGCTCCGTACCGAAAGCCCTTTGCAGCTCCACCGGTACAATTATTATCTCGACAACGGCTGGTTCATCGTCGACATTCCGGCGGGCAAAGAAGCCGGCGCGTTGCAATTCCCCGTTGTGCACATCGAAGATCCCGAACATCTCAACATCTTCGTGGCCCAGCGCGAACTGGCGCTGAAGCGTGTCTTTGACCGCCCCACCTACTACCGTTTGGAGGGCACCGACAAGGTCTTGGTGCTGCGCGCAGAGAAAACCTTCGCCCGCATGTTCGATGCCGAAAGGCGCAAACGCGGATTCTGATCCCCGTTGAGCACTTTTCCCCTTTTTTCCCTTTTTTTTTTAGAAAAATAATATGAAACACATAGCCCTTACAAGCCTTTTCCTGCTGGTGACCGTTCTGTCCCAAGCCCAGACATATACCATCGACCAGTTCAACAACGGAACGCTGACCACCTGTTCGGGCACGCTGTACGACAGCGGCGGCCCCAACGGCAACTACCAGGCGGGCGAGACCTATACCATCACGATCTGTCCCTCCACGCCGGGAGCCGGTATCCGCCTGGAATTCACCCAGTTCAATCTGCCCAACGGATCTCTGTGCGTCTATGACGGCCCCAACTTGGCCGCCAACCAGTACGGCTGCTTCGACAACGGCCTGACGCTGACCAATGTCGGCGCGAGCGGAGCCAACAACAGCGGCTGCATCACCCTGACCTTCACCTCTTCCGGTTCGGGCCCGGGCTGGGCGGCCATCATCACCTGCGTGACTCCCTGCCAAGTGGTGAACCCCGAAATCGTGGGCGTTTTGACGGGCCCCGATGTGTTCACCCCTCCTTTGCCCGCGTATGTGGACATTTGCCCGGACGAGAATGTACAAGTGGCCGCGCAGGGCCTTTACCCGCAGAACGGCACTTTCTATCAGCAGGACGACGCCACCTCGATTTTTGCTTGGACCTTCGGCAACGGCGTGCAGGACTCCGGGCAATTTTCCGGAGTGACCTACAGCGATCCCGGCGGATATGTGATCCTGTTGGAGGTGACCGATGTGAACGGCTGCCAGAACACTACCTTCCCCAGTCAAAAGATCCGCGTGGCACCCGACCCGCAGTATTTCCGCTCTTCCATTCAGGACACCATCTGCCTCGGCGACACCGCCACCCTTGTCGGCGACGCCGTGACCCCCATGGTGGATTTCAGCCCGCCCTCCTTTTTTTCGGAGCAGTTGCCTCTTCCCGACAACGTGGGCATCCCCTACACCACCAGTATTCCCGTCCAAGGATATTCCGGATTCGCCACTGTGGCCACCCCGTCCGACCTGCAGAGCATCTGCGTGACGATGGAACACTCCTTCATGGGCGACCTCGACATCACCATCACCTGTCCGACGGGCCAGACCATTGATCTCTTGAACTATCCCAGCGGCGGCGGCGGCACCTTTTTGGGCGAGCCCAACGACTTCGACGACAACCCCAATCCACAGGTAGTGGGCGTCGGCTACAATTACTGCTGGGAGGAAAACGCGCCCGCCGGCACTTGGGGCGACAACGCCAACACTTTTTTCCAGACGTTCACCGATGTGTCCGGGAATGTTTACAACAACCAAGCGTACCTGCCAGCGGGCGATTATGCGCCCGAGCAAAGTTTTGCCGGTCTGGTCGGCTGTCCGGTCAACGGCATTTGGACCATCACCATCACCGACAACCTCGGCATCGACAACGGTTTCATTTTCAACTGGGGCCTCACCTTCAACCCCAACTATCTGGACCCGATCTATCAGGACAGTTTCAGCACCGTCATCGTGGATTCGCTGTGGCTGAACGCGCCCGGCATCGTGGCCAACAACGGCGATGTGCTGACGGTCAGTCCGGCCACGCCGGGCCTGCACACCTACACTTATCAGGTGACCGACGATTTCGGTTGCGTGCACGACACTTCCTTCACCATCACGGTATTGGCTCCGGGCAACCTGCTCTGTCTGACCTGCGATTCGATTTTCTTGGCCACGGCCCAATCCACCGACACGCTTTGTCTGGGCCAGACCGTGCAGCTGAACGCCGATGTTTTCAGCCCCATCGCGCCGCCCGCCCCCGTTTGCGACGAATACGTGGTCACCTCCACCGCTTTCGCGCCCGTGGCCGGCAGCCAGACCAATGTGACCTTGACCGACGACCAGTTGACGGGTGCGTTGCCTATTGGTTTCAATTTCAATTTTTTCTGCAACAACTACAGCCAGTTCCACATCTCGTCCAACGGCTTCATCAGTTTTGACCCCTTGGCCGGAGCCGGTTGCTGCGCCGGACAAAACCTCCCCGACTTCTTCCCTTCCAACAACCTGATCGCAGCGGCCTGGGACGATCTCAATCCCGGCGGAGGCGGCACGATCGGCTATTTCACCACCGGCGCGGCGCCCAACCGCCGTTTGGTGGTCAATTGGAACAGTGTGCCTATTTTCGGCGGAGCCGGTCAGACCGTCACCTCGCAGATCGTCCTATACGAATCCACCAACATCGCCGAGGTGCATGTGACCAGCGTCAACAACATTTCGCCGGGGACGATCGGCATCGAGAATGCCACGGGCACGGCCGGTTATGCCGCTCCGGGCCGCAACGCCGCCACTTGGTCGGCCAACAACGAGGCGTGGCGCTTCGCCCCGGACCTCGGCAACCCCTTCGCCAACGCCGTATATACCTGGACCCCCGCCAATACCTTGAACAACGCCGCCTCGCCAGCTCCCGTGGGCAGCCCGCAGGCCACCTTGGATTATGTCGTGCAGGCCACCTGGAACAACTGCGTGTTCCGCGACACCCTCCCCGTGGCGGTGCTGAGCCTGCCCGCGCCCGTGCTCAGCTGCGGTACCCCCACCACGAGTTCGGTCACCTTTGAATGGGCCCCGATCGCCGGAGCCGTTTATTACGAGGTGAGCCTCAACGGCGGCGCCACTTGGATCAATGTGGGCAATGTGCTGGCATATGTCGTCAACAACCTCGCGCCCGGACAGACCTTCACCATTCAAGTCCGTGCGTTCGGCGAGTGCCCGGGGCCGTCGGCGACGCTGAGCTGCACCTCCGAAAACTGTACCATACCTGCCACCACGCTTTCGTGCGGTACCGCTTCCGGTAGCAGCGTGACCTTCGATTGGGTGGCCGTGGCCGGCGCGATTTCCTACGAGATCAGTCTGGACGGCGGCGCCACTTGGACAAACCTGGGCAATGTGCTCACCTACACCGCCAACGGACTTACCCCCACACAGACCGTCACCTTGCAGGTGCGTCCGGTGGGCGCTCAGTGCACGGGAGCGGCGGTTTCGCTGTCCTGCACGGCCACTTGCGCACTGACCGCCTCGGCGGTGCAGTCCGGTATCGGATGCGCGGGCAGTGATTCCGGCGATCTCGCCCTGGATTTTGCCGGCAACGCCGGCGCCGTCGCCTTCCTTTGGTCGAACGGCTCGACGGCCGAAGACCTCGTGGATCTGGCGCCCGGCAGCTATACCGTGACCGTGACCGACGCTTCGGCCTGTACGGCCACCGCTGCGGCCACCGTGACCGAAGTGCCCATCCCGGTGCTCGACGCTTGGGCCGGCGCTCCCGGACAGGTGTCCGACACCGTCTTCGGCGGCGTGCCCGTCGAACTGAACGCCGGGGCCAACGAAGCCGGCGTGACCTACACTTGGTCTCCCGCCGCCAACCTGAACACCGCCACGGGCAACTCCGTGACCGGCAATTTCGGACAGCCCGGACAGTATGTGTTCACCGTCACCGCGGCCAACATCGCCTGTACCAACTCAGACGAAGTGAGCGTGGTGGTGGTGCCCTCGGCCTTTGCGCTGCCGAACGCCTTCACCCCCAACGGCGACCCCCTCAATCCCGTTTTCCGTCCCTTGGTGTCGGGCAACGCCACCATCGAAACCTTCAAGGTGTACGACCGCTGGGGCAACCTCGTGTTCGACGACCCCCTCAGCGGCTGGGACGGAACCCGCAACGGCGAACCCATGCCCCGCGATGTTTATATCTATGTGCTCCGCATCCGCCTGCCCGACGACGCCGAAACGCGCACCGTGACGGGCGATGTGACGCTGATCCGGTGAACCCCTCCAGCCCGATCCTTTCTCAAAGAAGCCCAACGCCTTTCGTTGGGCTTCTTTTTTGGAAAAAAGCCCTTGTCCATTCGGCATGTTGGGCGCACAGCTCTATTACGAAGCCCTTTTCGATGACCGAAAAAGTATATTTTTGAGAAAATTTTTTTTCCTGATATGATCTTAGAATTTACCCTCGGGAATTTTCGTTCGTTTTATGCGCGGAAAACACTCAGCATGGTCCCGGCTTCGACCAAAGGCAACTCCGTCAACACCTTCAAGAAGGGCTCCTACAAATGCTTGGCGACGGCGGCCATCTATGGGGCCAATTCTTCCGGCAAATCGAACCTGCTCCTGGGGCTGGAAATCATGAGATACATCGTGCTGAATAACATAGCCCAAAACTCTACCCGCCCCCTCAAGTACGAACCCTTTTTGTTCAACGAAAAAGGCACCCTCGAACCCACTTTTTACGAAGTGGTGTTTGTCTTGGGCGGAACAACCCGTTACCGCTACGGATTTGAAGCCGATCGGAGCGCCGTTCAAGCGGAATGGCTCTTTTCCAAAACTGACAAGAGCAAAGAAAAGCCTCTCTTCGTCCGTATTAAAGAGGGCATCGATGTCATAGACGATGACTTTAGAGAGGGCCGAGGATTGGAAGAGAAAACCAGGGACAATACCTTGTTTTTGAGCGTGGCGGACAGTTTCAACGGCCCTGTCTCCAAAGAAATCATGAAATGGTTCAGCCATTTGCAGATCATTTCCGGCATTCATACCAAAATGCACGAATATACCACCCTAGAAATCTTGGGGAATAAAAGCCTGAACGAAGCGCTGAACAATTTTTTCGCCGACCTGAACCTGGGGTTCAATAATTTGGAAATGGAAAAGACAGTCTGGAAAGATACCAACCGCAGCTTTATCAAAAGGACCACATTCCATGAAAGGTACGACGAGAACGGCCATGCGATCGAAAAAGTGCCTTTGGACGCAACCCGCAACGAAAGTTCCGGTACCAACAAAATCATAGACATCGCCGGTAGCCTGTTCACAGCCCTTCAAAACGGTGGCGTGTCGGTAATAGACGAGCTGGACGCCAAGTTGCACCCCTTGTTGACCAAGAGGATCGTCGAGTTGTTTCATTCCCGTGAAATCAACCCATCGGGCGCTCAATTGATATTTGCGACGCATGATACCAACTTGTTGAGCTACTGCAGTTTGAGAAAAGATCAAATTTATTTTGTGGAAAAAGACCACAACGGCTCGTCCGATTTGTATTCGCTGTTGGAGTTCGGGGGCGAAGAGAAAATAAACGAGCAACACTATTTGGAAGGCCGCTATGGGGCCATTCCTTTTTTCGGCGATTTCAAAAAACTGCTTTCATAATGGCACGGATCACGAAATTAGATCTTTCCAAACGCATACAATTCGAACGCAAGGAAAAAAAACGCGAACCGGGCAACCGGATTTTGCGGGAGTATTTTTTGATCGTTTGCGAAGGGGAAAGAACCGAGCCCAATTATTTTGACTCCATCAAAAAATCCTTGCCGGTCGGTCTCGTGGATGTCGAAATCAAAGGCGTAGGCATGAACACCCGTTCTTTGGTGGGCGAAACCATTAGGTTGCGAGCTGTTCGGGAAAAAGAAAATAATCGAGAGTATGACCAGGTCTGGGCGGTTTTCGACAAGGACAGTTTTGACAAAGATTTCAATTCGGCCATTCAAATGGGCGCTCAAAACAAGATCGATTGTGCGTGGTCAAATGAGGCTTTCGAAATTTGGTACCTGCTTCATTTTGCTTATTTCACCAGCGGCCACTCGAGAGATGAATACAAAGAACTGATTGAAAAGCATGTAAAAAAAGTGTCCAAAAACCCGAATTTACATATGAGAAAAACCATCCCGACATGTACTCGGTCCTGCGCGAGTATTGCGACGAGAACAAGGCGATAAAACATGCCAAAAAACTGAACGAACACTACGACGAAAACTTCGGAGAGGATCGTGACTTTGTCAAACAAAATCCCAACACCCGAGTACATTTGTTGGTGGAGGCCCTCAACAAACACCGCAAAGCGTAAAATCGCTTTTTTGCCCCCCACAAAAACCAACTACAACAAATGGAACGCTGGAGATTGATACTCGGAGCCCCGTCGGATCCCGAACAGAGCGTGCCCCTGTCGGGCATCGAAGGGGAAATGGACAAAGCGCTCGAAGACCTGTACGGCGACCTTTCTTCCGAAAAAGGAGGACGCAATTCGGAAAACGACCGGAAAGGCGGGTTGGGCAGTTCGGCGCCCCGCCTGAACCGCTGGCTGGGCGACATCCGGCAGTATTTCCCTACATCGGTGGTGCAGATCATGATCAAGGACGCCATCGAAAAATACGAACTGGACCGGCTGCTGTTCGAACCCGAGGTGCTGAGCACCATCGAAGCCGATGTGCACTTGGTCGGCACCCTGATCTCGCTCAAACGGGCCATGCCCGAAAAAACCCGCGACACGGCCCGAACGGTCGTCCGCAAAGTGGTAGAAGACCTGGAAAAAAATTGTCGGCGCCCCTGCGCGAAGCCATCGCCGGCGCGATGAGCCGCCAAGTGCGCAACCGCCGCCCGAGGATCCACGAGATCGACTGGCAACGCACCGTCCGGCGCAACCTGAAGCATTACCAGAGCGAGTTCAAGACCATCATCCCCCAAGATCTCGAAGGATTCGGCCGCAAGGGAAAAAGCCTGCGGGACATCATCCTGTGCGTGGACCAGAGCGGCTCGATGGCCGCTTCGGTGGTATATGCCGGCGTGTACGGAGCGGTGCTGGCCAGCATCCGTTCGATCACCACCAAAATGGTCGTTTTCGACACCGCGGCCGTGGACCTGACCAAGGACCTGGAAGACCCCGTCGAACTGCTGTTTGCCGCCCAACTGGGCGGCGGCACCGACATCCACAACGCGCTCAAGTACTGCGAAAAACTGATCGCCCGGCCCGCAGAGACGGTTTTGGTGCTGATCAGCGACCTGTACGAGGGAGGAAATGCTGCCCAGATGTTGAAAAAATGCGCCGAACTGAAGCGCTCCGGTGTGCGCATGGTCGTGCTGCTGGCCCTTTCCGACGAGGGCGCGCCCTCTTTCGACCAGCACTTGGCACAAAAACTGGGCGATCTGGATATCCCGTCGTTTGCCTGCACGCCCGATCGGTTTCCCGAATTGATGGCCATACTGTTGACCAGCGGTTCCGGACTGTCGGACCTCTATCGGTTCAGATAGCCGCCCTTTTTTCTGACTGTTTTTACTTGGGAAAAAGACATTTCAACTGGCGGGAAACGAAATCCACATCGTACACTTCGTAGGTCTCGCTTCCCCCGCTCCAACCGAAGCGGACCTTGTCCACCTCCGCGCTCTGCAAGGTCTTTCGGATCTTGGGATCCAAGTAAAAAAGTGCCCGGTAATGGGTTTCATCCCCCACCACCCGGCCCCGGTCTGCGCTCATGGCCGTCAGTGCGACGACCTCTCCGGAAACGGTCATCAGCTGGAACGGGGCCCGCTCCGGTATGTATCCGTATTCCGCGCGGCCATAGGGCGAGTGCAGCAGAAAGGTCACGGTCAGAAAACAGTTCTCGCCCTCTTGCGACAGTCCCGAAAAGACCGACAGGTAGTCGTCCTTTGGGGAGGGTTTGGCCCCACCCTCCGTTTCGTCGTTGCGCCGATGGCCGAAAAAATAGGATTCGGCGACGGTCCGCAGGCGCTTGCCGGTGAACTCGTCCACTTGATCGCGCACGAGCCTGCAGGGCTGCGAAGTGCCGGGGTGCGGCAGGACCTGTGCGGCGACCGGGGTTTTCCAACGGTCCGCGGTCGCGGGCGGCGGAGCCATCAGGATGGGCGCGGGATCGGTCGGGGCGGTCATCGCCGTCGCCGCAGTGTCGGAAGCAGACGGGAGCGCGACCTCGGCGACGATGTCGCGCTCCTTTTGGGCCAACCCCGCCGTGTCCAATTGCAGGGCCTCGCCGAACACATCGAGATCGGCCTTGGCGCGCTTGGCCGGCGTTTTGTCTTTGTCGCGCGGCTGGGCGGGCTGCTTTTCTTTGGGTTTGGCCTGGCGGGCGGGCGGTTCGTGTTGAGCGGTCGGGGGCGCTGTGGCGGCTGTGCTGTCCACCAATTTCCAAGTCCCGTCCGGATAGACCAGGATCTTGCGGCCCTGCTGGTCGGTGGCCTGGATCTGCGACCACACCGTCGAGGGAACCGACAGCGCGACACCCAATAACAAGGCGACCCACGGGAAAGCGTGGGGGAAACAACAGCGGCCGAACCGCCAAGTGTTGGCTGTGCCCATTCGTTCGATTTTGTCCGAAAAAAAAATAGCGGTAATTTCGTGGCCCCCATTTCACGGCCCGATTCCGGCCGCGAAGATAAGCCGATTTCGGGCTCCGGCACTTTCCGCCCCCCTTTCCACTTTTCCTTTCCCCATGAAAAAATTGTACTCCATCGGCGTCCCCGTTCTGTTCGTCGCCGCCGTCTTGTTTTTTCTGAAAAAATTCCAACAGACCGTGACCCCGCAAGAAAACGTACAGGACGACTACTTTGGTACCCTGGTGCAGGACCCGTACCGTTGGTTGGAAAACCCCGACACGCCGGCGACCCGCGCGTGGGTCACGGCCCAAAACGCCCGGACCTTCTCGCTGCTCGAGAAGATCCCCTTCCGTCCGGCCATTGCCGAACGGCTCACTCAACTGTGGAACTACGAAAAACTTTCGGCTCCTTCCAAAGAAGGTGACAGATACTATTTTTTCAAAAACGACGGCTTGCAGAACCAAAGTGTTCTGTACGCCCGTCGATCGCCCGGCGAAGGGGAGGCCGAACTCGTGTTGGATCCCAACCAACTTTCGGAGGACGGGACGGTTTCGGTGGGCGCCGTTTATTTTTCCAAGGACGGCCGCTACCTCGCATACGATGTCGTGGACGGCGGCTCGGACTGGCGCACGATCCGCGTCAAGGACCTGCAAAGCGGCCAGAACCTGCCCGACGCGGTCGAATGGACCAAATTTTCGGGCGTGGCATGGTCGGGCGAAGGTTTTTTTTACGGCAGTTATCCGGCCGACGAAAACGGTCGGCCCCTTTCCGACAAGAACGAAAACCAGCAGATCAAGTACCATCGGCTGGGCACCTCCCAAAAGGACGACGAGCTGGTCTATGAAGACCGGGGCCATCCCGACCATGGGTTCAGCGTGCAGACCACGCGGGACGGCCGCTACCTGCTCCTCTACCCCGCCCGCTCGACCAGCGGCAACGCCCTGCTCATCCGCGACCTGCAAAGCCCCGGCAAGACATTCAGGCCCATCGTGGACGGATTCGAACACGATTTTTCGGTGATCGGCAACGAAGGCTCCAAACTATTCGTGCTGACCAACCGCGACGCTCCGACTTATCGGCTCATCGAGATCGACGCGGTGCGCCCCGAGCCCCAAAACTGGAAAACGCTGGTGCCCGCCCTCGAACAGGTGCTCACCTCGGCCGAGCACATCGGAGGCCGTTTCGTGTGCCTGTATCTGCGCGATGCGGCCAACGAACTGCGCATCTGCGACCGCCAGGGACAAGTGGTGCAAACGCCCGTCCTGCCCGAATTGGGCACGGTGGGGACCATCAATGGCAAACCCGATTCGGACGAGGCGTTCTTCACATTTTCTTCTTTTTTGCGACCGACCTCCGTTTTCCGCTTGGAGGTGTCCACGGGCGCCGTTTCGGCGTTGAGCGCGCCCCGATTGACCTTTGACCCGAACGACTACGAGACCAAGCAGGTTTTTTATGCATCGGCCGACGGCACCCGTGTGCCCATGTTCGTCACCTGCAAAAAGAACCTTCCGTTGGACGGCAAACGCCCCACCCTGCTGTACGGATACGGCGGCTTCAACATCAGCGTGACACCGGCCTTCAAGCCCCAAGTGATCGCCCTGCTCGAACAGGGCGGCGTGTATGCCGTGGCGAACATCCGTGGGGGCGGTGAATACGGGGAAACCTGGCACAAGGCGGGCACCAAGCTGCAAAAGAAACATGTGTTCGAAGATTTCATCTCCGCGGCCGAGTTCCTCGTCAAGCAAGGCTACACGCAGCCCAAACAGCTCGCCATCGAGGGCCGCTCCAACGGCGGACTGCTGGTCGGCGCCTGCATGACCATGCGGCCCGACCTGTTCGGGGTGTGCCTGCCGGGCGTCGGGGTGCTGGACATGCTCCGCTACCACCGGTTCACGATCGGCTACTTTTGGGCGGACGATTACGGACGGAGTGACGAGAGCCGCGAAATGTTCGATTACCTCTACAGTTATTCGCCGGTGCACAACTGCCGCCCCTGCCACTACCCCGCCACGCTGATCACCACGGCCGACCACGACGACCGCGTGGTGCCGGCCCACTCGTACAAATTCGCCGCCGCCCTGCAAGCGGCCCAACAAGGCCCTGAGCCCTGCCTGATCCGCATCGATGTCCGCGCCGGCCACGGCGCCGGCAAGCCCACCAACATGGTGATCGAAGAGGAGACCGACAAGCTGGCCTTCATGCTGGACCGGATGGGCTCAGCATACCAGGCCCGCTGATTTCCATTTTTTTTGAGAAAAAAATCCCGAAAATGCCCGACCAATCCCTTCCACTTCTCCCGGACGAAAGCCCGTCCAAGATCTACGGCGTCGTGGGTTCCGGCAGTTTCGGACTGGCCGTGGCGAACCTGCTGGCCGAAAACGGCGAAGTGCTGCTCTTTGCCCGCCGCGACGAAACCGTGGAAGAACTGAGGCAGGGCAGTTTCACCAAAGGAAAACTGCACCCAAGGGTCCGCCCCACGACCGATCTGGCGGAGTTGGCCGAACAGTGCGGCCTGATTTTCCCCATCGTCCCGTCCGCCTATTTCCGGGATATGATGCTCGATCTGGGCCCCTTGCTGAAACCCTCCCATATACTGATCCACGGCACCAAAGGACTCGATCTTTTCCACTACAAAGGGGTCGCCCCCCTGCAGCGCAAGCACCTGTCCACGATGAGCGAAGTGATCGCGCAAGAAAGTGTAGTGGTGCGGATCGGCTGCCTGTCGGGTCCCAACTTGTCCGCCGAGATCAACGCGGGTCAACCCGCCGCGACCTTGTTGGCCAGCCGGTACACGGAGGTGATCCGTGCCGGGCAGGAAGCGCTGCGCAGCCATCGTTTCCAAGTGTACGGCAACCACGACATCGTGGGCGCCGAACTGGCCGGTGCGCTGAAAAACATCATCGCGCTCGGTGCGGGCGCCCTAGCAGGCAGAGGATACGGCCTCAATCTTTGGGCCTTGTTGGTGACCCGCGGACTGTCCGAAATGATCCACCTCGGCAAGGCGCTCGGCGCCAACACCCCCGCATTTTTGGGTGTGGCCGGCATCGGCGACCTGATCGCCACCGCCGCCTCACCCAACAGCCGCAACTACTCCCTCGGCTTCCGGGTGGCCCGGGGCGAAACCCTCCAACAGATCCAAACGGACGCCGACGAGGTGGCCGAAGGGCCGAGCACGCTGGAAACGATGAAAAAAATCGCCGATGCCCACAAAGTTCACGCGCCGATCACCCAGACGATGTACCGCATTTTTTTCAAAAACCTCGATGTGGACACGGCGGTCGGCTATCTGATGCAGTACCCGTATTCCGTGGACGTGGATTTTCTTTGACCGTCAACGGCCCGAACGCGGATCCAAAATAACATATAAACGGTCTGTAAACGCATTGACCGTCAGGAAAACGGCGGCCATGAAGAGCGAAATGCCCAAGACCACCGGAATGTCGAAGGCCAACAGGTGCTCGACCAACGTGTTGCCCAAGCCCGGATAGGCGAAAACCCGCTCCACGAAGACCGCCCCGGTCAAAAGCGCCGCAAACCAGCCCGAGGTGGCGGTGAGCACGGGCGTCAGAGCGTTCCGCAGGGCGTGCTTCCAAAAAACCGAGGCCGGAGAAAGCCCTTTTGCGCGCGCCGTGCGCACGAAGTCCTGCGACAAGGTCTCGATCATCGAGCCCCGCGACAGTTGGGCGATCAGCGCCACCGGACGCATACCCAGCGCCACGGCGGGCAGCAGGAGATTGGACCACACCACCGTGGGATTTCCATAGTCGTCGAAATCGAACACGGCCCCAAACGGGTCGAGGCCCGTCCGTTCGGAAAGCAGCACCCCGAAAACATAGGCCAACAGGATGCCGGCCACATAGCCGGGCAGCGAAATCCCCAGCGTGGAAACCGCTTGCACGCCGACATCGAGGACCGTGCCCCGGCGGAGGGCCGCAAAAACGCCGAGGGGCAAGCCGATGCACACGGCCAACGCAATGGCCGCGAGGGCCAACAGCGCGGTGCCGGGCAGGGCCTGCGCGATCAGTTCGTGCACGGGACGGCCGTTCTGATACGATTCCCGCAACCAAGGCCACTTCAGGGCCAACGATCCGGATCCGATGCGCAACAGCACGAGGTGCGCCGTCCTCGGCGGCCGCTCGGGCACATGCCACGAAAGGGGCGACAGGTCGTTCAACGCCGAACCGATCTGCTGCCACAAGGGCCGATCCAAGCCCAGTTCGGCGCGCTTGGCCTCGACGGCTTTTTTGTCGGCCATTTGTCCGAAAGTCATCAGCGCGGGATCCACCGGAGCGAGGTACAGGAGCGTGGTCACCAAAACCGCCACGCTGACCAACACCCACAGCCCATAGAGCAAGGAACGCATCTGTTCAGGATTTTCCCCTCAAAAAAGGCACGAAACGGAAACGGTCCAAACGGGTCTCCTCGAACGAAGTGGAGCCCGTGCGGCGCAATCGGATCATGCGCTGGTCGCCCGCGCCCTCATCCACCGGGATCACCATGATGCCGCCGATGCGCAGCTGGTCTTTCAGCGTTTCGGGGACTTCGGGCGCACCACAGGTGACCAAGATGCGGTCGAAAGGGGCCATTTCGGGCAGACCGCCGTAACCGTCGCGGAAAAACGCCCGGACATGCTCGAAGCCCAAGGCCATGAACATCACCTGGGCCTGGCGGTACAGCGTTTCCTGTCGCTCGAGGGTACACACATGGGCGCCCATCGCGGCCAGCACACAGGCCTGATAGCCCGATCCGGTGCCTATTTCCAGCACCGACTGGCCGGCGTGCACTTCCAGCAAAGAGGTCTGATAGGCCACGGTGAAAGGCTGTGAAATCGTCTGGTCGGCCCCGATGGGGAACGCCCGGTCCTCGTAGGCGATCTCTTCGAAGGCTTTTTCCAGAAAAAAATGCCTCGGCACGGCGTTGATGGCCGCCAAAACGGACTCGTCGCGAATACCTTTTCCGCGGAGTTCTTCCACCAAACGGCGGCGAAGGCCTTTGTGTCTGAAAGTGTCTTTCAAAGTCGTCGGCAAAAATGGACGGTGGGCGATAGTGCACGGGCCGCCAAGGGCCGGCGGCTTTTGTCGGCAAATATAGTATTTTCGCGGCTTCCCTTTTTTTCGAAAAAAACCGATCCACGACCGACATGAAAGCCCTTTTGCTCCGCGAAAAAAACGCCCCCCTCGAATGGACCGAAATCCCCAGCCCCGAACCGGCCCCGGGCGAAGCGCTCGTTCGGCTCCGGGCGGCCGCGCTCAACCACCGCGACGTGTGGATACAAAAAGGACAGTACGCCGGCATCAAGACGCCCGTGGTACTCGGCTCCGACGGCGCCGGCACGGTAGAGGCCGTCGGATCGCAAGCCGATCCCACCTGGATAGGGCGCGAGGTAGTGGTGAACCCTTCCCTGCACTGGGGCCCCTCGCCGAAATGCCAGGGCAAGGGGTACCGCATCTTGGGGATGCCCGACAACGGAACCTTCGCGGAGTTCGTGTCGGTGCCCGTGGAAAATCTGGTGGCCAAACCGGCCCATCTGACCTGGACCGAAGCCGCGGCACTTCCCTTGGGCGGATTGACCGCCTTTCGGGCGCTGTTCGCCCGGGCCGGTCTGCAAGCGGGCGAAAGGGTGTTGGTCACGGGCATCGGAGGCGGCGTGGCCACGATCGGCGCCCAACTGGCCCATGCCGCCGGCGCAGAAGTGTGGGCAACCTCCGGTTCCGACGCCAAGCTCGTCCTTTCGCAAACGCTTGGGATCTGCGGCGGTGCCAATTACCGGGACCCAGATTGGGCACAAAAACTTCTCCAAAAAACCGACGGCTTCGATGTGATCATGGACTCCGCCGGCGGCGAACAGTTCAACCAACTGCTGGATCTGGCCAAACCCGGCGGCCGGATCGTGTTTTTCGGCGGCACCGCCGGCCCCGTGCCCCAACTTTCTCCCCAAAAAGTGTTTTGGAAACAACTGTCGCTGCTGGGCAGCACGATGGGAAATTCCTCGGAATTCGCCGCGCTCGTCGAGATGGTCGGTAATCACCGCATCGTTCCGAAGGTGGACCGGGTTTTTGAGCTCCGAGAGTGCGAAAGCGCGATGCGGCACCTCGAAAACGGCGCACAGATGGGCAAGGTGGTTCTGACGATCGGCGATTAGGCCAAGAAATCCCGGAACCACTTGCCCGAATCCTTGACGGTGCGCTGCTGGGTGGCGAAATCCACGTGCACCAGTCCGAAACGGGGGCGATACCCTTCGGCCCACTCGAAGTTGTCCATCAGCGTCCACACGAAGTAGCCGCGCACATCCACTCCGTCGCGTTTGGCCCGCAGCACCTCTGCGAGGTAGCGTTGGAAGTATTCCACCCGGCGCGCATCGTGCACGGCACCGTTCTCGACCGCGTCGGGGAAGGCCGCTCCGTTTTCGGTGACGATGATGGGCGGGATGTTGGGATAGGCGGCAAACTGTCGGAGCATCTCGTAGATGCCCTCGGGATAGACTTCCCAGCCCATGTCGGTGGTGTTTTCGGGGGCGATCCCGCGTTTTTTGGCGGGAATGTCGCGGAACCACACATAGGGCAGCAGGGAATGCTCGGCCACGGCCCTCGTATAGTTTTGCAGTCCCACAAAATCCAGATCCACGGCCATCTTGGCCTCGTCGCCCGGGCGCACAAAGGATTCGATGCCCTGCAAAAATTCGAATTTTTCGGTGGGATACCCCTTCCCGAGCACCGGCTCGAGAAACAGGCGGTTGAGCATCACATCGAGGCGATGGGCGGCTTCGAGGGTACGCGGCAGGATGTTTTTGGCATACACTTTTGCACAGGAAAAGGTGCTGCCGACCTGGGCGCCGGGCGCATTGGCGCGCACCGCGCGCGCGCCCTCCGAGGTGCACAGGGTGGCGTGGTGCACCGCGGCGAGGAATTTTTTGGGGGCCATCAGGCCCGGTGCATGCATCCCGGCCAGATAACCGAGGGCGGTGTATGCGGCCGGCTCGTTGAGCACCATCCAATTTTTCACCCGGTCCCCGTAGGTCCGCGTCACCAGATCCGCGTATTCGGCAAACCAGTTCACGATCTCGCGGTTGGCCCACCCGCCCTTTTTCTCCAAAGCCAAGGGCAGGTCCCAATGGTACAGGGTGATCCACGGCTCGACCCCGGCCTCGAGGCAGGTGTCCACCACCCGATCGTAAAAATCCAGCCCCTGTTGGTTTTTGGCGCCGATGCCTTCGGGCAAAATGCGGCTCCAAGCAGTGGAAAAACGGAAAACGCCGAGGTTCATGGCCTTGATCAGGGCAATATCGTCTTTGTATCGGCGGTAAAAATCACAGGAAACATCGCCGTTTTCGCGTGTCTTGATCTTGCCCGGGCGCCGGTGAACGAAATCGTCCCAGATGGAAGGGCCTTTGCCGTCCTGGTCCCACGCGCCCTCGATCTGGTACGCCGCGGTGGCCACGCCCCATTTGAAACCCTCGCCGAAATCGGCCCGTTCGAACCCCCACGGCGAAGCGGCTGGAGCAGCGGCAAACAAACGGTCGGCCTGCCACATCAGGGGCGCGCCCAGGGCCAAGGTGCCGGCTTTTTTGATAAAATCGCGTCTGATCATGTTTCGGGGGCTAGGGGTTTATTTTTTTTGGAAAAAATTTTTTCTCGAAAAAAAAAGAAAAAAACGAATTTTGGGCGAAGCCCCAAAGTTGCCTTTTTTTGACGAAATCTGCTCCCTCCCCAAACCAAAATCCTGCGCATGAACCTCTCTGAAACGATGGCCGCCCTGTCCGAAATGGGCACCGAAACCTGCCGCAAGATCTATCGCAACCACGGCGCGCCCGAAAATACCCACGGTGTGAAGGTCGGCGACCTGAAAACATTGGTCAAAAAGATCAAGAAAAACCATCCGCTGGCGCTCGAACTGTACGCCACGGGCAACTCGGATGCCCAGTATCTGGCGGGCCTCATCGCCGAGCCGGCCCAATTCGCCCAGGCAGACCTGGACCGATGGGCACAAGAGTCCACTTGGTACATGGTGAGCGAATACACGGTGGCGTGGATGGCCTCAGAAAGCGGTCTCGGCTGGGAGTTGGCCGAGCGGTGGATCGCCTCGCCCGAGGAAAAGATCGCCGCTTCCGGCTGGGCTACTCTCTCCTGCCTGCTCGGCCTTGTTGCCGACGATCGATTGCCGCTCGACCGCCTGCGCGAACGGATCGAACACGTGGCCAACGACATCCACCGCGCCCCCAATCGGGTGCGCTACACCATGAACGGCTTTGTGCTGGCCGCCGGCATTTTCACCGTGCCCCTGCACGAGCAAGCCCTCGCCGCCTCCCAACGCATCGGCAAGGTGAAGGTGGACATGGGCGGCACCGCCTGCAAAGTGCCGTTTGGACCGGAGTATATCCCCCATGCCATCTCCGGCGGAAGATTGGGCAAAAAACGCAAGACGTTCGTCTGCTAGTAGGTGCGGGGCTTTCCCCCGCCCATACAGCGGGCTTTGCACGCGGCTATGCCAGGGGCGGAACAATGGGTGGGGACAGGTCCTGCAATTGCAGCCTAGTAGACCCCAAAATTGTCATTGGGAAAAAGACCTTTTAACGAGCAAATCAAAAAAACCCAACATTGTCGTTGGGCTTTTTTTGATTTGCAAATCTCCTCATATGTTCGCAAGGGGGGCTTTTTGTAAAAAAGGCGGTCAGTCCAACATGCCCTCCTCCTTGGCCTCTTCGACGACGCCGCGCATTTGAACGGGCTTGGAGCGTTTGCGCATGCGAATGTTGAGCATTTCAACTGTCAGGGAGAAGAAAATGGCGAAATACAGATAACCCTTGGGGACGACTTCCGTGTGGTGATGCCCACCGGAATTTTCGGGCAGTTCTTGGCCGGCTTGGGCGACGATTTCTTCCACCCCGAACATGCCGGATTGGGCAGCCCCTTCCGCGAACAGCATGAAGCCTATCAGGATCAAGAACGAAAGCCCGAGCATTTGGATGGTCGGGTGTTCATTGACAAAATGGCCCACCGGGCCGGCGAACAGCATCATCACGATCACGGAGAAAACCACGCCGAGCACCATGACCCAAACGTTTTGGGTAAGGCCCACGGCCGTCAGGATGGAGTCAATAGAGAAGACGATGTTGATGACCGCGATCTGGACCACGACCATACCGAGCCCTGCTGCCACTTTCTTAGCCCCTTCCATTTCTTCGCTGTGGGAAGCGCCTTCCAATTTGCCGTGGATTTCGGACACGCTTTTCATCATCAGGAAAAGTCCGCCGGCGATCAGAATCAGGCTCTGACCGGTCGGGTTGAAATGCAGGCCCCAGAGCTCGATCCCCTTGCCGGCAAGCAGGGGATGCTGCAGTTGAAGGATAAAAGAAATGCCGAAGAGGAGAATGATCCGGAGGATCATCGCCAAACCAAGCCCGATGTTGCGGGCAAGCGGTTTTTGGCGAGCATCCAGCTTGTTGGCCACAATGGTGATGAAAATGATGTTGTCGATGCCCAACACGATTTCCATGAAAGTGAGCATCAGCAAACTGACCCAAGCATCGGAGGTGAGCAGATAAGCAAAATCGTACTGGCCCATCGAAAAATTTGTGTGTGTTTTTTTACAAAATGAACACTTCGGTTATCATCCGCGCCGATCTTTTTTTTGGCGATAGCCCTGATACACGAAAAGGCCGAGCAGGAGCAGCGGCATTCCGAACACCAAGAACAAGATCAGCCATCTCATAAGCGCATCTTTTCTTAATTTTGTGCAAAGGTCCATAAAAAAATCGATAATCAAAGACCCTATATGTCCGAAACATTGTTGGCGATTGGCCGAACACGCAAGACCCACGGGGTCAAAGGCGAAGTGAAATGCGCGATCGAGGATCGTTTCTGGGACGCCTTCGAATCCTTGCGGGCCGTATTCCTGCCGATCAGGGATGTGCCCACGCCTTTTTTTGTCGAACAGATCCGGGGCAGTTTTCCGGAGGTCATCGTCAAATTGGAAGGAATGGACACTCCGGAGGCTGCCAGAATCCTTTGCCACAAAGAGATTTTTGCCCGTGCAAAGGATCTCCCCAAAGACCTTCCCGAAACCGAAACGGACTCTGGGCCGAGCTATGCTTTCCTCGCCGGCTACCATGCCTCTGATCTCCATTCGGGGCCGCTCGGCTCCATACGGGAAGTACAGCAATGGCCCCAACAGGAAATGGCCGTGATCGACATCGACGGGCGGGAAGTGCTCGTGCCCCTGCACCAAGGATTCATAAACGCCTTGGATAAAACGCAAAAACAAGTCACCTTCGACCTCCCCGAAGGATTACTGGAACTTTGACGCAACATGACACACCGAGAACATTTGTCCGGAACGCTGTTCGAACTGCTGGACCGTTTGCAGCCCGACACGGTGCCCATTTGGGGGAAAATGAACGCCCAGCAAATGGTGGAGCACTTGGCGCTGCCTTTCGGCCTGGCGCTCGGCTTTGTGGATGTGCCCGTGGCCGGTACGCCCGAACAGGTGGAAAAGCGCCGTTGGCACACGTTCGTCAATCGCACCCCCATCCCGCGGGACCTGCGGGTTCCATTCGTTTCGGAATCGCCGGCACCCATCGCTTATGCCGATATCCCGGCAGCAGTCGCGGCCCTCAGAGAGATCGTGGACGCCTTTTTTGCGGCATACGCTGAGGATCCGCAAAAAACGGCCGCCCATCCCCTGCTCGGCCACTTGGATCGGGCGCGGTGGGAGGATTTTCTTTGGACCCACAGCTCCCACCACCTCCGGCAGTTCGGACTTTTGCCCGAAGAATGATTTTATACTTGAGCTTTCATTTGACGAACCGTTTAGCCCCGATCATGATCAGATTTTTTCTCCCTTTTTTGCTGTTGGCGCTTCCATTCGGAATGATCGGACAAAAGTACTCCAACGAGTTCCTCTCGATCGGCGTGGGCGCACGGGCCCTCGGGATGGGCAACGCCGCCGTGGCCGGTGTATCGGATGTGACGGCCGCTTATTGGAATCCCGCGGGGCTTGCGGAGCTCAAACACCTACAGGCCTCTTTCATGCACGCCGAATGGTTCGGCAGCATCGCCAATTACGACTATGCCGCCGTGGCGCGTCCCATTGGCGACCAAAACCGGGTATTGGGGCTTTCTTTTGTGCGGTTCGGCATCGACAACATCCCCAACACCCTCAGTCTGTACGAAAACGGCGTGGTGAACTACGACAACGTCACCCCTTTTTCAGCCGCTGATTATGCGGGCCTGATCACCTACGCGCAAAAAACCAAGGTGGATGGGCTGAGCTGGGGCGGCAACGTGAAAATCGTGCACCACAAGATCGGCCGTTTTGCCTCGGCCTGGGGATTCGGACTGGACGCCGGCGCCCAGTACTTGCGGGGCGATTGGCGTTTCGGCGCGGTGGCCCGCGACTTGACATCCACTTTCAACGCGTGGCGCTTCGATTTGACGGAGGAGGAAAAACAGGTGCTCCAAACGACCGGCAACGAAATCCCCCAAAATTCCCTAGAAGTCACCCTGCCACGCTTGGTTCTCGGTGCCTCTTGGGGCCACCGTTGGACAGTGAACCGAAAAAAGGCTCAGGCGGGAGCCAGGGCCAAGGAAATGTCGCTGCTGGCCGAGGCCAACGTTTCGCTGACGACCGACGGCGCCCGCAACGTGTTGATCCGCACCAATCCCGTGAGCATGGATCCCGTGTTGGGGGCAGAATTGGGCTACGACCAACTCGTATTTCTGCGCATGGGAGTGAACAACATCCAGCAGATCACCCAAATGGACGGGAAAAAGATCTGGACCGTGCAACCCAATTTCGGGGTCGGCCTTCGGATCTGGAAATTCCGGGTGGACTATGCCCTCGGCAACGTGGGCTCCTCCACCGGTCTGATGTATTCCCACATCCTTTCCCTGGTGGCCGATCTGGATTTTCTGAAATGGTGAACCCTGGGACGAAGGCCATGTACGACCGTTTTTTGCCCTTGAAAATTTTTTTCCTGAAAAACCGGGTGTTCCTGTGCGGAACAATGCTTTTCGCCGTGTCGGCGTTGGCATACGCCTTTTTTCGTCCCGACACGGTCGAGCAGTTCCGGCCGATCGGTGAACTGCGCACCCCTTGGTTGGACAAAACATTCGCCCTTTTTTCCCATTTGTCGGAAGAAGAAATTTTCGTCTTTGGATTTTTCTCGTTCCTGTTCGTTCGCTACCGATGGGCGATTGCCGTTCCGTTGATCGGCCTGGTGGGATTGGGGATCAGCGACCTGTTGAAATCCTTTTTTTCCCTTCCGAGGCCCTACTGGGTGCTGTTCCAAAGCCAACGACTGCATGAACTCCGGTTTGCGGAAGGCATTGCCCCTTTGCAGAGCCACACCGACAGTTTTCCATCGGGGCATACCCTGACGGCTTTCGCGCTGTACGGTTTCCTGTCGTTTTTGGCCGATCGTCCGGGCTGGAAGGCCGTGTGCCTTTTGTGCGCCGTTTCTGTGGGCCTCTCGCGGGTTTGGCTGGTGCACCATTATCCGAGGGACGTCGGTGCGGGCGCCATGGGCGGCCTGCTATTGGCACTGCTTTTTTGGTGGGGGCACCAACTGCTCGACAATGATCCGGGGAAATGGTGGAACGGGCGGCTTTTTCCGCACAAGTCGCGATAAGATACCGGCAATTTAGCGGGGCATCGTTGTAAAATTGCCTTTTGCGAACAACTTTTGTTTCGACAAACCCTTAATTTTGTACCCGATCAAAGCGAACAATTTTTTCCATCATCTAAAAAGACTCCCCGACATGGAATTTTCCGAAAACCAACTTGCCCTGGCCGCCTGGCTGTATGTCTATGGCGGCGACCGCGAAATTTCCTCCGACGAGGCGCATGTCCTGTGGGAACTACTGCACGAAGACCCCCCATTTTTATGTGGGGGGCATGGATGTGCAGATATCGTTGGAATACATCATCTCCGATTATCGACAAATGTTGGAGTTGTTTGTTGAAAAAAAATTGGACTGGAACTCCATCATGAACCGGTTGAAATATTTGTCCAGGGAGAGAAAATGCGAGATCCTGCACCTGGTCATCAAAACGGCCCAAGCGCTGCAAAGGTACGATACCGATATGTTGCGGGGGGAATGGGCGGAGATTACTACCCTCATGCACGGCATGGATTTGACCTTTTCGGAGTACGATCAATGGGCTGCTGCCGAGTCGTGACAGGCGCCCAACAAAAAAGGAACGGCGTCTGGGAGCTTCCCCGACGCCGTTCCTTTTTTATCGATTACAACGGTCTCAAAGGGCCGGATTTTCGTAGCGTTTGACCAAAGTGGGCAGCCCTTTGGCCCGGTAGCGGGCCGAAGCGGCCTGAGCCTCGGCCTCGGTGGCGAATTTTCCGAAGAAAAGGCGATAAGCGGGTTTTGCCCCCGTGTTGTCCACGATGACCCAAAAGCGTTCGATATCGGAATGGTTTCTACGGATTTTTTCGGCCGTTGCGATCAGGTTGTCGTACTCTGCATAGAGGCCCATTTGCAGGCCGAACCCGATTTCGGGCCCCTTCGACAGGGCAAGTTCGTAGGCCTTGTATTGGCCGGGGGCCGGCGGTGCGGCCATGGTGGCGATCGGCTTGGCCACGGGCTTCATTTTGGGCACCGGAGCATTGAAAGGCTTATAGGCTCCGTCGTTGGGCACGGTTTTTTCGACCGGTTTTTCGGCCTGATAAGGAGCATAACCGGCGTTTTGGGGAAGGGGCGTGGGCTGCACGTCCGGCGGATTGGGCGTCTTGTTGGCCGCGGCCGTGCCGGTGGGCCGTAATTGTTGGAGTTTGGCCAACAAAGATGCGCTTTGTTGTTGGCCTTCGAGGCGCTCCACCAATTTGCCTTTTTCGTCGAAGATCAGGATCGTGGGCAGTTGCTCCACTTCGTACTGCTCCGACCAGCGGTATCCGTCGTCCACGAAATCGTCCACGTTCACCTTGTGGGCCACGACGTGGCGGGACATGAAATCGACCAGCGCCCGATCTCTATAAACGGTTTCGTCGAGGCCGTGGCATACCGCGCACCAGTTGGCCGTGAACTGCACATAATACAGCTTACCTTGTTGCTGTGCGTACTTTTGACAGATCGTCCAGTCGCGCTGGACGAAATCCACGAGGGGCTGCTTCAAGTCGTCGCCGGAAAAGGCGGTCGCCAAAAACGGCAGCAGGCCCAAGAGGAACCATTTGGCGGAAGTTCTCGATAAAACCATGATTCAATCAAAATTACTGGAATAAAATGCGGCCGAACCGAAATATAGCTTAAACACAAAGTTAGTGCTTCAAAGTATTTCTTGCGGCATGAATGATTTTTTTTCTTCGCCCCGGGAAATCGCCCACAGACCGAAAAATGTCAGCAAACCGTTCAAGATCAGTAATTCATTGCCGAAACGATACCCACCCAGCCACTGCACGGAGCTTTGGTCGAGGAAATAACAGCCGACCGGAACCACCAGACAGACCAGCGGAGACCAGCGGTCGGCCAATGTGCGGCGGGTGAACAGACCGAAGGCGAACAGGCCGAGCAACGGGCCGTAGGTGAAATTGGCGATTTTGAAGAGCAAATCGATCACGGGTTGCCCTTTTTGTCCGGCAAAAACCAAAATGGCCAACAGCATCACCAGCGAAAATCCGAAATGGACGGTGTGGCGCAACAGGTGCTCGCGGCGGCCGTTCTGTCCCTCCTCGGTCTTGAAGCCCAAAAAATCGACGCAAAAAGAAGTCGTCAGGGCGGTGAGCGCCGAATCGGCACTGGCATAGGCCGTGGAAATCAACCCGATGGCGAACACCAGCCCGATGAAGGGCGACAGATGGAGCAGTGCCACCACGGGATAGACCTTGTCGGGGCGATCGGGCAACGGGATTCCTTTGGCTTGCACATACATGTACAGCAAGGCTCCCACGCCCAGGATCAGAAAGTTGACGAACACCAGCACCGATGCGAACGAAAGAACATTTTTCTGCCCCTCCCATAGATTGCGGCAGGTGAGATTTTTCTGCATCATGTCCTGGTCGAGTCCCGTCATCGCCACAGCGATGAACATCCCCCCGAAGAAGTGCTTCAAAAAGTGGTTGGTCGCCCCGAGGGGATTGTCCCACACGAAAATCTGCGACATCTCGCTGCGGGCAACCGCGCCGGGCATATCCCAGATACCGAGGCCCAGTTCACGGCCTACGGCCCAGATCGTGGCCAGCAGCGCGACCAGCAGGCAGGTGGTCTGGAAAGTATCCGTCCAGACGATGGTCTTGATCCCCCCCCGGAAAGTGTACAGCCAGATGAGGGCCAGCGAACCGACCACCGTCACCCAAAAGGGAACGCCCCAGTGCACGAACACGAAATCGTAGATCACCATCGCGCCGATGAACAGTCGCAAGGCTGCGCCCAGCGTTCTGGACAGAATGAAAAATGCCGATCCGGTGCGGTAAGAAACCGGTCCGAAACGCTCCCGCAAGTACCCGTAGATCGAGGGAAGGTTGAGACGATAATACAACGGCATCAACACGAAGGCGATGACGAGGTAGCCGAGCAGATAACCGAACACGATCTGCATGTAGGCGAAGTGGTCGGAGGCGACTTTTCCAGGCAGGGAAATGAAACTGACCCCCGACAGCGAACCGCCGATCATGCCGTACGCCACCACATACCATGGGGACGATCTGTTTCCCAGAAAAAAATTGGCGTTGGAATCGTCCTTGCCGGTCCAGATGCCGATACCGAGCAACAGGGCAAAATAGCCGAGGATGACCGCAAATAGCAGCGCGGGCGTAAGGGTGAGTTCCATGCAATCAACGGCCCTTGAACTCGGCCTTTCGCTTTTCGAGGAAAGCCCGGGCACCTTCTTGGAAATCTTCCGTGGCGGTGGTCCGCCCGAAAGACGCGACTTCGTGTCGGAACCCGTCGTCGGAGAAGTGAGCGTTGACGGACTCGATCACCATGGCCACGGCAACGGGCCCCTTGGCGGAAATTTTTTCGATCAGTTCGATGGCCTTGGCCACTTCGAGGCCGGCATCGGTCACGTGATTGGCCAACCCGAGGCGGTGGGCCTCCTCCGCGCCGATCGTATCGCCCGTCAGCATAAGTTCGAGCGCTTTGCCCTTGCCGATGTACTGCACGAGGCGCTGGGTGCCGCCGTAACCGGGAATGATTCCGAGATTGACCTCCGGCTGCCCGAACTTGGCCCGCGCCCCGGCAATGCGCATGTGGCAGGCCATGGCCAGTTCGCAACCGCCGCCGAGCGCAAAACCGTTGACGGCTGCCACGACCGGTTTCGGGAAACGCTCGATCAGGAAAAAGATATCCTGCCCGTCCTGGGCCATCCGCCGGCCTTCCTCCGAACCGGAAATGCCCGTGAACTCGGAAATGTCGGCCCCGGCCACGAAAGCCTTTTCGCCCGCACCCGTCAGCACGATGCCCTTCAGCCCTTCGATACCGGGCGCATGGTCGTGGAAGAGGGCCCGCAGATCCGACATGGTCTGTTGGTTGAGCGCGTTCAGAGCCTGTGGGCGGTTGATGGTGGCCACCAACACGCCGTTGATGTCCTCGAGCAGTAGGTTCTTGAATTCCATGGGCCTAAAACGATTGTGATGGTTCGAAATGGGGATTTTATCGGCCAAAAGTACGACAAAAAGCCCAAAAATTTGCTCTGCCGAAGTCCCCCTTTTGCGCCGGTGGAGATCGAACAAAAAACATCCGTCGCGATCTTTTTTTTCAAAAAAATTGTTTAGAGTACATTACCTTTTTTCCAAAATGCCGCGACTGCGGCTTCGCACCAAACACCCGAACCTTCCCGTGCCATGAGGATTTCCGCTTTCCGCCGCGCCCATTTCAACGCCGCCCATCGGCTGCACAACTCCGCTTGGTCGGACGAACGCAACCGCGCCGTGTTCGGACTGTGCAACAATCCCCTTTACCACGGCCACAACTACGACCTGGAGGTACGGGTCACGGGCGAGGTGGATCCCGATACCGGCTACCTGATCGATCTGAAATACCTGGCAGATCTGATAAAGGAAGAAGTGGAAGATCGCTTCGACCACAAAAACCTCAACCTCGAGGTGCCACAGTTCAAGGAACTGAACCCCACCGCCGAACACATCTGCTATGTCATCTGGCAGCTCCTGCGCGAAAAACTCGACACTCGCTTCGAACTCGGCATCAGGCTCTGGGAAACGCCCCGAAACTATGTGGAATACAACGGGGAATGACCTTCCAACGAGAACGAAATGACTTTCTCGACTTTCTAAATTACATTTTTTTCTAAAAAAAGATCCCCCAATTTGCATCGGGGGATCTAGCTTAAACTAAAACTATAAAACTAAACTAATACTACTTTACCACCATGAAAACACTTTTTCTTGTACAGGAGCGATTTGCATCGCCCAATACAGCTTGATAACTTCGAAAACGCAGTTTTGTTTAACCCAACACGTTTTTTTTACCGCTTTTTGTAAACAAAAAATTTTTTTTTGAGCCCCCTAAAATAAAAATGCAACATTGTTGCATTTGATGCCGTACATTTGCATCTGCAACAGTTCACCAAATCACTGATTCGAAATGACACACTTCTCCTCCCTTGGTAAAATCTTTGCAGCTTTCTTTTTGACCGCCGCTTCATTTTTGGCGTCCTCATGTTCTCGCGACAATGCCGGGATCGAGATCCGATTGGTATCTCCCACCTCCGGACAAGTGGTGGCCAATGCGACGGCTGTTCCTTTGAACGTGGAATTTTTGTCCTCCGACGGCCTGCACGATATTGAAGTTCGGGTGGTGCTCGCTGCGGACAACGACACCGCGTATCTTTTCGAGCAGCATACCCATCAGCAGAACTACACACATACCCACCTGCTGGATTTGTCCACTTACACAGCCGGCACTGAATTTTCGCTCGTGGCCGATGCCTACTTGGACGAGTTCGGTACCGATAAAGTCACCCGAGAGCATCGATTTTTTATTCCTTAATTTTTTCAAAAAAATTTTTCGACATGAAAAAAAGCATCTTTTTGTTGACCGCATTGTCTGTCTGCACCACCTGGTTCGCCTCCTGCCATACACATACATATGACAACCAGACCCTATCGGTCGCGATCATTTCCCCGTTGGACACTTCCACGTTGGCCGATGCCTCTCAGGTGGTCCTGTCGGTGCTGTTCACCGCCTCCGATGAACTGCACGACGCGGAAGTGGAGCTGAAAAACGAAGCCAACGACTCCACGGTCTTTTCGTGGGAAGGCTCGCACCTGCACTTGCCCAACTACAGTTTTCTGGATACGATCGACCTGTCGGGGCTACCCGCCGGCACGGAGCTGCACATGACCGCCAAGGCCTATTACGACCACGACGCCACGACCTGGGCGTCGATGGAAATACACTTCGATCTTCCGTAAAGGATCAGATGCCCAGTTGCACTTCGAGGTCGAAGTTCCCTTCGAAACCATCACTTGCGTGCACCATAAAAAAGCCGTCTTGAAGAGCGGGCGCTTCGAATTCCATTTCGAGGAGCCCGCTTTCGTTTGAGCCCGGATCGTCGACCGCCGCGTCGAAGTGCGCCCCGATCGGATCGGGCAGGCCGCCCTGGCGAAAATACAAGGCGATGGTTCCGATGGCCGTTGGCCGCACCCGCAAACGGGCCAGCAGCCTGGGGGCCAACGAAAGGCGATACAGATGTGACTCTCCCGCACGGGCCAATTCTGCCTGGACGATGGTTTGGAATTTGAGCGGCGTGCAGCCCCGGAGCGTTTCGGAGTCGGCCACGGAAGGTTGCTTGCCCGTGCCGGCCAAGGCAACCTGTAGATCGTAAGGGCCTTGGTTGGCCTGGGCGCGGACCATCAGAAACTGGTCGGTCTGCTCGATATCGTTTTGCACCAGCACGACTGAGCCGTTTTGGAACCGTCCCAATTTGTCGAAAGCACGGACGGAGGGTCTTGGCACCTCTTTTTTTCGGAGAAAAAGGCCCAAGTCCAGCCCGGCGCGCCGGGCCTCGGTCTTCACGATCAGCTGATTGCCGAACGAAATCTGGTACAGCTTGGTGGGGTTTTCGGAGGAAACGGAACCATGCGCGGTTGCCTTCGGCAAGATCGGGGGCATGTCAACAAAGGGGAGACGGCCCAAGCCCGTCATTCCGCGGGCTTTGACCACGGCGCGATGGACATTGAGCAGACCGTGGCCGAAGCGCTCTGAACGGCCGGCGGAATCGTAATCATCGGGGCGGCCGATCCGATCGGCAGTGCTTTGAAGGAGCAGCTTCACCTCTTGGGACGTCAGATCGGGGTTGACCGACAAGACCATGGCCACGGCGCCCGCCACGATCGGCGCAGCCGCCGCAGAGACACGGGGGCCGTCTGCCTCGTCCAACTCGGAAACCTGTGCTACCATCGATATCTCCCGACCGTTTCGAAGCGCTCGGTCGCTGTTATGCGTGTCCCAAAAGCATCCCACGCTCAGGACTTCGGGCAGGGCCGTCCGACCAAGACTCTCGGCTCCGCAGTCGGCAGAAAAAACCGCGACCGTACCCCTGCCTCGACGGCCTTCGACGGCCAGCCGAGCAACGGCTTCGCGGATGCGGGCAGAAACGATGCCGCCCGGAAAACCCCAGGAGCAATTCAGAGCGTCGGCCCCGTTTTCGATCAGGGCATCGCAGATTTTTTCGAACAAAGAATCGCACAGCCAACCGGCCCGGACCGGCATGAACCGGGCAACTGACCCTGGGCCGTGGGCTAAGGCCAGGCGGGCAATGTCTGTACCGTGTGCTATCGCGTCTGTCGGTATCGGATGCCTATCGAAATCGAGGGGAGAGTGGATCCGGTCGCAAAAATCGGGATGGGTCAGTTCGAATCCATCGTCCAAAACGGCGATCGTCGCACAATATGCGCCGAGCGGTCCGAGGGCTTCGCGAGCGGCCTGTACCCGAGAAAGAGCGCCGCGACGAGATTCCACTTCGATCGGCATGGTCTCGGATCGGTCCGTTGGCACACCGCCCGTTGACCACCGAAGGGGAAATGCCAGATCGGGCTCGCAGATTTCCACAAGATCGGTATCGGCCTGTGCCCGCAGAGCCACTTGGACCGGATTCGGCGACAGAGCGGTGACCTGTGCGACAACGGAATTCTTGCCCCTTATTTCTTTTATTTTCAGAAAAAAAGAATCCAAAAAAGACAAACAGGCATTGTGGGAGGCGTCTTCTCGGAACACTACGAAAAGATCGCCCGTGGGCACCAGAGGCGCCGGATCAGCCGCAAAGCGGTACACATGGGTGGCACATAGCACCTCGGGGTTGTTGCGAAGCGCATCGAGGGCTTCTCCGGCATCGGCATGGCCATCCGCAGTCAACAGATCAAAACCGCCGAGGCCATGCGCAACAGCTTTCCATGCGCCGAGGGCAAATGCTCGAGGGGCAAAATCGTCGCTCCGAAAGCGTATGCCCAACATTTCGCGGCATCTGTGCAGTTCGACCGCTTGGCCTCCGATGGTCAGTGTGATCATGGTCATTGATTGCGGGGCCAAAGATAGCAAGATAAAATGGCAGGAGAATCAACGGTCAGATCCCGTTTACCCGAGTCCCTCTTCATAGGAAAAGGGCATTTTTTACAAAAAATTTATTTTCAATTTTTTATAAAAAAATATCGTTGTTCATCGCCTCGAGTAGAGCGATGGCTTGGCGGGCTTCGCGGACATCGTGCACCCGCAGGAAAGCAGCACCTCTTTCGAGGGCCGATCCGTGCAGCACAGAAGTTCCGTTAAGCGCGTCTCGGGCTGAAACACCCAAGGTTTTGTAAACGAACGATTTGCGTGAGATCCCGACCAGCAGGGGCAGATCCAAAATATGGAAATCGGAGAGCCGATCGAGCAGCGTGAAATTATGGGCGACGGTTTTGCCGAAACCGAAACCCGGATCGAGGACGATGTCCACCACGCCAGCTTCCCGGGCCGCACGGATCCGATCCAAGAAAAAGTCCGTGACCTCGGTGATCAAATCATCGTAATGCGGATCGGCCTGCATGGTACGCGGCGTGCCCTGCAAGTGCATCAGTACCATGGGGGCGCCCACGCGGGCCGCCACCTCCATTATTTCAGGCTCGAAGCGTCCTGCGGAAATGTCGTTCACGATGTGCGCTCCGGCGTCGAGGCATTCCCGGGCAACAGCGGACCGCCAAGTGTCGATGCTCAGAATGGCCCGTGGGAAGCGCCGCTGCAAGGCCTCGACCACCGGAACGGTGCGCCGCAATTCGGTCTCGACGGGCACTTCCTCGGCGCCGGGGCGGGAGGAGGCGCCGCCGATGTCGAGGATATCGGCGCCCTCTGCCAGCAGGCTTTCCGCTTTTTTCAGAGCGTCGTCCACAGAGGCCAGTCTGCCGCCGTCGTAGAACGAATCGGGCGTGACGTTTAGGATCGCCATCACCTTGGGGCGACCGCAATCGATGGGCGTTCCCCTCGCGTTGAGGATGTGCTGCCGCGATGCGCCGAAATTTTTCAAAACAGACCGTTCAAAAGGTTTTGCAAATAATGAGGACAAATATCTATATTTGCCCAAATATGGCAACCGAAAACAAACGTAAATCCGCCGCCAAGGAAGTCCGCCGCCAATTTTCCATGAAAATGCTGGTAGGAGACGAGCGCATGCCAAAACTTTTGGGCCTGCTGTTGGTTCTGTTTTCCTTTTATTCCTTGGTAGCATTTACTTCTTACCTGTTCACTTGGTGGGAGGACTCTGCTTGGGTGGAAGACTTTCATTTCGACGTGCTGTTCGGCGCGGGTGTGGAAGCGGCCAATTGGTTGGGAGTCTTGGGCGCGATGGTCGCGCATTTTTTCATACACGATCTTTTCGGGGTTCCGTCTTTTATATTCATCTATCTTTTCTTCGGTGCCGGTTATTATCTCACGCAGGGCATTCCGCTGCGTCGGCTGATGCCCCGTTTTTGGTGGGGCATGGCCACGATGATCTGGTCGAGCGCGTTGTTGGCGTTTTTTTTCAACCATACCGAAATATCTGAATTCCCTTGGGGTGGCACCATCGGATGGGCAATCGTCAACTGGATGTACAACCTGTTGGGCACCGTGGGGATTTTGGCCCTGTTGGTTTTCGTCATGTTTGCGATCGTGGTGTGGCGCTACAACCCGAGCTTTGAAAATCTCAGCCCGGAGAGAGTCAAAGGCTACTTCGCGGACATGTTCCGTCTCGAGACCTTGACCGGTGCGTTCAGCGGTTTACGGGGCGGCAGCGCCGATGAAGAGGAGGAGGAGGAGGCCGACGAAGAATATGACCCACGGGCCGCTTCTCAGGCTGAAAGTCCTGCCCCCAGGCAGCGTCCGGCTCCCCAAACTCACGCCCGGGGAGCATCCGGCAACCAACTGGACCTCGACCTGCCCGGCAACAATCGCCCCCTTGGCCCCTCCCTGTCCTCTTTGGGCGGGCCGGGCGAACTGGAAATCGCTGAAACGCCCAACAACGACGTTCAATCGGCTATGGACGAGGACACGGGTCGTCTAAACCGCACTGAACTTGTTCAGCTGCCCGCCACATCCCACGACTCGGCAAACGAAGAACCGTACGAAAGCCTTACTCCCTATGACCCCACCTTGGATCTGTCGGCATACGAAAATCCGGTGCTTTCGCTGTTGGAGCCGTATGACGACCAGCAGATCATCGTGGATCGGGAGGAACTGGAGCAGAACAAAAACCAGATCGTCAACACCCTGCTCCACTACAAGATCGAGATCACCCGCATCAAGGCGACCGTCGGTCCGACCGTGACGCTGTACGAGATCGTGCCTTCTCCCGGGGTGAGGACCTCCAAGATCAAAAACCTCGAGGACGACATCGCCCTGAGCTTGGCCGCCCTCGGCATTCGGATCATCGCGCCCATCCCGGGCAAGGGTACCATCGGCATCGAAGTGCCCAACCGCAACAAGCAGATAGTGCCCCTGCGGGAACTTTTGGCCTCGGAAAAATTCCGCCGATCGAGCATGGAACTGCCCATCGCGCTGGGCAAGACCATCAACAACGAGGTATTCGTGGTGGATCTCACCAAAATGCCGCACTTGTTGGTGGCCGGCGCCACGGGGCAAGGCAAATCGGTCGGCATCAACTCGATCTTGATGAGCCTGTTGTACAAAAAACATCCGGCCCAGATCAAATTGGTGCTCATCGACCCCAAGAAAGTCGAACTGTCGCCGTACAACCGGATCGACCACCATTTCTTGGCCTTTTTGCCCGGCGACGACGAGCCGATCGTCACCGACACCAGCAAGGTTGTGCAGACTCTCCACTCCCTCACCTTGGAGATGGACGAGCGCTACAATTTGCTCAAAAAAGCGAACGTCCGACACCTGACGGAGTACAACGCCAAGTTCGTCGCCCGGCGGCTCAACCCCAACAACGGACATCGCTACCTCCCCTACATCATTCTGGTCGTGGACGAGTTCGCCGACCTGATCATGACCGCGGGCAAGGAAGTGGAACTGCCCCTCGGCCGATTGGCACAGCTGGCCCGCGCCGTGGGCATCCACCTGATCATCGCCACCCAGCGTCCGTCGGTGAACATCATCACCGGTGTGATCAAGGCCAACTTCCCCGCCCGTTTGGCTTTCAAGGTCACCTCCAAGATAGACTCCCGTACGATCTTGGATTCCGGTGGGGCCGAACAACTGACCGGCCGCGGCGACATGCTCCTTTCCCTCGGCGGCGAACTCACCCGTTTGCAGTGCGCCTTTGTGGATACACCGGAGGTCGAGCGCGTCATCGAGTTCATCGGCAACCAACGGGGCTATCCTGCTCCTTTCTACCTGCCGGAATTCGGCATGGAGGGCGGCGGCAGCGGAACCGAGGGCGGCACCCCACGAACGGTTGAGGATCTGGACGAATTTTTCGAAGACTCCGCCCGATTGGTGGTCACCCACCAGTCCGGCTCCACTTCCATGATCCAACGACGGCTCAAACTGGGATATAACCGGGCCGGAAGGATCATGGACCAACTCGAGGCATTCGGAATCGTAGGAGCCGCAGATGGAAGCAAACCCAGAGAAGTCATGTTCAGCAGCGATGTGGAACTGGAAAATTATTTGAGGAGTTTAAGAAGGAATCAATAGAGATTTAAGATATTTGCAACCTAATTGTCAGCCATCACATATGATCAGAAATCTTCTTCTTCTTTTGTTGGGCGTTTGGGCATCGAGTCCGAGCCTCTGCGCTCAAGTGGAAAAATTGTATGTGGGCAACGGATACTTCTTCGGAAGGACCGGCACCATACACGCCCTGACCCCCGAAAACGGCGGCACCGAGCAGTTGTACTCGGTCGCGCCGGGTGATACCCTGATGAGTATTCTGGAAGACGAACAGTTCCATCTTTGGACGGTCAAATCCGTCAAGAGGATCACGGGCAGAAGGGAAAACCACTGCGTGGAAGGCCCGTTGTTCAAAATCGACGTGAAGCTGCTCAAAACGATCAAGAAACCCGATATCCTGATCCCGACTTGGCGTGCCTTCTGCAGCCGGTTCGGACACAGCTACGCCACTTTCCGCTACCACGATTATTTCGAGACCATCCTGTCCAACGATCCAGCCAAAGTGGTTCCCACGACCAGCTTGCCCTACGAAAATTCCACCACGGAAGCCATTGATTTTTCGACCATGCTCGGATCTTCCAACAGCGGCCCCATTCCGGTCACTTACTCTGTGGAAGTCAAAGACACTTGGACCATCGGATACCGCAGGTTCATGCTCCTGCACTGCCAGAGCGAAACTATGAATTTGCTGAGGCTGGTAGAACTCCGCAACGATAAGGTGGCCCTCATAGTCAGTCTGCCGGTGTTCTGAT